>NZ_CP119133.2:8643982-8952279 GCF_001636945.3 Streptomyces sp. FXJ1.172 | reverse complement strand
CGCCAAACACTTCCAGGTGCCCGTTGTCGAACCCGTAACGCTCCGGGCCGAGTGGGAAAAGGTGCTCCCGCAGCCCGAGCAGGCGCGCGCCTGCGTCAAGGTTCCGGCCATCGTGCCGACCCGTTGGATAGACATGGCCCTGGAGACCGTGGTCACGGCCCACGTCGCGCTGACCGAGGGGGCCCTGGACTCGGTGGCCTTCGATGACGTATCGGCCCTGACCGAGCAGGAGTTCGTCGCAAGGTTCCAGTTTCTCGACCTGCCCGCACTGATGCAGGCAGCTCATGTGCCGAGCTACGCCGAGCTTCAAGCGGACTTCCCACGGCTCTACCACTTGCACTTCGCGGAGCCTCCGCCCTTCGATCCGCAGGCTCCCGTCCGTACCTTTCGACTGCGTGTCTCCGTGCTCTTCTTCCCCACCCTGGATCTGGGCGCCGCGCTGCGCCAACTGACCGAGAGCAAGCGGGCCCTGGACGCGTTCCAGCCCGGCCTCGACGCCTACGAAGGCGGCGATCTGCTCACCACGAGCGCGTGGCTCGGGGTCTTCCCCGCCGACCTGTTCCCTTCCGCGACGCCTCCGGTGACACAGCAGCAGGTGGCCGATGTTCTCGCGGAGGAGGGCTTCGTGGCCGCGTTTGAAAATTCAGGAGGCAGTTGATGCCGGTCAAGTACATCGAAGTCGACGCGAAGAGCGAACTCTTCGTACCCGCTACCCGGGCTTTCGGTGACATCGCCATCGTCGGCCAAGCCGGCGTCACAGCACGATCGCCCGACGCCGAGCCGCAGGACTTCACCAGCCCGTCGCAGTCGGACGCGGCCTATCCCAGCGTCAGGACAGAACTCACCGCGGACGCAGCCGCCGGCGCCACCACCATCACCACCCAGGACAGTGTGGCCGTGTCCACCACCGTGACGATCGGCACAGGCACGACGTCGGAATCCGCCACCGTGGCGAAGGTGGACGGGACCGGTCCGTTCACGTTGACACTCGCCCAGGCCCTGGCGAAGGACCATGCGGCCAACACCCCGGTGCAGGGCAACAGGCCACCCCTGGCGGCAGCCATCGCCACCGCGTTCTCGCAGTCACCACCCCCGACCAGGATCTGGGGCGTCCCTGTCGACGCGACGAACCCGGACTGGAAGTCGGCACTCGACAAAGTGCAGAACCTCGACGTCCAGATCGTGCTGCTCGCCAACACCCCGCTCAACAAGGACAACGCAGGGGTGGTGGGTGAGCTGGCCAAACATGTGGTGCAGGTCTCCGAAGAGGGCGGGGACGGCAAGGAGCGCATCGGCGTGGCCATGATCAACTTGCTCGACGGCACCCTCGCGGCCAAGGATGTCGCCGGCCTCAACGCCGGCGATGTGCACAACGAGCGGATGTTCCTGGTCGCCCACAAGTCCGCCGACGATGTGGCGGCGGCGACCGCCGGGGTGATCGCCGGTTACGAGCCGCACATCTCCATGCTGCTCAAGCCGATCAGCATCTCGATGCCCGGGGTGTTCTCGGACAGCGAGATCGATGTGTTCGTCGAGAACCACGTCAACTGGATCACCAGTCCGTCGCTGATTCCCGGACACTCGCTCTTCCTGGGCGAGGGCTACACGGCTGACCCCAGCAGGAACAAGGCGTACATCGACATCGTCCGGACGATCGACGACGTCACCTTCCGGATCAAGGCGGTGCTGATTCAGGCCATCGGAAACCTCCGTACCAGCCGCTCCGGGCTGCGCTCCGCGGTGACGCTCGTCCAGAGCGTACTCGGGCCGCTGGTGGGGCGAGCGGTCATCGAGGACTACGCGATACACATCCCGCTGCTGACACTGCTGGAAAAGGACCCGCAGACGCTGTCGGCGGCGGAACAGCAGGAGATCCGCCAGGCACAGTCCAACCGCACGGTCGACATGGAGGTGAGCGTCGTCTATGCGGGCGCCATCCACCGGCTCCACATCGACCTGACCCTCACGTAAGCGGAGCGAAACGATGCCCGATGCTCTCAAATGGGATACCCGGTTGACGGTGATGGTCGGCACGACCCCCGTCACCCCCATCGACTCGTTCAACCCCACGTTCAACGTGCCGGTGCAACCACTGCACTCCCTGGAGGCCGACAACGTCGCGCACGTGGCCCAGCCGCAGGCCTTCACCTTCACCATGGCCGTCAAGGCCATAGGCCCCGTGGTGGCGCAGCTCACCACCATGGCATTGAGCCACACCAAGTTCAGCGTCGGGATCCAGGAGGCCAGGGGGAACGACTGGACCTTCCGGCAGATCGCCTTCAACGACTGTTACATCACGTCGGTCGCCAACACCATCGTCATCGACGGGGTACCCACCACGACCTTCAACTGCATCTGCCTGGAAGTCATCGCGACCAGCGCGTAGCAGGATTCCGGAGAACACCATGTCGGACAACACCATGTCGCACAACGCCATGCCGGACAACAGCATGCCGGGCGACGAGGAAGGCGCGGCGCACCGGGTGGAACCGGTGACGGTCTCCCGCTCCGGCGACGAGGTGCACTACCACTTCCCGATCCACGTAGTGATGGTCGGGGACGTCGAGGAGGAGACCAAGAGCGAGATCGAGGCCCGGATCTGGAACGCCCTCTACGACGCCATGGGTTGACGCGGAGACTCCGATGCCGGCGACATGTCACTTTCCGATCACCGTGGTGGTGAGGGGCAACCTCTCGCCCCCCGCACTGGAAGAACTCGGCAAGGCCGTCGAGGGAGCTGTCGAGGAGCGGTTGCGCCTGGCCGACAGTCGGCTGGCCTCCGCCGGCGGCGGGACACCGGCAACAGACCAGCCGTTGGCCGTCACCGCCTCCCACGCGGGCGGCATGTACGGTGAGAACGATCTGGGATTCATCCTGGGGCAACGCGGCTATGTCCTGCTCGTGGCATCGACGGGTCCCGGTGCCCACGGGTTCACCGCCTCCGGCTTCGACGCCATCGCGTACCACCCGCGAACGGGCGAACTCTGGCTGATCGACAACAAGGCCCGCGGGACCGCGGAGGCCATCAGGGGCGAAGAGGTGACCTCGCTCGGCGTGAACCTCACCGCGAGCCTGGACAAAGCGATCACCCTCGTACGCGACATGCCGGACTTCCCCGACAGGGCCGGTATTCTCGCCAGACTACGAGAAGCACTCGGGGCCGTGCGCGGCGGCCGTCCGATTCCCGAGACCCTCGGGGCCCTCGACATCAAGCTGAAGGTGCTCAACGCCGGCGGATATGCCCCACGCGGCAGAAACCTGCCGAAGGGCGTGGAATTCGAGGACATCGTCGGCCCGGGGATCATATCCGCGCGCCGGGCGCAGGTTACCGCGGCCAAGAAGGCGAAACTGAAGCCCGGACGCCCGCGTGAACATGCGACGACCGGGGAAACGCGCCGGCGTGTGCGTGGCGCGCAGTCTCGCGAGCCCATACCGGCACCGGGCCGCACGAGCGTCACCCGAAGAGTCAGGGGCGCGGGGAGCCGCCTCCTGGCATTGGCCGCCGTGGTGCTGTGGAACGCCATCATGACTTTGGTGGAAGGGGCCATCGAGAACAAGGTTCTGGAGCATCTGACCGCCGAGAAACTCAAAGCTCTCGAACCGGCCGTCTTCGCGCGCCTCGACGAGCAGTTCCGCACGATGGCCGAACTCCAGCTGCGGCAGCCCGGTGCACCGCTCTTCGGCAACATCGGCATCCTCACCACGGTCTACCGGGCCCCCGGCGAAGACCAGGAACTCATAGGCTGCGACATCGAACTCACCTCCGTCGCGATCAGCACGACACGCGTCCAACACAGCGAGCAATCACGTATCTGGGTCGGCAGTTACCTCACCGCGCGAGCGCCGCTCGACCTGATCCGCTCCACCCTCTCGATCGAGCTGATGCCGCTCGGCGACCACGAACTCCGCGCGGTTCTCCTGGAGGACATCGCCACCGAGGAAGCCACCGTTCAGGAAAGCTCTGCGACACCGGAGCAACTGCGCGCCTCGCAACGGCGCCGCGACGAACTCATGGACCAGCTAAGCCTGTTGGAATCGCGATGACGAGCGCGTCCACGACGAGCATCCGGATCCATCTGCCGGAGTCGGCCGTCGTCACCGGCGAACCGGACGAGGCGCAGCGGCATGCGCTGGAGCAGGTACTGATCGCCGCTGTCGGCCGCGCGGTCGCCCGTACCCGGCCCGGCACCGGAGGACCCGTCACGGCGCAGACGCAGACGCAGACGCAGACGCAGACGGAAGGTACGGTGCAGGCGCTGACGCAGCCGGCACCCGTATCCGTCGCGGCAGTGGGCGGCGAGACGGAGCCTCCCGCGGACGTCCCGCGCGTTCTTCCCGACGGTCCCCGGCGGACGACGCCGCCGAGGCGACCCCGCGCGGAGGCGACCGCGCCAGGAGCGGGACAGGCTCCAGAAGGCCCCGTCCTCGTCGTCGCCGCACCCCCAGCGGCCATGACCCCGGCCGCCGCCCCGGAACACCTCGCCGGGGACCGGGTCGTCACCGGTCCGAGCGCGTTCGAAGGGCGTCTGGTGATGATGCTCGACGCCTTCCGCGGAGTGACGCTGGGCGGCGCCGGACGGTACGTCCGCGCGAGCAACTTCGCCCGCGCGAGGCAGCTCGGCCTTGCGGTCTTCGGCGCCACGTCCTTCGCGATCCTGGAAGGGCCTGCCGGAACCGAGGCGAGCGGCTTCTGGGTGGTGGGGACCACGCCGAGCGTCACCGAGGAGACGATGAACCGCGGTGGTTCCCCCTGGGAGTTCGAAGGCATGACCGTGACGTCCGTACCCGTCGGCGAAATCCTGCCGACCGTGTCCGACGACGCCGGTCTCCGCTACACCGTTCACACGGTGGTGACGCAAGAACGGCATCCGCTGACCCGCAACAGGGCGGCGGCCACCCGGCTGATACGGCTCATCAATCGCCCCGGGCCCGAATTGGCGAAGGAGGAGGTCCACCGTTTCGTCTTCGGGGAACTCGACCTGTTGGTCGCCGAGGTCCTCGCCGGTGACAAGCGTCGGCTCCAGGAGGCTGCCGACCGGCTTGCCCAGCTCGGCTTGGAAGCCTTCTCGCTCGTCGACTGGTCCGGAAAGGCCGGATACCTGACGGTCCTCGTCGAAGCCCACCGGCTCAGGGAGCACGACCGGGCCATCGTGGAGATCATGCGGTCGCTGGACAGCACTTCGGAGTTGCTGGCCGTTCAGGCGATGCTGACGCCGAGCGGGCTCTATGCCGAACTCTTCGACGACCTGACCGAAGAGTTGTGGAACCTGCTGATCACGGTCGGCCGCAAGTTCGGCGACCCCGCACCCATCACCTTCGGCAGCTTCGTCACCCTGGTCGAGGAGGCGTTCCGCCTGCCCCGCACCTTCCAGGAGGCCGTCCAGCGCGCGGTCGAAGAGGGCGACCCGGAACACCTTGCCTGGAGGGAGCTGGCCGAGGTCACCGAAGCGGTGCGGGCCGTACTGGGGCTGCTGGGCGGCATGCTGGATTCCCTCAAGCTGTTGGTGACCCAGCCCGTGAAAATCGTGGAAGGCCTGGCCCAGCTCACCCGCCTGGTCATCACCGTCGCACTCGCCCGCTTCGGCTATCCGCCCGCGCGTGCCGAGTGCGCGGCTCTGCTGAGCCACCTGGGTACAGCGCTCGCCGAGGGGTTCAAGGGAATGGCGGTGCTGCACGTCGGCGACAGGGTGGTCACCCGGATCAAGTGGGCTGTCGTGGTGGAGGTCGCCAGTTGGTTCATCGGCGTCGGGGAGGTCAAGGCGGCGGTAGAGGGTGTCGGCCTGGGCGAGAAGCTGGCGGCCGTACTGCGGTTCCTGAGTGTTCTCGGCGCGGTGGCGAAGACGCCTGAGGCCGAGGTGATCGCCGTTCGGCTGGCTCGGCTCGCCCAGGCGTTGCGGGAGGGCAGCACGGTCCTGAAGGAGCTTGAGGGCGAGGGGGAAGTGATCGAGCTGCTGAACCACCTGCCGAAGGAGGACCAAGTCCGGCTCGGTGACCTCCTGCGACAGGTCGAGGTCGCCGAGGGAGCCACCCTGAGCACCCTGGCCACCGCCCACACCGAGCTGGGGTCGCTGGCCCACGAGTCGCTGCGCAAGATCGAGGTGCTGCAGACGCTGGCTGCCAAGGCCGGCGGTCTCACCGAGCGGCTGGGCACGGCCTTCCGTCACCTCGCCGGCCGGGACGGCTTCGAGATGGCGGAGTTGAGGCGAATCGCCGACGCGCTCCCCGCAGGCGAAGGGAGGCGTTTCGTGGCTGTTCTGGAGCGCATCGGGCTGGAGCGCATCGGGCCGCAGGCGGAGGTCGGGGCGGATGTGCTGACATTGCTCGCCGGCGACACGCAACGCATGAACGCGGTCGGGGACTTCGGCTACGGAGTCGTCGCCGGGCTCCTGGAGCGGTCCGGCGGGCAGGCCAAGGCGTTCGACACCACGCTCGAGGAGCTGCGACGCGTGCAGGTCCAGTACCTCAAGAAGGAAGGTCCCGTCGCTTTCCGCCGCCTCCTGGACGGACTGGAGCGCGGGGACCCGGAGGCCTGGAGTCGGCTGCCGGGCATCATGGCCAGGAAGCGACAGGCCGACCAGGCGGCCGTACTCAAGCTGATCGACGAGATCGAGCGCCGGTACGGGGAACTGGCCACGCACCCCGCCGAGTTGGACAAGCGGCTGCGAAGCCTGCGGCGTATGGCCCGCGAGGACCCGGAGCGGGCGACGAGGGTGATCGCGTGGTTCGAGGAACACCGGCCGGACCGCACGGGCACCACCGGCGGCAAGTGGGACATCGCCGCGGAGTTCGACGACGCGGCCCGTCAGGCGACCCACGACGAGAAAGCCCTGCACTACGAACCCGGCGAGGAGCCGGCCGAAGCGCTCACCGTCACCGAGAAGCGGCATCAGGAGATCAGGGAGATCAGGCGCGCCTCGGCGGAGCTGGAGGCCAACATGGCCGCCGCCGGCGACCCGCGTCCTCCCGGCCACGACACGCACCACATCGTCGCCTACAAGGACTCCCGCGCCGCGATCGCCCGCAAGATCCTCGAGGACGCTGGGATCAACCCGCGCAACTCCCCTCTGAACGGCATCCATCTGCCGCGCACCTCGATGGAGGCGCGAACGATCCCGGCGGCCGGGACACGCCACCCGACGTTGCACACGGACTTCTACTACCGGGAGGTGACCCTCCGAATGATCAAGGGCAAGCGCAACGGACAGGTTGCCGAGGAACTTGCGCTGCTCAAGCGCGATCTCTGGGAGAGCTTCACCCATCCTCAGGTGAAGTTCTCCACGCGAGGGCATGACTTCGCCGAGTCGCTGCTCGCGCACGAGACCGACTTCGAGTGGATGACCGCGGAGGAACTCGAGGAGGTCCTCGAAGCCGTGGCCCCGGGCAGGAAGCCGGTTTCGGCGCCCGGCGCCCCCTCCGTCAAGTACCGCGTCGCCCCTGCCCCCGGCAGTGCGCCTTCGCGTCGCCGCAGATGAGGATCGGGCCGCACGGGCCCTGGAGGAGGGTGCCGGAGCACTTGAGGAGTCAGCCGAGCCCACGCCCGAGCCGAAGCCGAGGAGGCGGAAAGGAGGAGGTGACGTGCCCGCCGGTGTGAACGTTCCGGTCCTGATCGGTGCCGTGCCGCTGTTCACGGTCACCAGCCTGACCCTGTCCGAGGGTTACCAGGTGGCGCGGATCGCGGGCAGTCGGCTGGCGCAGCTGGTCTCCCCGACCACTCGGACGATCGCGGTCGAAGCCGTACTGGTCGGCTCGACCCGGCTGATCGTCAAGAAGCGCCTGGAGGCCATGGCCCTCACATCCCGCTCCCTGGCGGCCGCCACCGCGCCGACGATGAACGTGGCCGGGCTGCCGGTGGTGTGCGGCATGACCATCAGCCTCGACATGCAGATCAGCAGCCTGCGCTTCACCCAGTCGAACCAGAAGCGTGAGGCGATCGACGTCAGCATCACCCTGGAACAGGTGCCGCGCTCCAGCCTGTCCGCGATCGTCGGCGAAGCGCTCGACACGGCCCTTGCGGCAGGTGCCGCGGCCATCCCGAGCGTCAGTGGAATTACCCCGGTCCAGCGGCAGTTGGGAGGCCCGCTGTGAGCCCGTACGACTTCCGGCGCCTCCCGGTGGAACCCGACCAGGGTCTGCCGCAGGCGTTCAGTTGCGTCATCGGCGGTACCAGCTACGACTTCGGCCTCTACGCCAGCGTCGACGTCGGCGACGCGGACCCGGTGGAGACCGTGTACGAGCTGGGTGCGCCCGACGGGCAACCGAAGGTGCCACTGGGATATCTGGTGCTCCGCGTGGTCCGCCAGGGCCCGGCCGGACCTCAGGTCCTGCTGCTGCGCAAGCTGGTCGTGGAGCCTGAACTGGTGCACTACGCAGGTGAGTTGGCGGTCACGCTGGCCGAAGCCCGGGTGGCCCGCGGCAACCTCAACGGCCCCGGGCACTACGGCACGCGGATCGAGATCGGGGTGGCGCAACGATGGGTGTGATCCTCTGGTACCAGGTCGAGTTCACCGACCAGCAGCTGAAGCTGTCCAGCGACCCCCACAGCGGATCCTGCCTGGTCGACGCCGAGATCAGCGTCAGCTACGCGATCGGCGAGCCGGGAAGCTTCCAGATCCACTTCGCGGACCTGCCGCTGGCGGTCCACCGGACGCTGACCGACGCCCTGGACACCTCGTCCGGCACCGGTCATGTCGGAGTCCCCGTCGTGATCCGCCTCGGCTACCTCGAAGAACCCGCCGGACACAAGACGGCCGTGCTGGCCGGCCGGGTCGGCTCCATCCAGTCCTCGACCCGCTTCCCGCCACTGGGCATGCTGCTCACCGGCTACGAGGAGGCCTCCTTCAGGCTCCTCACGACGGTGGCCGTCAACGGCGAGAAGCCGCCTCCCGCGCTGGCCGCCATCTCACTGTGCGACGTCTCGCCCGCCGCGGCGGCCCGGTACGTCATCAAGAGTGCCGAGGTCGCCCCGGCCGGCGAGATGACGCCGGACTCGGTCGAGGGGTCCAGCATCACCGCAACCGCCCAGAACGCGTTCGGCCTGCTGCTGCGGCTCGCCCACCGCTACGGAGCCGAGGTGCTGGTGCAGGAAGGCCAGGCGCAGTTCGGCACCAAGGTGCAGTACCCACCGGGGAACGGACCCTCGTTGTCCTCGAGCCCGTCTTCGCTCACCTCTCTGATCGGCAGGGAGGATTGCCTGATCGACCTGGCGAGCATGTCCAGCGCTCGGCTGGCCGAGTTCCGCCCGGTCCGCATCGGTCCGGTCGCCAAGCAGCGCATCACCAGGGACCTGCCGCAGCAGACCGACGTCTCGGCCTTCGACTTCACCGTGCTCGGCATGCCCGGCCTGCGCGCCGGCCAGATGGTGGCGGCCGGTGTGGACGGATACCAGAACCCCTTCGAGGGATTCCGCATTCTCCAGCTCACCCACTCCTTCTCGCCCAGGTCCGGATACACCTGCGGCGGCCGGGCCGTCGCCGTGCGCGACAGCGGCAACCGCGGTCACAGCGAACTGGCGCGCCAGGGCAGTCCGCTGGCGATAGCCGACCGCATCACGGCCAAGATCCAGGACAGTATGGCCATCTCCCCCTCGGTCGATGTGGGCCGGATCCGGTCCGTCAAACCGGGCGATCGGGTGGCCAGCCTGGAGCGCGGCCAGGAGAGGGCCGACGCGGTCGTATCGCCCAGCGTGGACGTGGACATCTCCGGATCCGAGCCGCCTCTGCCCGACAAACCGCTCGCGGCCGCGTTCGCCTGGCACAACGTCGGCCTGTCGGTGCCGGTTTACGAGGGCATGCGGGCGCTGGTGAATCAGGTCCGTGACTCCCACGACGACGCGGTGGTGACCGGGTTCGTGTGGGCCAACGACCCGAAGATGGAGCGGCCCGAGGCCAGGAAGGGCGACTGGTGGCTCTGTCTGCCCACCGAGTTGACGACCGGCTCCTCCCCGAGACCCACCGGCAAGGGTGCCAATGACCTCACCGGTGCGGACGGCCGCCGGGTGTTGGAGACGGTCGGACTGCGGATCGCGGTGGGCCGGGGAGCCTGCTCCCCGGTCGGCAAGCGGCCCGGCGAAGGCGCCGCGGACGTCTTCCTGATCACCCATGCGTCGGGGACGACGATCCGGATCGGCTCCGACGGCAACGTCGCGATCGACAGTGGCGCACACCCCCTGGTCCTCTCGGCCGGCGGGGTCACGTTGACGATGGACAAGGGGAAGGTGGCGATCACGTGATGGGTACCGTCCTGGTCGAAGGAGCGATCATCATGTGTCCCCACGGCGGGCAGCTGAGAATCACCGCGGGGAACGGGCACATGACCGTCCAGGATCACGGGGTGCTCACCGCCGGTGCGGAGGCCGGACTCACCTTCGGCTCCCCGACCACTCCGGTGCCGGGCATGGTCACCCCGTGCACCATACCGCCCCCGTCCCCTCCCAACCCCTGTGTCACCCAACCCGCGCTCCCCGGCGGCAGTACGCTCAAGCTGGCCGTGGACGGGCTGCCGGTGCTGCTGGATTCGGCGCACGGATTCACCGCAAGCGGCGCCGGGCCGGGTACCTGGAGTGTGGTGGATCCCGGGCAGAGCATTCTGGAGGCCACCTGATGGCAGCCTCCGACAGCGCCCCCGGCCTCGGCTGCAGCCTGCGCACGGACGCCGGTGACCTGGTCTTCGACCCGGACACCGGTGACCTGGCTCTGGTGGAGGGCCGGCAGGCGCTCGCCCAGGCCCTGACGTTGAGCATCGAGACGCAGCTCGGCAGCGACCGCGTCAACACGCGGTTCGGCTTCGACCTGCTGGCGCTTGGCACGTACGCGGAAGGCCTGCACAGCCGCAAGGAGTACCTGAAGATGCAGTTGGTCCGCTGCATCAGCAGCGACCCCCGGGTCGCCGACGTCCGCGAGATCTTCTTCGACGACGAACCGCGCTTCTTCGAGCTGCACCCCGACATCGACCCGGCGGCCCGCAGCCGGGTGGTCGCCGCGCAGCACGCCGACCGCAGCCACACGGCTTACGTGGTCGTGGACACCATCGCCCAGGACACACTGACGTTGCAGGTGGGAAGCAATCTTGACTGATTTCGACACTTTCGGCGTGGGCCCGGACGGCTTCGTCCTCAAGGGCCTCGACCGCATCATCGCCGACCAGCAGGCCCGGGCGAGGGACATGTTCGGTGACGACGTCGACCTGACCTCCGGGAGCGCCCTGCGCAAGGTCCTGGACGCCGTCGCCGTCCACGCCCATGAGTTGTGGCGCGGCCTGGAGGCGCAGTACTACGCGAACTTCGTCACCACGGCGCAGGGACCCAGCCTGGACCTGCTCGGCACCGACCTGGGGATAGGACGGCGTTGGCTCCCGGCAGGGGGCCGGGTGGCGCTCACCCTCTCCGACGCGGCGCCGGGGCGCCGTTATGTACTCCCCGAGGGCACCCTCGTCGAGAGCCTCACCCAGCAGCCTGTCAGCCTCCGGACCACCGAGACGGTCTCCCTGAGCGCAGTCACCCCGTCGGCCGTGGTCGGCGTCCAGGCGGTCGATCCCGAATGGGCGGGGCAGATCCAAGCGGGGGAGCAACTCCGGCTGGATCCCGACTGGGCCGGCCTCCACCTCAGCCTCGGCACGGCGACCGTGAAGCCCGCGGCCGCGGCCGAGTTCCACGGCCATTCCCTGCTGGAGTCGGACGCCGACTACCGCGCACGGCTGTTGGGCGTTCCCCGTACCCTGTGGACCAAGGAATCCGTGCTCGACCGTATCCTCGACGTCACAGGTGTGCGGGACGCCGCCGTCTTCGACCCGCTCGGCGGGGTCGACGCCTCCCAGCGGTACTTCAACACGTTCCTGTTCGGCCAGCGCGCGTTCTCCGCGCAGCGCCGGATCGGTTCGCCCTACTACTTCGACGTCGTGGTGGCGACCGAGCCGGGCTGGCCCTGGACCACCGGCGGCGGGACCGTCCAAGGGGCCCAGGACGCCGTGATCGACATCGTGCGGCAGTGGCGGCCCGTCTCCGTCTTCGCCAACGTGGTGCAGGCCAACCAGGTCGACGTCGCCATCCGCGCCACCTTCGTCGTCGAACCGGGCCACGACACGGACGCGATCCAGGGCGAGATCCTCGCCGCCGTGCACGCGAGCGTCAACAACCTCCGGCTGGGCAGCGGCGTCCGCTACTCGGACATCATGCTGATCGCCCGGACCACGACCGGGGTGGTGGACGTGCAGAACCTGCACCTGCGCCGCTACCCGCCGGCCTTCGACGACATCAACTTCTCGGGCGGTGTCTTCGGCCGCTCCGAGGAGCTGGAGGTCGGGGAGAACCTGGTCATGGCGCCGACCGAGATCGCCCAGTTCACCATCGACTCCCCGCTGATCGACATCCAGGTGGTGACCGAACGATGAGCACCCGCTTCCTGGAGATCATGCAAACCGCCCTCACCTCGCCCTACACCCGGGGCATGGAGCGGCTCACGCTCGCCCTGGGACCGCGCGGCCCTGACGGCACGATCCCGGTCACGCACTACGACTTCGACGCCTACGAACGGTGCTACGGCGTGCCGCCCGACTCCCCGAGATACCTGCTGGCACCCGGAGGAACCGCCCTCGAACCCCTGACCGTACGGATATGGTTCACCCGGAGCGACGCGTCGGCAGAGGAGCACGTCGACGTCTGGATCCCCGCGGCATGGCCGGCGGGAGGGGGCGTCGCCATCCCCATCCCCGGCCGGGCAGCCGAGATCACCGACCGGTTGAGGATCACACGCCTCCAACCCCAGCCGCCGGCCGACCAGACCGACCAGGACTGGGAACTCACCGCCCTGCTCGGGAACCTCGCCAAACTCCTGTGGGCCGCCGGCCGGGAATTCGAGGACCTGGCTTGCCACGGCACCGATGTGGCCGCCCAGCGCAACGTGGACGCCGCCCACGGAGCCAGCCTGGACCTGCTGGGCCTGGACCTCGGAGCACCTCGCTTCCCGCCCAGGCCCTACACCTGGGACGCCGACACCCTGGCCCTGTACCACCTGGACGAGCCCGCTGCACCGGACGGGCAGACGGCCACGGTCCGCGACGCCGCGGGACATCCCGCGGTCACCCAGGGCGGCGTCAGCGGTCGTACCGGCCGCTTCTCCCGCGCCGTCGAATTCACCGAGCCGGCATCGAGCATCACCATCGCGGACCGCCCGGAGTTCGCCCTCGCCTCCGGCAGTTCCTTCACCGTCGAGGCACTCGTCAAGCCCGACCCGGCCTCCACCGGGCCCGGAGTCGTGATCGCCAAGCGCTCGCCCCTCAATACGACGGCGGGCACGGGGTGGGCCCTGACCCTCGGTACCTTCCAGGGGTTCGACCACAACCTGCGCTTCTCGCTCTCCGACGGCACCCAGGAAGTCGACCTCTTCGCCGACCGCGACCTGGCCGACGGCACGTTCCACCACGTCGCCGGGGTCGTGGACAACCGGCCCGGACCACCGCCGCACACCGTCGTGCTGCTCTATGTCGACGGTGTGGCGGTCGCCCGCCTGACGCCCGACCACCTGGGCGCGCTGACCGCCTCCCAGCCGATCGTGATCGGACTCGGGCAGGAGGCCACGGAAAGCGGGCTGACGCAGGCCCAGTACGTCGGGCTGGTGGAGGAGGTACGTCTGTCGAAGGCGCCCCGCCGCACCTTCCACCCGGTGACCGGCGAGGGCGACGACCAGTACCGCGCGCGCCTGCGGATCTTCCAGCGGTGGCTGCTGCCCACACCCGACGCCCTCCAGGACGCACTCAACAAGGCGGCGGTGGACGTCGCCGGTGACGACGCCCCCTTCGTCGTCGACGAGGCCGCTCAGCACCCGGTGACCGGAACCCACCAGATCCGGGTCCTGCCCCAGCCGCCTGCGGTGGGCGAGTCCGTCGCGGCCGACGGCGACCAGCGCGGCACCGCGGCACAAGCGGTCGGCACCGTGGCGGACGAGACCGACTTCGACCCCGCCTGGCTGTGCCGCCACACGGGCTCGTCGGCGCTCGACTTCGGCACCGACGAAGACCGCCGCATGATGCAGCAGAGTGTCCGGCAGGCCCTGGACGAGTTGCTGAGGCGCCTCGGCACGGCGCCCGGCGGAGTGCTGAGCGTGGTCAAGGCCTACGTTCCGGACGCCCCCGACCTGCACCGGGTCGGCCGGGCGCTGCTCCTTCGGCACAACACCGTGGACGTGGGAGAGGTCGCCGTACAGGCGCACGCCGCCGGATTCGGCTGGGTGTGCCGTACCGGCGCCGACGAGGTCGAGGTCGCGCAGCCACGGGCGGATGTCTTCCGTATCACCCCGCTCGCCGACGCGGGCGCCCCGCAGCCGCCCGATGTCGACGAAGGCCATGACCTGGTGCTCGGTGTCGATCCCGACCCGTCACGCTTTGCCGACACCCAGGTGCGCTGGTCCCTCACCCGCCCCGGCGCCGGTGCCGCCACACTTCAGTCGCAGGGCGGCACGGCCACGTTGCGGGCGCTCGCCGCCGGGGATGTGTCGGTCCACGTCGAGGTCACCCGCAGCGGATACACCCGTGGTGGCACGCGGGCCGTCCGTATCGGCCTCGCGCAGGACGGCCTTGGCGCCGGGCAGTCGATCGATGGTGGGGGCCGTCGTGGGGTGACGGAGACAGCGGCGGCCGGCGGCCTCGACGAGGACTTCAGCGAGCGGTATCTGCGGCTGCGCACCGATGACCAGACAGGACACACCGGCGTCGACTACGGACCCGATCTGGCCGATCGCCGGATGCAGCCGGCCACGGAGCAGGCCCTGGACCGGCTGCTCGCCCTCCTCGCCACCGTCCCCGGCAATCTCGTCGTGGCCAAGTCCTATGATCCCGCGGACCCCGGACTGCACCAGCAGGGACGCGCACTGCTGTTGCGCCACACCACACTGCCCGCAGCAGCGCTGGCCGCCCGCGCGTTCGCGGCGGGGTTCGCCTACGTGGCGTGCGAGGACTCAGCGGATGCGGGCACGGCACCGGGCATTCATGTGGCGGTGGCGGCGGGGGAAACGATCAGCGTGACCGGACCCGGCGAACTGCGGGTCGGGGAATCGGCCGACGTCGCCATCGAGCCGCGGACCGATCCGGTCGCCGTATGCCTGTCCGACGACGGCGGACGTGCCTACATCGCGGACTCCGGAACGCATCGGGTGGCTTCCTTCACCGTCTCCGCCGCGGCTACGAACGCCGTTCCCCGCCTCGCCCCGGACGGCTCCGCCGCCGTGGCGGCGTTCCCCCGGGTGCTGGTGTTCGCCGCCGGCCAGCTGTTCGTGGTCCATGATCAATCCCCCGTCGTATCGGTCCTGGACCCCGTCACCCTGGCGACCACGGCCTTGATCACCACCGGGCCACGCCCGATCACACTGGCCACCGACGGCGACCGGCTCTTCGTCGGCTGCGCGGGCGACTCGACGCTGCGGGCGTACGACGTGCACAGTCATGCGCAGACCGGCGGCCTCAATCTCCCGAACGTGCCGGTGTCCATCGCGGTGACAGCGCGGAACCCCTCGCTCTACGTCCTGCTCGGCCAGGACGAGTTCTGCCAGGTCGACCGGGTCTCCTTGGAAGTCATCGGCACGACCGTCGCCACCGGAGTCGGTGCGGCGAGCGCCGCCCTGACCCCGGACGGCGGAAAGCTCTACATCGCCTGCGCCGGTGACGACCCGGAGCGTGACACCGGAACGGTGCGGGTGTATCGGACCGCGGACAACCAACAGAGCGCGGTCATCGATGACTTCCCGGCCCACTCCCCACCCTTGCTGCTGAGCATCAGCGCCGACCAGGCATGTGTGTATGCGGCCACCTCCGGCTCCGCCGCGGGGCCCGGTCACGTGCACGTCATCGCACCGAGCACCGACACCCTGCTTCCCCGGCCGTTCAACCCGGGCGGCACCTGCACGGCACTGGCCGCCAGCCCCGCGACCGCGGCGTACCAGCCGTGCCTGCTGGCCGCCTCCGCCACGGCGGCGACGCTCAGCCTCGCCGACCCCGCACCGCTGGCCGACACACCACCGCGTCCGCCCCGGCTCACCGCCTATGTGCATCTGGGCACCGGTGCCGGAGAGGAACCGGCGTGGTCGACGGCGCCGTTCGGCCGCGGCAGCGTTCAACTGGCCTCGCTGATCCGCCCGTCCGACAGGATCACGGCTTTGGCACCCGGGCCCGTACTCGTCCAGGCCGCCTATGTCCAGGGCGACCGCCTGTTGCCGTACCAGTGCGAAGTACGGCTCAGACCGGCGCTGGAGGACCGGTCCGACGCGGTGATCAGCAAGGACCAGTACGACCTGGTACTCAACATCCTCAACTGGTTCCACCCGCTCGGAGTCGAGGTCAGAACAGAACGGCTCCGTGCCCATGTCGCCGCACTGCGCGCCGACGATGCCGACCTGCTGCCCAGCTACACCTTCCCGACCTACCACATGTCGGGCCCGTACCCCTCCCCGTTCCTCCGGCCCGGAAAGACGGATGGACCATGACAGATCTTCAAATTCCGCACTACATCCCCAAGTTCGCGCACACCGATTGGATCGACAACGTAGACCGGGTCCAGGCCGGCGGGGACAACGGGTTCAACGCCCGCTTCCACAACGTGGCGGCAGAATTCGCCACCCTGGCCCAGGATCACATCAACCCGCTCGTCGACGCGCTCAGCAGGCCGCAGGCCAACCTCACGCTGGCACCGATCCTGACGCCGTTGGTGACACAGAGCGGCGACACGCAGCCGCCCTGGCTGCAAGGGCCCGACGGCGCACGAAAACCGAGCGACGGTCAATCGCAGGAGGCACACGGCCTCATGAACGTCTCGCTCCCCGACGGGGCCACGATCCAGTCCATGCTTGTCACCGGAAACCAGCCGAGCGGCACCGTTCACGTCATCCTGCGCCGCCGTGACATCAACAATGCCCAGGGCTCCGAGCCGATCATCGATGCCGCGAAACTCAATCAGGCGTCCCAGCCGCCTTCGCCGCCGCCTCAACCCGGGCTTGCGGTTGTCAACAACGGGACGCACCGCTACTTCGTCACAGCAGATCTCACCGGCGCGACGGGCGCGGACATGATTCAGCTGTTCTGCATCCAGATCACCTACCAGTAGCCCATTCGCCCAGGAACTCACGAAGGGAGCCGACCATGTCGCAACCAACGGGACCCCTTCAAGCGAAGAACGTTCCCAGCGGCTTCGACCCCGCACAGCAAACCCCGCCGATCGAGTTCGGTGTATGGGGTGACAGCGCCGTCGGCGAAGGTGTCGTCGGCACCAGCAGCCTGGCCGGCGGAGCGAGCACCTCAGGCGATGGTCACGGCGGTGCGGGTGTGCTCGGCCTGAACGACAGCTTCGAGGGCGTGGGAGTGCTGGGCCAGGCCGACCACGCCACAGGTGCGGGAATCGAGGGACTCAGCGAGCACGGCACCGGAGTGGTGGCGAAAGGCGGCACTCGCGGCATCGTCGCTTCGGGGTCTGCGGTCGCCGGCGAGTTCCACGGCAGCGTGGGCATCGGGACGACCAGTCCCTCCGCGGCTCTGGAGATCGACAGCGGAGCAACCGACCACCTGTCACTGCGCCTGGTGTCGTCCGGGGCCAGCTGGGGTTCTGGACTGCAACTCGCGAACACCGCAACCGGTGCACGGACCTACGGAACCTACTCCGGATCCGACGGCAGTTGGCACTTCACCGACCAGACCGCCGTACAGGATCGCCTGGTTGTCGACCAGGCGGGGAACATCGGCATCGGAATCGGCACCAGCGCGGCACAGCGGATCCTGCACGTCGAAGGATCTGAGGTCCACAGCGGTGGAGCCGGCGGGGGCTTCTCCTTCGCCAACCGGGAGGCCACCGGATTCACCGACAATCCGGGCGCGGGCGAACGCTGGGTGTGGTACGCGAGCGGCGGGCAGGCACGGCTGTGGTCCGGCGGAGACATGCTCACCGCCAGCCCGACGAGTGCCCAGGGCTACGCGCTGGACGTGCCACGCCGGATGCGGGTGTGCCAGGGCAACGACGATTCCGCCGGGATCTGGTTCGCCCAGGGCCCCATGCCGACAGCGAATCTGCGTGCGTTCGTCGGGATGGCCGACGACAACGAGGTCGGATTCTACGGAGCGAACTCGGGGTGGGGCCTCACCATGAACGTCACAAACAACAATCTCACGTTCCACGGCGACTTCGGCCGGCCCGACGGAGCGTCCACGATGTCGCTATGGGGCTCTCAGATCGGTGACATCGGCAACGGAGTACTCTTCCTCCGCAGCGGCGGCAGCGTCGTCGCGTTCGACGGCGACGACTCTGTAGGGATCGGAACGGCCGCCCCTCAGCACAGGCTGCATGTGGAGGGCGACAGCCTCCTGAACGGAGACATGTTCTTCAACGGGAGGGTGTTCGTCAGCGGCACCTTGACGGTCGACGGTCTCAGTGTCACCGGAGGTCTCTTCAAAGGCGGTGGCGGTTTCAAGATCGACCACCCTCTCGACCCGGCCGGCAAGTACCTCTCCCACTCGTTCGTCGAATCACCGCACATGGTGAACCTGTACAACGGCACCGTCGTCACCGATGCCGTCGGTGAGGCGACCGTCGTCCTGCCCGACTTCTTCGCGGCACTCAATCGGGACTACCACTATCAGCTCACGCCCGTCGGCGAGCTGGCGCGCGCGGCCGTGGTCCGCGAGATCCACGACAACAGCTTCACCATCCGTACGGACCGGCCCGGGGTCAGGGTGTCATGGCAGGTGACCGGGGTTCGTCAGGACGCCTGGGCCAAGGCCCACCCCATCATCGTCGAGGAGGACAAGGCGGACGGCGATCGAGACCTGTATCTGCACCCCGACGTCCATGGACAGCCCGTGAGCAAGGCGGTGGGGAAGAGCCCCTGACCGGGGCCGCAACGAATCGGAGAAGCGGATGACGGTGACCATGTCGGTTCAGTCGGAACGGATCCACACGCGCCTCGACGAACTGAAGCGGGAGTACGAGCAAGGCTCGGCGCAGCTCAGCGCCTTGCTGCAACAACAGACCACACTGCGCGAAACCCTGCTTCGCATCAGCGGAGCGATACAGGTGCTTGAGGAACTACTGCCGCACGGCGACCAGGCGAACGGCGACCGCAGGACGGGCCAGGACTCGTCGGCGAGCCGCCACGGCCCCGGAGCCGAGCCGGGCACCGACGCCAAGCGGGTGCGGACCGCCTCACCGTCCTGAGCCGCCTCTTCCCTGACCGGGCAGCCGCCGAGCACCAGGACCACAGCGCCAGGGGCGCGCGGGGGCTTGCCGCGCGCCTGCGAGTCTGGTTGGGTACCACCGCCGCTGGCACGTCGGGCGTGCCGGGCAAGTGGGGACTGGAGCACGCAACGTGTACACGACGGTACGGCAGAACGGCTCATGGCCCTTGCCCGACGGGCTGGGACAGGCGATCCGGGGCACCGCCGAGGAGATCGCCACGCTGGTGCGCAGCGTGAGCGACACGGCGCTTGCCGTGCCGGGCTCGCAGTGGACACTCGGCGAGGCCGCAGCCCACCTGGCCATGGCCAACGAGCTGATGGCCGACCTGGCAGCCGGCCGGGAGCGCCCCTACGGCGACGGAACACCCCAGAGCCTCGCCCGGGCCAACGCCCAGTCCCTCGCCGTCTTCACAGAGCGCCGCGCGGAGCCCCTCGCGACGATGATCACGGAGCAGGCCGAGGCGTTCCTGGACGCTCTGTCGCGCACCGCGGCCGACGGCCCGGCACCCGTCACCCCCCTGGGCCCGATGAACCGGTCCGTTCTCGCGTCGTACCTGCTCACGCACATGCTCGGCCATGGATACGACCTGGCTCGCGCCCTGAAGCGTCCGCACATGGTCGACCGCGCACGGGCGGGCTTGTGCATGCCGTTCATGCTCTCGGTCATGCCGCGTGTCACGGACCCCACAGCCACGGCCGGCCTCACGGCCCGATACCGGATCCGGCTGCGCGGCGGCGAGGCATTCGGCGTGTTTCTGGCCGACGGCACCGTGCAGGTGACACCGGAGGCACCACTACAGCGCGCGGACTGCACCATCCTCCTCGACCCCGTCGCCTTCCTGCTCATCGCGCTGGGCCGAATCGATCCATGGCGTGCCATCGCCCGGGGACAGGTCCTCGCCTGGGGCCCCCGGCCGTGGCTGGCCTCCCGCTTCCCGACCCTGTTCACCGCCCCCTGAGCGACCTCCCGGCGGCGACTTCAATGCCGGCTGCGGTTGAGCAGGCCGATAAGTGCGGCCAGGTCGGCGGCGCCTGCGGGGTCGTCCGCATAGCGGGTGGTCTGGAGGGGGCCCACCTCGGGAAGGACGATGTCCTCGCGGGCCAGGACATGAACCAGAGTCAGCAGGGCCGCACGGGCATTGCCGTCGGTGAAAGGGTGGAAGAACGCCACGTCGAGGTAGGCGCGAGCCGCGCGAGCCGCAAGCGGTACGCCCGGGTCCGTCGCCTCACGCAGGCAGGCGGCGAAGTCGGCCTGGGTGCGGGCGGTCAGGCCGTACCGCTCGGTGCCGTTCTTCGCATAGGCATCGCCCGTACGGAACAACGCCTTTGCCACGCCGAGGACTTCGCACTGCCAGGCGGACAGCAGCGCGAAGTCCAGCGGGGTGCGGCGTACGGCATCGGCGCGGGCCAGGGTATAGGCGGAGAGCAGGCGTTCGGCGCGGATCGCGTCGCGGCGGTGGACGGGCCCCGCGCACCAGGCCCGGAACCCGTCCCGCGCGGTCAGCTCCCGCCGCAGGGCCGGGGCTTGGTACCAGTCGGTCTCACGGCGCACGAGCAACCAGGTCCTGAGGCTGTCAGTAGCGGTCATGGAACTCCTCCAGGACGGCCCACTCGCGATGGTCCCGGTAGGGGACGTGGCCGGTGAGGGCGACGGCAAGGTCCTCACCGACCGAGTCGACCACTGTCTGCCCGGGAGTCACCCAGCTCTCGAACCGGCCGCCGATTGCGGCCTCCACCACCTGGCCTGCTTCGGCCTGGTCCATGCCGGTTGTGGTGAGGAACCAACGCAGAACCAGCGCTGCCTGCCCGTGCCAACCGCCTTCCGCGCCTGAGTCCAGTGCGAGTGTTATCAACCGGACGCAGGCTCGCTCCAGATGCCAGCTGCGATCCTCGGGAGCGGCCTCTGGCGGCGGCGCCAATTCCGCGAAGCGCTGAGCCAGCCTCTCCAGCCATCCCCGCCACTCCAGCAGCGCGGCTACGACGCGGGCTGCGGTCTCATCAGGGGTTGTCACCGAGCTGGTCCCGGTGACCCAGCTGCCGATGACCCCTCCGTGCCGATAGCACCAGTTCCATCCCTGAGCCCAACTCCCGTAGCGCTCCCGGATGAGCGCGTCCACCTGGCGTTCACACCAGTGTTCGCCCTGCCACCACCCTGCCCTGCCGGAGAGCACGGGTGGTACCCACTCGCGGACCAGCGCGCGCAGGCGGGCGTCCTCGTCCTCGTCCCAGGCGAAGGGATGGCGGGCCGGATCGACCTCGTCCCAGTTCGCCAGAGACCTGGCGCGGGGCACACGGTTCTCGGGGAACGGCAAGGTGTCTCGGTTGTACGCCAGTGTCGAACCACTCTTCCGCTCGTTCCGGCAAGGGCATCAGTCTCGGCCCTCAGAAACGGGTTGGCGAATGGTTTTCCGGACAGGGACACGGCTTCGCCGGCTTTGCCCGCGAGTCGCGCTGTCGTCTCCCCAGCAGCACCTCGTCCAGGGACTCCCCCATCACGCAGGCCGAGGCGCGGAGCACGCCCTCGCGGACGAAGTCGTTACGCTCGGCGGAACGCAGCATCGCGGCGTTGTCCGACAACGTCTCGGTCTGCGTCCTTTGCCTCCCGTCCGGTTACCCGGACGGGAGGTGGTACGAGCGGATCGGCTTTGGAAGGCCCTCGACCGCCCTCCTCAGCGTGGCATCGGCACGCGGAATCGGCGGTACAGCACCGCTCCGCCGAGGAGAGCCATCCCGCTTGCGGCGGCGGCAGTCCAGAGGCCGTCGACGCCGGTCTCGGCGAGCGAACTCCCCGTCCGCTTTCGCGCGGTCACATGCGTCGTCTTGGGCGTGGGGCGCGTCGTGACCGGTTTGTGCGGCACCGACGGTACGGAGCGGACCGGCGGTGTGGTCCGGGTGGGCGGCTCGGGTGTGTGACGGGTGGGCGCGTCGGGATGGACGTCCGAGGAGTTGACGGACTGATTACCGAAGACGGGATTGCCCACTCCGACCACGCTGACCGTGTTGCCGCTCACGTTCAGCGGCAGATGAACCGGCAGCTGGAGGCCATTGCCGGAAACGACACCCGGCGAGTTCCGTGCGCTGCCGCGGGCCGTGGCCTGGCCCGGTGCCTTAGCCCGGCCGCTCTCTCCTGCGTTGGCGCAGCTGTTGCCCATGGCGGGATTGAGGAGTCCCACCACGTTCACGGTGTTGCCGCAGACGTTCACCGGGACATGTACGGGCAGTTGGATCGCATTGCCGGAGATCAGCCCCGGCGAGTCAATCGTGGAACCGTTCGCCGTGGAGTCGGCGTACACCGGCCCCGCCACAGCCATCGCGCCCGAGGCGACGGCGACGGCGATCACACCGTTGCGGGTGACCCGTTTCATAGGATCCTGCCTTCCAGAGGTGATCGCGGGTACATGCCCGCACCCTGTGAAACGTTTGTGAAACTCCATGAGTTATGGCTTACCGCCCCTATCGCCCGAATAGGCGTATTCCGGTGGCGCTGGGGGCATGTCCGTCCGGCTGACCGTGGTGGCGTGCCTCCGGTGCTCGCGTCGGCGGTCTTGCGCACCTGCGGTCGGCTCATACGGACGTGATGACCAGCAGTGCCACAACGCCGATCGCGGCCACAGCCAGCACGACCGTGCCCGCCCACAGTCCTGCGGTGTGGGACCGGACCGCAGCGGCCGCGACCCCGCCTCCTCGCATCGGCCACTGCCGGTCCGCGGCGTCGGCCTCCCTCAATTGGACGCACCACGGACAGTCCTCCGCTGCGTCCACCGAGTCGGCCGTCTCAATGGGCCACCCGACTCCTTCGTACGCGGACGCGTCCTGCTGCGGCTCCTCGGCCGGCGCACAGAACTCCGGCGTCCGAGACCGGATGGTGTCGGCTCGGCCACCGGCGGTGTCCTGGGTGATGTCGAAGCACGCCTGCCTGCCCGCCGCCGGCTCGCTGCCTGCGTCACCGCGCACCGCCGAACGGTGGGCAACGGCACGGCTGTCGCCGCCCTCGGCGATGACACCTGCGCCCCGGTCGGGCTCGAACCACTTCACCACACCACTGAGCACCGGAGACCTCCGCATGAGAGTGACTCAAGAAGAAGTCACCCAGCGTCCGCCCGCGCGCAGATGTCGGCAACCGGCATGTGCCCCAGCGCACGAGGCAGAATCCCCGCGCGTGGCCCGTCGGCACAACCCCCTTGGCATCAAGCAGGCGGCGGGCTGAGTTTGTCGTCCATTCTGAGCAGCAGCCGGGCTGCCGGCATTCGTCGGCCTCCTGTCTCAGTCGCGCCGTGAGCCGAGATCGATTGTCAGTGGTGCGTGAGACGGTAGGAGCATCCAGTCGGAATGAGGGGGAGCCGCCATGTCCGGGAGCCAGAACTACATCAACCACGTCGCTCTTGTGCTGGATGCCAGTTCGTCCATGTCGCATCTGAGCCGCAAGGTCGTCGACGTCGCCGACCAGCAGATCGCCTATCTTGCCCGCCGGTCGAGGGAGCTGGACCAGGAAACCCGCGTCACGCTGTACGTCTTCGCAGACAAGGTGGAGTGCGTCATCTACGACAAGGACGTGCTGCGGATGCCGTCGCTGAAGCAGTTGTACCGGGTCGGCGGGATGACCGCTCTGCTGGCGGCCACACTGAAGTCGCAGCGGGAACTGGCGCAGACGGCTCAACTGTACGGCGACCACAGCTTCCTGACGTTCGTACTGACGGACGGCCAGGAGAACGCAAGCCACCGCTGCCCGGACGCCCCCGCCAGGGATCCGCGTCAACTGGTCGGGGCTGTGGCCGAGTTGATCGAGACACAGGAGGTCAACTGGACGCTGGCCGTCCTTGTGCCGGATCAGATGGGCAAGCGTGAGGCCATGCAGTGCGGCTTCCCGAAGGACAACATCGCCATCTGGGACGCCACGAGCACACAGGGTCTGGAGGAGGCCGGGCAGGTCATCCAGCAGGCCACCGAGAAGTTCATGGTGGGGCGTACCCAGGGCATCCGGGGATCCCGGGCGGTGTTCTCCACGGGTGCTGAGGTGGTCAACGAGGACACCATCAAGGCGGCCGGCCTCACCCCGGTGGATCCGTCTCAGTACCAGCTGATATCGGTGACTCGTGACGCTGCGATCCGGGACTGGGTCATCGAATGCGGGCACACCTACCGCACGGGTGGTGCGTTCTACCAGCTGAGCAAGTCGGAGAAGATCCAGGCGCAGAAGCGGATCGCGGTGCTGGAGAAGAAGACGGACCGGGTGTACACAGGGCCGGAGGCCCGAGCCCTGCTCGGCCTGCCGGGCGTGGAGGTTCGCGTCAAGCCGGACCACAACGACGACTTCACGATCTTCGTGCAGAGCACCAGCGTGAACCGGAAGCTCGTCCCGAACACGCGGCTGCTGCTCATGCTCTGACGCCTCTTGGGGGTGCCGAGGGTCGAACCACTGGTCGTGCCGGCGCTACTCCTGTGTCGCCGCCCGGTCCTCCTCCTCGACGGGCAGGCCCACCGGGCGGCGGCCCGGCGGCTGCTGCGGCTCGGGACGCACGGGTGCGGGCGGCAGCCGCCGGTCCACGGGGGCGTCGGCCGTCACGGTCGTCGGCTCTCCGTGATGCAGCACGACCAGCGGTTCGCCATCCGCCAGGCGGTAGCGCGCATGGGACGGACTGATGTCCACTTTCATCCGGCGTCCGCGTACCAGCAGTGTGAACGCCACCCTGGACAGCGCCTCCGGCAGGCGCGGTGCGAACGCCAGCTGGTCCTGGTTCCCGCCTGCGCCGGTGTACCGGCGCAGGCCTCCGAACCCGGCGACCAACGCGATCCACGTCCCGGCGAGGGATGCGATGTGGAGACCGTCACGGGTGTTGTGCTCCAGATCCTCCAGGTCCATCAGGGCGGCCTCGCCGAGGTAGGCGTAGGCCAGCCGCAGATGCCCGGTCTCGGCCGCGAGCACCGCCTGGAAGCACGCCGACAGGGAGGAGTCACGGACGGTCAGCGCCTCGTAGTAGGAGAAGTTGCGTGCCTTCTGCTCGTCGGAGAAGGCATCCGGGCACTCCATCATCGCGAGCACCAGGTCGGCCTGTTTCACCACCTGCTTGCGATAAAGGTCGAAGTAGGGGTAGTGCAGCAGGAGGGGGTAGTTCTCGGGCGGGGTCGCCTCGAAGTCCCAGTGCTGGAAAGTCGTGAAGCCGGCCGACTGCTCGTGCACGCCGAGCGATTCGTTGTACGGCACCGCCATGCGGGCCGCGGCGTCCCGCCACGCCGCGGCCTCCTCGTCGTCGACACCGAGTTCCGCGGCGCGTTCCGGATGACGCGCGGCAGCGTCGGCGGCCGAGACCAGGTTCTGCCGGGCCATCAGGTTCGTGTACAGGTTGTCGCGGGCGATCGCGCTGTATTCGTCGGGGCCTGTGACTCCGTCGATGTGGAAGACGCCTTCCGGGTCGTGGTGTCCGATGGAGCGCCACAGCCGGGCGGTGTCCACCAGGAGGTCGAGCCCCTCACCGCGTTCGAAGTCCTCGTCCCCGGTCACCATGACGTACCGGTCGGCGGCCGCCGCGATGGCGGCGTTGATATGGAAGGCGGCCGTCCCGGCCGGCCAGTAGGCGGAACACTCGGCGCCCTCGATCGTGCGCCAGGGGAACGCCGCTCCCGCGAGCCCCAGTTGACGCGCGCGTTCCCGCGCCGCCGGCAGCATCTTGTGGCGCGCCCTCAGCGCCGATGCGACGGCCTCCGGAGCGGTGTAGGTCAGCACGGGCAGCACATAGGACTCGGTGTCCCAGAAACAATGTCCGTCGTACCCGGTTCCGGTCAGGCCCTTGGCGGGAATCGTCCGGTTCTCACCACGGGCCGCCGCCTGGAGCACATGGAAGAGGGCGAACCGCACCGCCTGCTGGATGCGCGCGCTGCCCTCGACCTCGACGTCCGCGCCCGCCCAGAAGCGATCCAGGTACTCCCGCTGCGCCGCCGCCAGACCGTCCCAGCCGGTGCTGACCGCGGCCGCCACCGCCCCGTCCACCTGATCGTGCACGGCCGGTAGCGAACGCTCCCCCGACCAGCCGTAGGCCACGAACTTCACCAGCCGGAGGAGCTGCCCGGGCACCAGATCCGCGGTCACCGTCAGACGGCTGACGTCCGGCTCGCTCTGCGCCGTCCAGCGGGTGGTCTGCGGACCTTCGACGAGGTGATCGGCCGCCGCCCCCACCCGCAGCGCGCTGCGGTCGGTGCAGTGCACCAACCGCAGCCGGGTGTCCTGCGCGAAGTGTTCCTCGGCCACCAGCGGTGACCCGATCGCCGCGGCGACGCGCGGATCGCCCTCGAAGCGCGGCAGCTGGGCGTTGGCGACGAGTTCGGACTGCACGGCCACGGTGGTCGGTCCGTCGAGCGGCTCCACCTCGTAGACCACCGCGGCAACCGCCCGCTGAGTGAAGGACACGAGCCGCCGCGAGGAGATCCGCACCGTGCGACCGCCGGGTGATGTCCACCGTGCGGTGCGGCTGAGGATGCCGGAGCGGAAGTCCAGGACCCGCTCGTGCGCGACCAGCCGACCGTAGCGCAGATCATACGGGTGATCATCGACCAGCAGGCGGAAGATCTTGCCGTCGGTGACGTTGATCATCGTCTGGCCGGACTCGGGATATCCGTAGCCCGCTTCGGCGTACGGCAGCGGATGCCGTTCGTGGACGCCGTTGAGGTACGCGCCGGGCAGACCGTGCGGCTCTCCCTCCTCGAGGTTGCCGCGCCACCCGATGTGCCCGTTGGAGAGGGCGAAGACCGATTCGCTCTGCGCGAGTACGTCCAGGTTCAGCTCGGTCTCGCGCAGAGACCATGGTTCGACCGTGAAGCTGGGGTGGGTGATCACCGTTCCTCCAGAAGGTCGGCCAGGTCACGGACCACCACGTCGGCGCCGTGCGCCCGCAGTTGCTCCGCCTGGCCCACCCGGTCGACGCCGACGACCACACCGAACCGTCCCGCCCGTCCGGCCTCGACGCCGGCGAGGGCGTCTTCGAACACCGCGGCCTCTCCCGGATCCGTGCCCAGCCCTCGGGCGGCTTCGAGGTAGGTGTCCGGCGCGGGCTTGCCCCGCAGCCGGCGCTCGTGCGTCACCACTCCGTCGATCCGCTCGTCGAACAGGTCCTCGATGCCGGCCGCTCTCAACACGTCCTGGCAGTTCGCGCTCGACGACACCACCGCGCAGCGCAGGCCTGCCGCCCGCGCCGCGTGCACGAACCGGACGGAGCCGTCGTAGGGTTCCACCCCTTCTTCATGGATCCGCTGCAGGACCAGCTCGTTCTTCCGGTTGCCCAGGCCGTTCACCGTCTCCGCCTCCGGCGGGTCCCCCGGCGCCCCCTCGGGCAGGTGCATCCCGCGTGCGGCGAGGAACGTGCGCACGCCGTCCTCACGCGGCCGCCCGTCCACGTACTCGTCGTAGTCGCCGACCGCGTCGAACGGCACGAAGTCGGTCCCCTCGCGCGTCGCGCGCTCGCGGAGATATCCGTCGAACATCTCCTTCCAGGCAGCCGCGTGCACCTTCGCGGTCTGGGTGAGCACCCCGTCTAGGTCGAACAGACAGGCACGGACGTGTGCAGGAAGCCCCAGCATGCCGCCGAGGCTAGAAGGCACATACGGACGGGCGTGGCAGGGCACCGTGCGGCGCGCCGGATGGCACCCGCTCGGTCGACTTGACGCCGTGTGAGAGGCGCGCCGGGGCGTCTGCCGACGGCGGCGCGGCCGACGGCGGCCTCCGAGGCGGGGGCCAAGGTCGCGCATCCGACACCGACACGATCGCGGCGAGCCCGCTCGCAGAAACCGGAGTTCACCACTGGTGAACTCGATGCCCGTGGGGAAGAGGCTCCCCGGTGTCCGCCCTAGTCCGCTGCTGAATCTCTTTCTCCAGCAGCGTGAAGGACTTGGGCGCTCCACCCGGCTGCGGCTTGCCCTCCTTGCGGCCCACCACGCGGTATCCGGCATTCTGGTAGTAGGCGTTGAGCTGTGCATTTGCGGCCAAGCAGTCCAGGCGCACACATGTCCGTCCGACCGCAGCCACACGGTGTTCCGCCGCCCTCAGCAGCAGCCTCCCTGTGCCGGGCTCGGCGACACCCCGGTCCACCATGAGCCGGTGCACGTACCCGGCCACGGGTGGCTGCGGACCCCAGGCGGCCTCGTCCGCCCACCACAGCTCCCAGGCGCCGGCGACACGCCCGCCGGCCTCCGCGAGCCACACCTCGCCGTGCGCCATGACCCGGCGGAAGTGGTCCTCGTCCAGCTCTCCCGGCCGCCACTGCCCTGTGACACCGCGGGTGAGCATCCAGCGAGCCGCATCGTCGCGGAGGCGGACGAGGGCAGCCAAGTCGGCCTCGGTGGCAGAGCGAAAGCGTAGATCATTCACCCAGGGATCGTCGCACATACGTCCGATGACGGCTTCCGTCAGTTCTGCCGGAGCTCGCCGCATTCCGGACGCCCCGAGGCCGGGACGGTTCGGCCTGCTGTTCGGGCGGCGGGCCGGCCTTGTTAGGTTCTGCTGATGTTCTCCCTCCGTGAGCCCGCCTTCTTCACCCGCCTGCGCGAGGCACGCCGGATCCTCGTCGCCGGCGCGGGCGGGGGCTTCGACGTCTACGCCGGACTGCCACTGGCCCTGGCGCTGCGGTCGGCCGGCGCCGAGGTCCACCTGGCCAGCCTGTCCTTCTCCGACCTGTACGGCCTGGACCTCGACTCCTGGGTCGCGGAAGACGTCGCCGCCGTCCGCCCGGACACCCCGCTGCGCGGCGACTACTTCCCCGAGCGCTCTCTCGCCCGCTGGCTGCGGACGCAGGGACTGCCCGATACCGTCTACGCCTTTCCCTGCATCGGTGTCCAGCCGCTGCGGGCCGCCTACCGGGCGCTGCTGGAGCACGTCGGCGGCGTGGATGCGGTCGTGCTGGTGGACGGCGGGACCGACATCCTGATGCAGGGGGACGAGCACGGGCTCGGAACTCCGGAGGAGGACATGGCCAGCCTGGCGGCCGTCGCCGGACTGGAGGAAGTCCCGCACCGACTCGTGGCCTGCGTCGGCTTCGGCGTGGACGCCTATCACGGTGTCAACCATTCTCTGGTGCTGGAGAACCTGGCCGGCCTGGACCGCGCAGGCGGCTACCTGGGCGCCTTCTCGCTTCCCCGCGAAAGTTCTGAGGGCACCGCCTACCTGGACGCGGTCGCCCACGCCCAGCACTGCCATGTCAGCCATCCCAGCATCGTGCACGGATCCGTCGCCGCCGCCGTACGGGGAGAATTCGGCGACGTACGGTTCACCGAGCGCACCCGCGGCAGCGAACTGTTCGTCAACCCGCTCATGGGACTCTATTTCTGCGTGGACCTGCCCACCCTCGCACGCGCGAACCTCTACCTCGACCGGCTGGAGCACACGGTCCTGATGCGCCAGATCAGCACCGCCATCTCGAGCTTCCGCGAGGAACTGCCCCGGCAGCGGCCCCCTCGCGCCTTCCCGCACTGAGGACCAGGCAACCTGAAACGTCTAACACGCTTCATTCCACGGTGTCCGCAGCGACACACCGCCCGCACGGGTGGATAGGCGTCACCAGTTCCCCCGTACGGCCTAATAGTATGGCAATAGGCCTTTTTTTCTCGGGTATTTGACATCCATCTCGAGCAGCGAACAAGGCCGCACATGCCCCGATCGGCTCCCTGACGTACCCCTGCCGATATGACCGATATGACCGGCATAGGTACGTTTGGTCGCAGTCGGCTGACGAGCCGGCATCTCCGAGACAGCAGACAGGAGAAGCGACATGAAGCTCGCTCGATCCACCATGGTGACCGTCACTGCCGGGGCCGCCGCGGCGCTTGCCGTGACCGGCATCACCTACGCTTCGGCCACCTCGGCCCCCACCTCGGTCCCGCACGCGGCCCGGGCCGCTGCCCCGAGCGCACCCGCCCCAGCCGCTGCCGCCCCAAGCGCTCCCGCCCCGGCCGTGCCCGCCCCAGCCGCCGCCGCGCCCCTCGACAGCGGCTCGGGGCAGGGCAGGAGCAACGAGGGCCGCGGTAACGAAGGCCGGGGCAATGAGGGCCGGGGCAATGAGGGCCGGGGCAATGAGGGCCGGGGCAATGAGGGCCGGGGCAATGAGGGCCGGGGCAATGAGGGCCGGGGCAACGAAGGCCGAGGCGACGAAGGCCGGGGTAACGAAGGCCGCGGCGACGAGGGCCGAGGCGGCCAGGGCCGCGGCGACGAAGGCCGCGGCGGAGAAGGCCGCGGTGACGAAGGCCGCGGTGACGAAGGCCGAGGCGGAGAAGGCCGCGGTGGAGAGGGCCGAGGCGGCGAAGGCCGAGGCGGCGGCCACGAGGGGGAAGGGCGGATCCTGATCAACGAGCGCTCGTACTCCTCCCACCCGGGTGACTGCATCACCGTGGTCAGTGGCCTGGGCGCCAAGACCATCAACGTCCGCAACGAGAGCCACAAGGACGTCGAGGTCTTCCGCGGCGCGGTCTGCGACAACGGCGCTCCGATCGCCACCGTCGGCCCGCACAGCTCCAGCTTCGGCGTCCACCCGGACCGCACCGAGGGCATCCACGTCAAGGACGGTGTGGTGGCCAGCTTCCGCGTGAACTGCCGCGACGAGGACTAGTCCGAATAGACACAGCACGATACGGGGCCCCGGCCCGCCGGAATCGGGCCGGGGACCCCAGTCCTCGCCATTGTCCGACAGCCCACGCCCCATGCACGCACCAACAAGCCCGGACACCAGGCGTCACACCCAGGTGCCCGGGCACCTGCCCCTTCCTCCATCAGGCAGCCCACCTGGGGACGCTGCCTGGAACGTCCGACGACTGAAGGCGGCCGGTTTCGTACCCTGGTTGCATGCGCATGCGCCCCACTCTGAGCTGGACCCCTACCGCGGACCTGCCACCAGGCACCACGGATCTCGAGCCGGTCGCCGACGCGCTGCGCACAGGCGGTGTGCTGGTGCTCAGCGGAGCGGGCATCTCCACGGAGTCGGGTATCCCCGACTACCGGGGCGAAGACGGGAGCCTGAGCCGGCACACCCCGATGACCTACCAGGATTTCACCGCGAGCGCTCAGGCCCGGCGCCGGTACTGGGCGCGCAGCCACCTCGGATGGCGCACCTTCGGTCGTGCCCGCCCCAACGCGGGACACCGGGCCTTGGCCGCGCTCGGGCGGCACGGCCTGCTCTCGGGCGTGATCACGCAGAACGTCGACGGCCTGCATCAGGCCGCCGGCAGCGAAGGCGTCGTGGAACTCCACGGAAGCCTGGACCGGGTCGTCTGCCTTTCCTGCAGCGCCTTCAGCCCGCGCCGCGAACTCGCCCGCCGGCTGGAGCAGGCCAACGCGGGTTTCGAGCCGGTGGCCGCCGGACTCAACCCCGATGGTGACGCCGACCTCACCGATGAACAGGTCGGGGACTTCCGTGTGCTGCCCTGCACGATCTGTGGCGGCATCCTCAAACCGGACGTGGTGTTCTTCGGCGAAGCCGTTCCGCCGCAGCGGGTCGAGGTCTGCCGCACACTGGTGCGCGAGGCGGCCTCACTGCTGGTTCTCGGCTCCTCACTGACGGTGATGTCCGGGCTGCGGTTCGTCCGCCAGGCGGCCCAGGCCGGGAAGCCGGTGCTGATCGTCAACCGGGACCCGACCCGGGGCGACCTGCACGCCCTCACCCGGGTCGCGCTCCCTCTGGGCACGGCCCTCACCACGGTGGCCGAGCGGCTGGGCATCCCTGTCGACGGCGAGGCAGCGCGGCGACTCGACGGCGAGGCACCGCGGCGACGACCCGGGTGAAGCCGTGACGATGCCGGGGCGGCCCCGCATGCATCGCGCCGGCCCTCCGACTCGAGACACAGACACCACGCCGAGCACGCAGACGAGACATGCCTGCCCCGCGTAGGTCCGAGGCAGTTCAGGAGGGTGCTCCGGAGAGGACTTCCACCTTGCCGGTGTCGAGGGAGTAGTACGCGCCGACCACCGCCAGGGAGCCCTTGCGTACCAGTGGGGCGAGGTCCTCGTTGGAGCGAAGTGCGGTGGCGGTCAACTTGGCCTGGGCTCGGGCCATCGTCTCGACCGGGTCGGCCCCGCCTTCCCGCACCGCCTGCTCGTACGCCGGCCGCAGAGCCGTGACGATCGCCTGCAGGTTGCCGGGCAGGGGCTTGCCGTCACGCAGGGACTGGTACGCCGCCTTCACGGCGCCGCAGCGCTGATGCCCCAGGACGACGACGAGCGGGGTGCCACTCGTCATGGGGCCGTATTCGACGGAACCAGTGACCACCGGATCGACCGTCTGCGCGCCCGTGCGCATCACATAAAGGTCACCCAGCCCGGTGTCGAAGAGCAGTTCGGGCGGCACCCGGGAATCGATGCACGAGAGAACCGACCCGAAGGGCTCCTGCTGCTGAGCCACGAGCTGACGCCGGTCCGGATCCCGGTCGGGGTGCTGAAGATGTCCGCTCACCCAGCGCGCATTGCCATCCATCAGTCTCGCGAACGCGGTGGCAGACGTGGTCGGGCGCGGACTGGGCGAAGAACTGGTCTCCGGAATGGCGGCGCTCGTCGATGAGCATCCCGTAAGGGCGACCGTGGCACCCGCGAGTGAGCCGACAAGCACAGCTCTACGGTCCAGACGCCCTGCTGTGCCCATCGGTCGATCCCCTCTGCACCGTACGAACCTGTGCCTGTCTGCAGACCGGGCCCATTGTTCAGCGTGGCGGGGCGGCCCGGCGGCAGGCACAAGCAGGCACGGCCGTTTTGCCCCCGACGGCCCACAGAATCGGGCCCGGGAGGCGGCTTGAATGCACCGCGCTCAGGCCCCCGTACCCCACGGGTGTCCGCACCCGACCGGTGCGCGCGAGTCCGGCGGGCCGCCCGAGCCGACCGGTCCGGGGTCCGGCCTCGTGGCCACCCGGCCGGTCGGCCGGACCCCGGACGCCCGTTGACCTCAGGCAGACGTCACCAGGCGGCAGTGCAGGCGACCGCGCCCGCCGCGTCCATCACACAGGCCTTCGCCTGATAGCCGGCGCCGTCCCAGTACCAGCCGGTGTACGAGCTGGCGCCCTGGTCGTACACGTCGTGGTAGCCCGAGACGACGCTCCAGGTGGCCCCGTTGTCGGCCGACCGTATCAGCCACCCCGTACATACCTCGCTGTCGCTCGCCGTCTGGCTCTGGTAGGTCCCCGAGCTGGCCTGGGGCACGTCGTTGGTGTAGAGGATCGCTTCGCACTTGCCCGCCCACGCGGTGCCGCTCACGACCGTCGAGGCGGTCGCGGATCCCGCGGCGTTGGCCGGAAGCACCAGGGCCGCGGTGATGGCGCCTGCCCCCGCCAGCATGACGCCGAATCGGCGAGCGGTCTGTATCTTCAGCAATTCCTTTTCCCTCCCGTACGGAATACGACGTCGCCCTGAAATGGACGCAGATCTCCTCTCGCGTCCCCCCGCGCCGTCGCTTCAATTGGCCTTTCGACGCTCTCAAGTTAGGGCGTGGCCATGGGAGACCGCTTTAGCAACGAGTGCCTCGTTTCTTGTCGTTGAGTTCCCTGCCGTCGGCGGATCCAGGCCGCGACAGCAGCCTCACGAGCGTGTCGTCCGGCTACGGACGGAGCACGATCTCGCCGTGGGCGTGCGGCTGTTCCAGCTCACGGAACGCGTCTTGCACGCGCTCCAGTTCGCCGAGCACGACGGCGCAGGCCGCCACGCCTTCCCTGTAGGTCCGTGCACCGGACTTGGCCTTGGTCAGAGCCGTACGACGATCAGCGCGACGTCGTCCCGGCCGCCACTGGCGACGCCGAGGCGCGCCAGGACGGTGTCGGCGAGCGGTTCTGTGCCCAGACTGCCGCACTCGCTGAGCACGTCGCACTGCTGTAGGTGATCAGACGGCTGCGGGTGTCGACGACCGCTTTGAAGGCGGTGGTGCCCAGGGCGCCCTCCACGGACCGGGCGTACAGGCCGAGAACCTCCAGGGCCTGGGCGGGCGTTCCAGGGCACGGATGGCCGCGGACAGGGCGCTGCGGAGCATGCCCATCACGGCCGCCGCCTCAAGGCCGTGGCCGATGACGTCGCCCACCGCGACGGCGAGCCGGTCGGGCGGGATGTCGACGACGTCGTACCAGTCGCCGCAGACGTTGAGGGAGCCGGTGGCGGGCAGGTAGCGCACCGCGACATCGCGGTGGTGGGCCAGGTCGGGGGCATGGAACTCCGATTTGCGCCACTTAGTATCGCTGGCAAAGGTCGGGAAGAAATGGCCAGGCCGACCCCCGGAGATGTCCGGGCTACGGTCTCGCCCTGGCGCACGTCATGGTGCTGCAACTCGTCGTCACCGACGCATGGCCCTGGCCCTGGGCCTGCCTCGTGGTGATCGCAGGAGGGGCGGTCGTGGGCGTCCTGAACGGCGCGGTCGTCGAGTTCGGCCGGGTCGACTCGTTCATCGCCACCCTCGGGACCGGCAGCATGCTGTACGCCGTGACGGGCTGGGTCACCGGCGGCGGCCGGATCGTCCCGGGCCCGCACGGTCTGCCGACCGCCTTCACCGACCTCTACGACTCCAGGTTCCTCGGCCTGCCGCTGCCCGCCCTCTACGTACTCGCGCTCGCCGCCGCCCTCTGGGTGGTGCTGGAGCGGCTGCCGCTCGGCCGGTGCCTGTACGTCATCGGTTCCAATCCTCGCGCCGCCGATCTGGTCGGCATCCCGACCCGCAGGCACACCGTCTACGCGTTCGCCGGATCGGGGCTGATCGTGGGCTTCGCCGGTGTGCTGCTGGCGGCTCAGCAGCAGATCGGCAATCCCCGCGTCGGTCTCGACTATCTACTGCCCGCCTTCGTCGGCGCCCTCCTCGGCTCCACCGCGATCAAACCAGGCCGTCCCAACGCCCTGGGCACGGTCGTCGCCGTAGCCGTGCTCGCCGTCGACCTCACCGGCATCGGACAGATGGGCGCCGACTTCTGGACGGTCCCCCTGTTCTACGGCGACACTCTGCTGCTGGCCGTCGGCCTGGCCGGCTACTCCGCCCGCCGACTGAGCACCGGTGCGGGCGCGGCCCGCGAGGCGCCGACGGTACCGCCGCGGCCGCCGTCGGCGTCCGGAAGGGGAACCGCGGACACCGCTCCATGACCCGCGCCAGGGCCCCGGCGCCGGACCCCCGCCACACCCTGACGCTCTTCCCTCCGCGAGGAGTTCTCGTGCACCGCAACCGCAAGGCCACCTCCCGCGCCGTCGCGGCCCGGTGCGTCGCCATCACCCTGCTGGCCACGGCGACCGTCCTTGCCGGCTGCGGGCGCGGCCCGTCGAACGGCCCGGCGGTCTCCACCACGGGCCCGGGCGACTGCCCTGCGGCACAGGCCAGGGCGCAAGCCGCCGTCGCACGAGCGCAGATGACCGACGCCGCCTGGAACGGACCGACCAGCGGCCCCACGAGGGTGGCCGGCAAGACGATCGTCTACGTCGCACAGACCATGACCAACCCCGGAGTCGCAGGCGTTGCGAACGGCGTACGGGAGGCCGCGGGAGTCATCGGCTGGAACGTCCGGGTGATCGACGGGGGCGGCAGCCCCGCCGGCACCCAGGCAGCCATGAGCGAGGCCGTGACTCTCAGGCCCTCGGGCATCGTCATCGGCGGCTTCGACCCAGGCTCGACCTCGCAGCAGGTCGCTCAGGCCAATGCGGCCGGCATCCCTCTCGTCGGCTGGCACGCGGTCGCCTCGCCCGGCCCCAACAGGCGGCCCGAGCTGTTCACCAACGTCACCACCCGGGTGGAGGACGTGGCCGCCATCAGCGCACAGTGGATCATTTCGCGCTCCGACGGCCGGGCCGGGGTCGTGCTCATCACCGACGCCTCGGCCCCCTTCGCAAGGAGGAAGTCCGAGCTGATCAGCAAGGAACTCGCCACCTGTTCCGGCGTGCGGCTGCTCGCGTACGAGAACATCCCGATCCCGGACGCGAGCAACCGTACGCCCCGTGAGGTCTCCAGCCTCCTCGCCCGCTTCCAGAGCAGATGGACGGACTCCGTCGCCATCAACGACCTGTAGTTCGCCGACGCCGCCCCCGCCTTCCGCGCGGCGGGCAAGCAGGGCGCAGGCCCGCCGTTCAACATCGGTGCCGGCGACGGTGACCCGTCCGCCTTCCAGCGCATCAACAGCAGGAAGTTCCAGGCCGCCACCGTTCCCGAGCCGCTGTCGCAACAGGGCTGGCAGATCGTCGACGAGTTCAACCGTGCCTTCTCCGGCCGTCCCGCCAGCGGCTACGTCGCCGCCGTCCACGTCTCGACGGCCGCGAACAGCGCCGGAGCCACGACCTGGGACCCACCGGGCTACCGAGAGGCGTACCGGAAGATCTGGGGCAGATGACCGAACGCGGTCCAGGGACCCGCGGACGCCGAGCAGTGGGCACCCGGTTCGACGGCCCGCTCACGCAGGTGCTGGAGGCAGGGCGAACTGGGCGGATGCAGGCCGCGGTGGCGAAACCCCGCCAAAGACCTGTTCAAGCAGCGCTTGGTCGACCAGGTCACCAGCACGCTGGAACGCACCATGACCGCACCGCGTCACCAAGCGGCTCTGCACCATCACCGTCCAGCCCGCGCCGGGGAGGTGAAGCCTGTGGTCCTCGAGGTGAGGCCGATGCCATCGTCGGGCGCATGATGCGTTCCTGCCGATGGACGGCGCGCCCCGCCGCGGGAATGATGGGCACGCACTCTCACGAGGGATGATCGCCCCATGCCAGTCGTGCACGCCGTACTGCATGCCCTGTCGATCGTCGGGTCGATGACCTGGGAGATCACCTGGGCGCTGATCCTCGGCTTCCTGCTGTCCTCGATCGTCCAGGCCGTGGTGCACAAGTCGACCATCGTCCGGCTGATGGGTGACGACCGGCCGCGCACGCTGACGGTCGCCTCGCTGCTCGGGATGGCGTCCTCGTCCTGCTCATACGCGGCAGTCGCGCTCGCCCGCTCGTTGTTCCGCAAAGGCGCGAACTTCACCGCCGCCATGGCCTTCGAGATCGCCTCGACCAACCTGGTCGTCGAACTCGGCGTGATCCTGGCGCTGTTGATGGGCTGGCAGTTCACGCTCGCCGAGTTCGTCGGCGGCCCGATCATGATCGTGCTGCTGGCCGTGCTGTTCCGGCTGACTCTGCGCAGTGGTCTGCTGCGCGAGGCCCGAGCGCAGGCCGACCGCGGGCTGGCCGGTTCGATGGAGGGGCACGCCGCGATGGACATGTCCGTCACCGGTGCGGGCTCCTTCTGGAAGCGCCTGTTGTCGTGGCGCGGCTACACCAGCGTCTCCCACGTGTTCGCGATGGAGTGGGCGGCGATCCTGCGCGATCTGGTGCTGGGCCTGCTGATCGCCGGTGCCATCGCGGCCTGGGTGCCGGACTCCTTCTGGCAGAACTTCTTCTTCGCGGGCCACCCCCTGCTGGCCAAATTCTGGGGTCCGCTGATCGGCCCGGTGGTCGCGCTGATCTCCTTCGTCTGCTCGATCGGGAACGTGCCGCTGGCGGTCGTGCTGTGGAAGGGCGGCATCAGCTTCGGCGGCGTGGTGGCGTTCATCTTCGCGGACCTGCTGATCCTGCCGATCCTGAACATCTACCGGAAGTACTACGGCCGCCGGATGGCCCTCTACCTCGGCGGAACCTTCTACCTCGCCATGGCCGCCGCCGGATACGTCGTCGAGCTGGTCTTCGGCGGGCTCGGCCTGGTTCCGAGCCAAGCCAGAGCGAAGATCCCCATGGAAGGGATCACCTGGGACTACACCACGTTCCTCAACATCGCCTTCCTGCTCCTGGCCGCCGCCCTGGTGGTGCGTTTCTTCCAGACCGGCGGCCGGCAGATGCTCGCCATGATGGGCGGCTCGCCCGACACCACAGACCACGGCGAGCACACCGCTCACCACGGCGACGGTGACGCGCTCGGACACCTGGGGCCCGCTGAGCGTCCCGACGTCCTGCACGGGCGCGGCGACGGCCACGGACCTCCTGGCCCGGGTCACGAGGGCCACCCCCTCCAGTGACCGCGTCACCGGACCTGCGGGCACCATTCGAAGAGCAGGATGGTCGCGTCGTCCCGCAGTCGGTTGCGCTGGTACTCGAGGATGGCGTGGATGAGCAGGCGCAGCACTTCGGCCCGACACGGGCATCACCCCTTCCGTGCCCAGTCTCATACTGGATTCCCTGACCGGCCGTCACGCAAGGCTGCGGCCCGCCTCCCATCCGCGCGCCGGCACGCCGGGAGAACTCAGCAGTCCTCCCGGCGCGGTAGCCGGACGCGGCCTTCCCGCGGCGCAGGCCGGCTTACAACACGACGACGGTCGTCTCGTTGGCGTAGCTGAATCCGTCGTTGTCGAAGTAGAAGACGGTGACCTTGACCTTGTCTCCCTTCACGAAGTTCATGCCCGTGGCGGGACGCATGGTCACCTGGGCGACGTGACTGCCGTCGTCACAGATGAGCTTGTCCTTCTTCACGGTGCCTGCGGCAATCCCCTCGCGATGGGTACCCGTGCTCAGCGTCGTCCCGTTGGCCACGAGTTCGTGGTCCAGGCCGGGATCGCAGGAGTAGGTGACCTTCACCTGGATGTTCGGGTCGCGGAACGACACCTTGTCGATGGTCAGCAGGTTGGCCTTGGCGGCTGCCGACGGGGCGGTCGCGAGGACACCCACGCCGACCATCACGGCAGTGACGGCGGTCCCGGCAAGGCGGCGCCAGGCATTGGTTGACTTCATCGGTTTTCTTCCTTCCCCCCTGCGCAGTCGCCCTTGGTCCGTGGTGAGGAGGAAACTCCTGCAATGCGGGTGACTGCAACAGTTGATCGATTGGTCGATCAGAATGCTACGTGATCTCCGGTTTGCCGCTGCGGCGCCATCGAAGAGACCGGCGAAGACATGTGGGAAGCCGGGTTCGGCCTGGGGCAAGGGCAGCGCACCGGTCGTGTCGTGATCACCAGATGTCCGGGGTTGGGATCGCCCGGCTGAAGTCGCCTGCCCGGAGCGCGTCGGTGGGTATCGACCAATGCATCCAGCCGCCGTCGCCGCCGAGGTACCACTCGTCCTGTCCGGACAACTGGAGCAGGTGGTGGTAGGTGGTCGGGTCTTCGCCCCACGGCACCATCGGCGAACTGCCCGTGGGGAACTTCGGCCATCCAAAGGCCATGTCCTCGTGAACGAGCGCGCCTGGCCGGTTCGGCCCGTGGGTGAGCAGCTCCTCCACGTACTGGCCGGGCAAGGCTCTGGCCATGTAGTCGGCTTCGGGTCCCAGGTCGAGGGCGTTCCAGGCCGGGTCCCAGGTGTCGGGGAAGTCGAGCCCGGGCGTGGCTGCCCAGGCGATGGGGTCGAAGACACTCGACCGGGCGGGTGGGTTCGTCTCGACGGCGTGTGCGGATCGGGCTGCGATCACTTTCCCCGTCTGCGGGTCGAAGGGGTTGTATTTCAGCGCCAGTTCACAGGCAGCGGGATCGCACTGTTCGGAGTCGCTGTCGAGACAGAAGAAGTTGAGCAGACCCGTCCCGGCCGGGACGACACCGTCGAGCCAAGGGGCCAGGGCGTCGGTGTCGAGGACGGCGATCAGGCTCAGCGGAAAGCCGTCGCAGGTCGGCCAGGGCGTGCCCGGTTCAAGCATCGCCCGGCCGCCGAACCGGCTGTGCCCGGCGGCTTCTCCCGGACCGGCCGCGGTGAGCCCGAATCCGGGTCGGGCGAGACGGTCGAGCCGGGTGGCGAGATCGACACCGAGCCGTTCGGCGCAGAAGTCACGCAGGGCAGGGCGGATGGTCTCTGGGTCCATACGGGCAGTCAAGCATCCGCCACTGACAAGCGGGACGATGGTGTGCAGCCGGCCGCGGACACCGCCCTGACACCCGCGCGAGCACGTCTCACAGGGCGCCGGAAGAGACGCCTCCGCCGGGCAGTTGAGGCTGCTGCCGGCGCAGGTCGGCGACAGGCCAGGGAGCGGAGGGCAAAACTCTCGCCAACTCGTGGCGTACGCGGTCGGCTTCACCACGAACCTGGGTCGGCACATCACCGCGCTCTGCGACAAGGCGGTTGAAGATCGGGGTTTCCTGGAACACGCTGGGATCTGCCTTCTGAGGTGGGCGCGGCACGGCAGCCGCGAAGCTGCGAGCCGATCGTCTGACGGATCAGCTTATCCAGCGCCGCTGGCAGGGGCAGCGACCAGCCCTGCTCCAAGGGGGCGGGCCAAGTTGTGGTAGGCGCGCGGACGCATGCCGTCGGGGATCACCGAGCCGCGTTCCTCGATCCGTCTCAACCGCAGCGGCCCTTCCCTTGCGTCGCACACGCCGGGTCGGCTCAGTGGGCGACGGCGGAGGCGGAGAGGAGCGTCGCCGCGGCCAGGCCGCCCCAGAGGGCAGCCGGGCCGTGGGTCGCGAGAGTGGTGTGACCGCTGGGGCGTTCCTCACAAGCCGACTTCCTGATCCCCGCCCGGCCTCGGTCGACCCTCGCCGAGGAGTTGGACGACGTGGACCGGATCGACGACGAGACGTACGTGACCGCCGCGCTCGTCACCACGTGCGGCAGCAACCGGGGCGACTTCGCCGCGCGGTCGCCACTCGCGGACGCGACCGCGCGCGAGCGGGCGCTCGACCTGGCCCAGGCCCGTGGCGCGCGGCAAGAGGCCTTCACGGAACGGCTGCTCGCGGGCCCGAGGGCAGTGCGGGCCCGAGTGCGCCACACTCTCGAACAGTGCGCCGAGGCATTCTTCGCTGCCGCCTGGACGGACGTCGCCGTGCAGTTTCCCGCCACCTCGCCGTCCTGCGCCGCGCCGGCCGGCCCACGGCCCGCCGGCACACCGACCGTGTGCACCGTGTTTCCACGCCCGTGGCCGGAGTCAGGGCACAGGAAGCAGTACTCCCGGATTGAGGACGCCCGCCGGGTCCAGGACGGCCTTGGCGGCTGTCAGCGCGGCGGCGAAGGGGGCGGGGCGCTGGCGGTCGTACCAGGGCCGGTGGTCGCGCCCGACCGCGTGGTGGTGGGTGATCGTGCCGCCGCACGCGTGGATCGCCTCGGACACCGCGTCCTTGATGTGGTCCCACTGGGTCACCGTGCTGCCCCAGCAGCCCGGCGCGTACACCCCGAAGTACGGGGCCGGCCCGTCGGGATAGACGTGGGTGAACCGGCAGGTCACCACTCCTGTTCCGGTGACCTCACGGATCGCCTGCCGGGCCGCCTCGGTGACCGCCTGGTGGAGGGCCTCGAAGCGGTCCCACGTGCATGCCGTCTCGAACGTCTCGACGATCATCGCGTGCCGGGCCAGCGCGTCGCGCTGGTAGGGCATCCGCAGGAACGACGAGCGCCAGGTCTCCGCGGCGGTGTCCGCGGCGGAGGCCCCCTCTGGCGCGCCCGCCGTGTCCCTGCCGGGATCCTCGGTGATGTCGGCGGTCGGCTCTCCGCCGTGGTCGCGGCACAGTTCCACGGCCAGTTCCAGGTCGCGGCGTACGGGATGGCCGGCCGACTCGAAGGCGAGGACGAGCAGTCCGCCGCCGACGCTCACGCCGGCGTTGATCAGTGCCTCGGCCGCGTCGAGGAGGCGGCAGTTCGCTGGGTTCAGGCCGCTCTGGGCGATCGCCCGGGTCGCTGCCACCGCCGCCGTGTAGTCACCGAACCGCACCGATGCCTTGGCGCGCCAACGGGGGCGCTCCTGCAGGCGCATCCATGCCTCGGTGATGACGCCCAGCGATCCCTCGCTGCCCAGGAAGAGTCGGTCGGGTGACGGTCCCGCGCCGGAGCCCGGCAGCCGCAGTGACGCACTCACCCCGGCTCCGGTCACCACCCGCATCGACTCGACCAGGTCGTCGATGTGCGTGTACAACGTCGCGTAGTGGCCACCGGCGCGTGTGGCGAGCCAGCCGCCGAGCGTGGAGAACTCGAAGGACTGCGGGAAATGACGCAACGTCATACCATGCGGCCGCAGTTGGTTCTCCAGGTGCGGGCCCAGTACGCCGGCCTGGATCCGCGCGGCACGGCTTGTCCGGTCGATCTCGAGGACCCGGTTCATACGCCCGAGATCGACGGTGACCACGGCGGGGTAGTCGTCGCATCGCGGTTCGATGCCGCCGACCACCGAACTGCCGCCGCCGTACGGCACCATGGCGACGCCCTCGCGGGTGCACCAGTCGAGGAGATCGACCACGTCACGCTCCTCGGCGGGCCGGGCGACGAGGTCCGGCACGTGGCGCAGATCCCCGTGCAGGTTGCGCACCACGTCCCGGAACGCCTTCCCGTGCGCGTGTGCGGCGCGGTCCTGCGGTTCCGCCGAGCACAGGGCCGCGAGCGAGGCCGGAGGGGTGACGCGGGGCCCGGGCAGGCCGAGCGCGGAGATGTCCGGGGGCTCGTGATCGGTCAGCCCGCCCGGCATCAGGGCCCGTACGCGCGTCAGAAGCGTCTCGAGTTCGGCGCCGCCCACGGCGTCTTCGACGTTTCCCCATCCCCACCAGGACCGTGTCACGACCTCGACTCCTCGAATTAACCCATGGGTAAATTACCAAGCGGTCATATCGTGTACTAGAGTGCGGCCCATGGGCAAGGCCGGAACCAAGGGCGTCTCTCGTGCCGACCGCGAGGAACAGATCGTCGACGTGGCCGTGGAGGAGTTCGGCGCACACGGCTACGCGGGTGTCTCCGTCACCGCCGTCGCACGGCGCGCCGGAATCTCCAAGCCGCTGATCTACAGCTACTTCGGCTCCAAGGACGGTCTGCACCTCGCCTGCGTGCACCGGGTGGGCGGCCTCCTGGTGGATGCCGTGGCCGGAGCCGGGTCCCGCAGCGGAACGGCCGGTCACGCGCTGGACACCCTCTCCGCGATCTTCACCGCGGTCGAAGGCTGCAGGCACGCCTGGTCCGTGCTCTACGATCCGGCTCTCCCGCCGGCCGGTGAGCTGCGCGATGCCGTGAACCGTTACCGCGGGCGGCTCGCCGCCATGGGGGCCGCGGGCGCCACCGGGCTCCTCACCCGTGCCGGACACGACGACCCGCTCGACCATCAACTCCTCAACCACGTCTGGCAGTACGCCGTCACCGCGGTGATGCGCTGGTGGTCCGATCATCCGGAGCAGAGCGCGGCCGAGATGACAGAGCGTTGCACCCGTCTCCTCACCGCACTCGGCACGGGCTGACCCGCACCCACGGGCTCCGGCCGCGCCGAGGCCGCATCGCGGGTGCGTCACATCTTGGCGCCGAAGTCCTGCGTCCACCACGGACCGCCGGCGCCGTTGTGAACACCCACCCCGATGTCCTTGAAGGAGCAGTTGAGGATGTTCGCCCGGTGGCCGGGGCTGTTCATCCAGGACTCCATGACGGCTGCGGGACTCTGCTGACCCTGGGCGATGTTCTCGCCGTAGGTGGACCAGTGGTAGCCGGCGGCGGTGATGCGCTGCCCGGGATCCGCGCCGTCCGGGTTGGTGTGGTCGAAGAAGTGGCGTGCGGCCATGTCGTCGGAGTGGCCCTGGGCCGCCTTCTGCAGTTGCGGGTCCTCGGTGAGCGGACTGCAGCCGGCGGCGGACCGTTCCTTGTTCACCAGCGCGACGACCTGGCCGGCGACGTCGGTCGGATCCGGCTGTGCCTGCGGTGTGCTTCCCGCCGCGGGAGTCCTCCGGGCGGATTGCGGGGCCGCGGGCGTGCTCCTTTTGGCGGGGTTCGCCGACTTCGGGGCGCTCGTCCTTTTCGGCTTCGTCACAGAGGGGGACGGAGAGGCAGAAGGCGAGGACGACGGCGACCCGTCCTCGGCGCTGGGCGTGGAGAGGTCCAGGACGGGGACGGCTGCACTCCGCTCGGCGCTCGCGCGGTCGGCGCCGGTGCCGGAGTCGGTACCGAAGTACCACAGGCCGCCTCCCGCCACACAGGCCGCGACGACGGCGCCGCCGACGGCCCGCCGGCGCATGCGCCTGCGCCGGCGGGACTGGCTGCGCGAGCCGGTCCGGCCCCGTACGCCAGGCCGTCCGGTGCCCGAGTCCGATCCCACGGCGCCGCCCTGGCCGTCCGGCGGCGCGACAGCACCGGCCGGGGCAAGCCGTCCCGAAGCGGAAGAGACCATGGCGAGGAGTGCGGGTGACGCCGCGATCAGTGCCAGACCGGCCAGCAACCCTTCAGCGGGCATCAGTCCGCTCCACAGCCCGCTGCAGCGCGTGCAGCCACGGGCGTGCCGGGCTATTCGCTTGCGCCACAGAGCCGAGGCCCTGCCGTCCCAGGAAGCCAGCACGCTCCGGAGTTCCTCGCACAGCGGCCGTGCGTCCAGCGCTCGTACCACCACGCGGGCCGCCTCCAGCTGTGCCTTCATCCGCTGGACCCGGACCGCTGTGTGCTGAGGCGAGAGGTCCAGAGCCGCGGCGACCTCGGCCCGCGTCAGCTCGCCGGCACACTCCAGCCACCACAGGGACAGCAGTTCCTGGTCGTCGGGCTCCAGCCAGCGCGTCGCCCGCGCGGTCTCCAGGCGCTGGCCCGTGAGCTGGAGCTGGACGACGGTCAGATCGACGAAGTCGGCACCCGGATCGGCCAGGTCCTCGGCCTCCTCCACCCCGCCCGGGGCGAAGAGACGATTCTGCCGGTGCTCCCGGACCTGGTTCATCGCGATGGCGACCAGCCAGGAGCGGAAACGCTCGGGAGTACGCAGTCCGCCCAGCCCGTCCAGGGCCCGCAACATGGTCTCCTGCACCACGTCGTCGACATCCACCGAGCCGTTCAGGGCCCGGCCCACGATGTTGTAGACCAGGGTGAGGTACGCGTTGACCAGGGCGTCCTGCGCCTGCGTGTCGCCCTCTCGGGCCGCCGTGACCAGTGCCGCCGTCTTCATCGCGTCCTGCGTGCTCATACCCATGCTTCCTGTCCTCGAGACCGCACGATTGTGTCCGATACCTGGGAGACCTCTCGACACCGCCCGGATAACACTTCTTCGACAGGGAATCCCGGTCGGGAGTCCCGGTCCACCCGGGGACCACTACCCGGGGGACCCCCGCGACGTCGTCGAGACCGGCCGCCGAGCGCCGTCACGCCCCTCCGCTCCGAGCGCGGCACGCGATTCGCCGAAGGCACTCCGCTCATACCGGTCGGCGGCCACCACTGATCCACCGCGAGACGCACAACGGCGGGCTTCCGGCTCTTCCCGTTCTTCGGATCGGACGGAGTCACTTCAAGCCATGAAACGGGCTGCCGGGAACCGGCTCCCCATAAGGCTTCCTTGAATGCTCTCAAAGAGCCTTTACTGGTGACACGTTGAATGTGATCACCATCTCCGGCCTCCCTGGAACCGAAGCTCCCGACAACCCGTCCATGCGCATCAATACCCCTTCCACGGGTGGCCAGTTGGCGCAAATCCATCCCGAATGGTGAGATAAACTCGCCTGCGGACGCCCACTCGTCACGAGCGTCCGCCCACTCACACTCTCAGCGAACGAAGTCCACGTCAGTGGAGCTTCCCGTCGCACCCTGCCGGCCTTTCCCGCGCCGGCGGTCCACGCCTTCGAGCAGGAATTGATGCCCGTTCAACCAATTGCGGAACTCATACGTTTCGCCCGGCACAACTCGCCTTTCTACCGCGATCTCTACACTCAGCTCCCCGATCACGTGACGCGCCTCACGGATCTCCCAGTGGTGCCCCAGGCCGACTTCTGGCGAGCCAACGCGCCTCGCGACAATCGGCTGCTGACCGCTCCCCTGAACGAAGCGGTCGTATTCCGCAGTGGCGGAACCACGGGCTCGCCGAAGTTCTCCTACTACACCCGCACCGAATGGCGTGAATTCACCGCCGCGTTCGGCGCCGGGCTCGTCCGCGCCGGACTGCGGCCCGGTCACCGGGTGGCGGACCTCTTCTACGCGGGCGACCTGTACGCGAGCTTCAGCTTCGTCCTCGACTCCTTGCACCGCTCCCCCGTGGCCAACGTCCGTCTGCCCATCGGCGGCGCGACACCCTGGCAATCCACCACGGCGACCCTGGAGGAGTTCCAGGTCCAGGTCGTCGCCGGCACCCCGACGACCCTGTGCTCGCTCGCCGAACGCCTGGCCGGCGCACACCGGACCCTGCCGTACGTGGAGCTGCTCTTCTTCGGCGGGGAATGCCTCTTCGGAGACCAACTCCCGCTGCTCCGGCAGGCGTTCCCGAATGCCGAGCCACGCTCCCTGGGATACGCGAGCGTCGACGCGGGCCTGCTCGGCGAAGCCGTGCCGGGCGGGGATCCACGCGTGCACCGCGCGTTCACACCGCACACCGTCGTCGAGATCCTCCGTGACGAGACCGACGAACCCGTTGCCGGCAACGGCGTGCCGGGGCGGCTGGTCGTCACCGATCTCCGCAGACGCCTCATGCCCGTGCTCCGCTATCCGGCCGGCGACCGGGCCGAGTGGGTGGACCGGGACGGGGGTGTCTTCCGTATCCTCGGGCGCGCCGAGGAGGGCGTGCGGGTCGGCCCCGTCTCCCTCCACACCCAGGACGTCCATGACGTCGTCACAGCCGCTGACAGCCGCGGCGAGGTGACCGGTGTGCAGCTCGTGGTGCGGCGCCGGGAGGGTCGCGACGGCCTGGTGCTGCGGCTCGCGGTGACCGATCCCCGGAAGGCTCCGGCCATGTTGGGGGAGTCCGTCGTAGCGGCGGTCCTCGCCGAGCGGCCCTTCTACGCGAGCGCGACCGCCTCCGGGCACGTGAACCCGCTCGGCGTCGAATGGGTGCGCCACCAGGATCTCGCGGTCAACTCCCGCTCGGGCAAGCTCGTCCGGGTCGTCGACGAACGGCCGCACACGTGAGCGCGGCACCTGCGCGGGCACGGCGGCTGCCGCTCGTCCTGCGCAATCCGTCCTTCGGCCGGGTCTGGGCCGGTCAGCTCCTCACCCAGGCGGCGAGCCGCATGTTCCAGGTCGGCGCGGTGTGGTGGCTCGTCGGGTTCGCGGGCGGCGGGCACCGTGGGCTCGACTCGGGCCTGTTCCTCATGGTGAGCACCGTGCCCGCGGTGGCTCTCGCCCCGCTGATCGCCCGCACCGTCGCACGGCACGCGCACCGCACGGTGCTGGCGGGCGCGGCGACCGCGGCGGGCGCGGTGGCCGTGACGGCGGCCGTCCTGGCCCGGGCCGGCGTCCTTCCCATGACCGCCGCCTACGCGGTGGGGCTGGCACTGGCCGGCTGCCAGGCGGTCTTCGATCCATGCCTGACCACCTCGGTGCCGGAACTCGTCGAGGACGCCGACATCGAGTCGGCCACCGGCTTCGAACTGTCCACCCAGTCGGTCGCCGGGCTGTGCGGGGGACTGCTCGGCCCTCTCGTGGTCGACGCGGGCGCACTGACCGGTGTCGCAGGGGTCTGCGGGGCCGCGTACCTGCTCGCCGCCCTGCTGATCGGCGCCACACGCTTTCCGCACCATGGGGCGGGAAGCGGCCCGGCTCCCGAGCGGCGCTCGCTGCGCCAGGTACTGGCCGGTCTGCCGTTCATCCGTCGTGTGCTGGTCTGCTTCGCCGCCGCCAACATCTTCACGACCGCCGTCTACGTCGTGATGCCGCTGTACACCCGCGAGGTGCTTCACTCGACCGGCTCGACCGTCGCCTCGCTGGAGACGGCCCTCGGTGCGGGCACCCTGCTGGGATCGGTCACGGGCGGGCGCCTGCCCGGCCGTCCCGTCACGGTCGGCAGCGTGTGCCTGACCGTGATGGCCGCGGCCCTCGCCCTGCCGGGCCTGTTCGCCGGGCATGCGGCGGCCCTCGCGTCGATGGCCGTGGCCGGCTGGTGCGTCGGCGTGATCGGCGTGCGGTTCGTCGCGCTGTTCCAGCGGCTCGTGCCCGCTGACGACAAGCCCGCCTTCTTCGCAGTCATGCAGGGAGTACTGGGCGCCACCTTCCCTGTCTCCTCGCTCGTGTTCGGCACCCTGGGCGACCACCTGACGGCCACAACGCTGTGCCTGGTGCAGGGCGCGGGACTCGCGCCGGTCGCGCTGGCCCTGTGGTGGCTCGGCAGCCGCGCGCACGCCGCCGGGCAGTACCGGCGCCCGGACGCACCGGCGCCGGTACCCGCGGGAGAAGCCTCGTGAACGCCGCCCTGTCCCCCGCATCCGTCCAGGACATCGCCGAGCTGCGGCAGTTGTACTTCGAGGTGTACGGGCACGGCTACCCGGTGCCGCTCGGCAGCGACCCGGTGGTCATGCGCCGGCTGATCGGCGACGGCACCGCGCACTGGCTCACCGCCCGCGCCGGCACGGGCGGCCTGGTCGGTTCCGCGGTCGTCCTGACCGAACCGGGCAGCCGCATCGGCAAACTGGTCGGACTCGCGGTGCACCCCGCCCATCGCGGCGGCGGTCTGGCCTCCCGGCTGACCGGGGCGGTCTGCGACGAAGCCTTCGCCACGGGCCTGCTGGACTCGGTGTACGCCACCGTCCGCCTGGTCACCGAGGGCCCGCAGCAGGTCGTCGTACGTAATGGATTCCGGCCGCTCGGCCTGCTGCCGAACGCCGTCGAGGTCGAGGGCTGCGAGACCCTCGCGCTGTTCGCCCGCTACGCCGACGGTGTGCTGGAGCGCCGCGAACCCGTGGCGAGCGTGCCCGAACGGCTGTCGGCGCTGCTGTCCGCCGCTTCCCACGGCGTCGGCATCGACTACTCCCGGACCCGGCCCGCCCCCTGCGGCGAAACAGCGCCCGCCGCCGGCGGCGGGCCGATCGAGCTGATCTCGGCCCCCGCCTTCGTGCGGCGCCGCTTCCTGGAGCTGTTCCCCGCGGCCGACGACCGCTTCTTCCCGCTGCACACGCCCAACGCGGTCCTGGTGGCCGCCGACGGCCGCTTCGAAGCGTATGCCGAACTCGATGCCGTAGCGGGCAGTTGCGCGCTGGTCGCGGTCCATCCGCGCCCGTCCGCGGTGGCGGGAACCCTGGAGGCGGTGATCGCGTCGGTCACGCGGGCGGGCGCCGACTATGTCGAGGCGCTGCTGCCACTGGCCGACTCCGAGGCGCTGGAGGTGTTCCTGGCCTCGGGATTCGTGCCGAGCGCGGTCTATCCCGCGATGCGCCGTATCGGCGAGCGGCTCCACGACTACGTCGTGCTCTCGCGCACCAGTCGTCAGATCGACTTCCGCACGACCGCCGTCAGCCCGCTGCTCCAGCCGTACCTCGGTGCCTACCTGAGTGCATGGACCACCACCTACCTGCCCCTTCACGAGGTGTCCCGATGAAACCCCATCTCGCTCCCGTCGAGGTTCCCGACCCGGCGGCGCTCGGCCAGGTGCAGCGCCTGTGCGACCTGGCGGAGCCGTACGCCGACGGCCCCGACGCCGACGCGCTGTTCGCCACCGCGATGGCGCAGGCCAACGCCTGGCACGCCCGCCGCTCCCCCTTCTTCGCCGCCCTGCTCGAGGACCCGGCCGAAGCACCCGCTGCCACGGTCGGCCACGACGTGCGCACCGCGCTGGTGCCCGCCGCCTTCTTCAAGCGTCACGAGGTGCTCTCGATCCCGCGCGACGAGGTGTTCCTGCACCTGACCTCGTCGGGCACCACGGGCCAGAAGTCACAGATGTTCTTCGACGAGTGGACCATCCGCTCGGCGCAGCGCATGGTGGCCCGGATCTTCGACCACTACGGCTGGATCACTCCCGAGCAGCCGGTGAACTACCTGCTGTACAGCTACGAGCCGGCCCCGGCGCTGAAGCTGGGCACCTCGTTCACCGACAACTACCTGTGCGACTTCGCCCCGGCCCGGCACACCACCCACGCATTGCGGCACACCGGCACCGGCCACGAGTTCGACGTGCACGGCTGCATCGCGGCACTTCAGCGCTACGCCGAGGACGACGTTCCGGTCCGCATCCTGGGCTTCCCCGCGTTCTTGTACTTCACCCTGGAGCGGATGCGGGCGATGGGCCTGCCGCCCCTCCGGCTGCCCGAGGGATCGCTGGTGGTGCTCGGCGGCGGCTGGAAAGGGCACGCCGACCGGCAGATCGGCAAGGACGTCCTCTACGCCGAGGTCACCGACCGCCTCGGGATCCCCGCTGAGCGCGTCCGCGACACCTTCGGCTCCGTCGAGCACTGCGTGCCGTACGTCGAGTGCGCCCATCACCGGCTGCATGTGCCGGTGTGGTCGAGGGCGGCCGTCCGCGACACCGGGACGCTGCGGCCCCTGCCGTACGGCGATCGTGGCTTCCTGCACCTGGTCAGCCCCTACATCACCTCGGTGCCCGCGCACAGCGTGGTGATGGGCGACCTCGCCTCGCTGCACCCCGGCGAAGAGTGTCCCTGTCCGCTGTCCACCGACTGGTTCACCGTGCACGGCCGTGCCGGCGTGAGCCGCAACCGCAGCTGCGCGGTCGCCGCCGCCGAACTGATGAAGGGAATGTCGTGATCACCTCCGTACTCCACCTCTGGCAGGGCGAGTTCGTCGACGACGCCGAGGCCGGCCGGCGGCTCGCCGCCCTGCCCGAGCTGGCCGGGCAGGTCCTGAGCCGTCCCCTGCCCACCGACGTGGTGCTCGGCGCCTGTGCCGCGGTCAGCCGTGACCTGGCCGATCCCGCCTCCGCCCTGTACGGCCGGCTGGCCGGGCAGCTGCCCGCGGACGAGGCCCCGACCGTGCTGGCCGAGCTGGCGAGCGCACTCACCCGGGAGGCGCTGGAGCGCAAGCTGCGGCGGGAGCTGGGCGGCCTGCGTCCGGAACGGCTGACCCGGCCGGACGCGCGCGAGACGGTGTACGAGGCCTGGGCGCCCGTCGGCCTGCTGGTGCACATCGCGCCGGGCAACGCGGCGGCCGTGGCACCGCTGAGTGTCGTGGAGGGCCTGCTGGCCGGGAACCTGAACGTGCTGAAGACCAGCAGCTCCGACTCGGCCCTCGCCCTCGACCTGCTCGCCGCGCTCGGTGCGGCCGACCCGTCCGGGCTGATCGCCGAGCGGATCGTCGCCCTGCGCTTCTCCTCCGCGCGCCGCGAGTGGCTTCAGGCGCTGTGCGGTCCGGCGGACGCGATCGCGGTGTGGGGCGGTGAGGACGCGGTGCGCGCGACGGGCGAACTGGCCCAGGCGGGTTGCCGGGTGGTCGAGTGGGGCCACCGGATCTCCTTCGCCTACCTGACCCGGCGGGCCGCTTCCGAGGACAAAGTGCTCGACGCGCTCGCCGAAGACGTCTGCCGGTACGAACAGCAGGCGTGCTCCAGCCCGCAGGTGGTGTATCTCGACACCGCCGACGCCGACGCCACCGACGACGCGGAGGAACTCTTCGCGTTCGCCGGCCGGTTCGCCGAACGGCTGGCGAAGGTGTCCGACGGGCGTCGGGCCGCTGCGCCGGGTCCCGCCGAGCAGGCGGAGATCACCACGGTGCAGCAGCTCGCCCGGCTCGAACAACACCTGGGCCTCACCCGTGTGTTCGCCGCCGAGGACGGCTCCTGGCGGGTCCTCGCCGACACCCGCCCCGCGCTGGACGCCTCCCCGCTGCACCGCAGCGTCTGGGTCAAGCCGCTGCCCCGGCACGCGATCACCGCGACGCTGCGGCCCATGCGCCGCTACCTGCAGACCGCCGCGATCGGCGGCGACCGTGCGGAGGTGGCCGAGCTGTCCCGCGCGATGTTCGCCGCGGGCGTCACCCGCGTCACCCCGGTCGGCTCCATGCTGGAGAGCTACGAGGGCGAACCGCACGACGGCGTCTACGCGTTGCAGCGCTACAGCCGCAGGGTAAGCGTGCGCGCCACGGACTCGGACTTCCGTACGGTGCCCTGTCTGGACGACCTGGTGGCGCCACCGGTGCTGCTCCCCGCGCCGGACGCCGCGCTCCTCGGCAAGGAGGGCGTGCAGCGCGCGCTCGCCACCTTGGACCCGCGCCACGCGCACCTGCACTTCCGCAGCGGAGGCTCCACGGGCGCACCCGCGCTGTCGGTTTTCACCTGCGACGACTACGACAACCAGATGCGTGCCGCGGCGCACGGACTGCTCGCGGCCGGCTTCGACCCGGCACGGGACCGGGCGGCCAACCTCTTCTACGGCGGCGGCATGTACGGAAGCTTCATCAGCTTCTTCTCCATCCTGGAACGCCTGAACGCCACACAGTTCCCGATCGCAGCGGGCCCCGACCACGCCATGGTCGCCGAGGCACTGGTCGCCCACCGGGCCGACACCCTCTTCGGCATGCCGTCCTACCTGTGGCAGCTGCTGCACGCCGAGGCCGACCGGCTGCGCAGCTACGGAGGCATCCGCAAGGTGTTCTACGGCGGCGAGCACTTCACCGCCGAACAACGCCGGGTGCTCACCGAGGACTTCGGGGTGGAGGTGATCCGGTCCGCGGCCTACGGCAGCACCGACCTCGGGCCGCTGGGCTACCAGTGCGCGTCCTGCGACGGCTCGGTCCACCATGTGCTGACCGACCTGCACACGCTGGAGATCCTGGACCCGCGGGAGGACCGGCCGGTGGCTGCGGGCGAACCGGGGCGGCTGGTGTTCACCTCCCGCGCCCGGGCTGGTCAGCGCCTGGAGCGCTACGAGATCGGGGACCTGGGACGTGCGGTGGAGGGCACATGTGCGTGCGGCAGCACCGTGCCTCGCCTGGAACTGCTCGGGCGCTACGGCGACGTGGTGCGCGTGGGCACGTACTTCGTCAACTACCGGCGGATCGTGCGGGCGTTGGAGGAGCGTCTCGCGTACCACGGCGAGGTGCAGCTGTCGGTCGCGCCCGGCTCCGACCGCGAGCAGCTGACGGTCCGGCTCGACGAGCAGTACGCCCCCGGCCCCGACGCCACACTGACCGCGATCACCACCGAGGTCCCCGAGCTGGCCTCCGCGCTGGAGGAGGGCTTGCTGTCCCTCACCGTGCAGCGCGTGCGGAGGGAAACCTTCGAGCGCACGCGGGCCAGCGGCAAGCTCCGCACGGTCATCGACCTGCGCTGAAGCCCGCACATTTACGCAGAGTCACCACTGATCTCCGTACGCTCGAGACCGCATCCGCCTCCTGTGTCCGCACCGCGGTCTCCAGATGTGCGGTGCGCGCCCGGCCACCACGATGGAGGAGTGGCACGGGAAGACGGCGGCCGGATCCCGCGAGGTCCGGCAGGGCCGGGACTCTACGGGGAACGTGTGTTCCGCCCCCAGGACGAGGGGGAGGCGGAGCGGATCGACCTCGGGGCACTCGCCTACGACGCCACGACGTTCGCGCGCCTGCGGCAGCTCGGCGCCGGCCCGGGAATGCGCTGTCTGGACGTGGGCGCGGGCACCGGAACAGTGGCCCGGCTGTTGCTGCGCGAGGCGGGCGTGGCCGAGGTAGTCGCGGTGGACCGGGACATCCGGTTCCTCACCGCCGAGCCCGTCGCCGGGCTGACCGTGCTCGAGGCCGACGCGGCCTCCCCCGGCTTCTCCCCCGGTCTCTTCGACCTCGTCCACGCCCGGTTCGTGCTGATGCATCTGCCGGCCCCCGCCCGGATGGTCGAGCGGCTCGCCACGCTGCTCGCACCCGGCGGCGTCCTCGTGCTCAGCGACGCGGTGGACCTGACGACCGAGCACGCACCCCGCACGCCGTACACGACGGCGATGCGGGCGATGTGGCGCGGTCTGCGGGAAACGATCGGCACCGACATCTCGTGGGTGCCGAGTTGTCCCCGGCTGATGGCCGCTGCGGGGCTGGAGGCGGTGGCCGCCGAGATCCATGTGCCTCCGCTGATGCCGGGCAGCCCCATCAGCCGGTTCTGGGCCGGGACGTGGGACCGGGCGCGCCCCGCCATGGTGGGCACCGGCCTGGTGGACGACGCCGGGATCGATGAGGCGAAGCGGTGTCTTGAGGCGCCGGAGTTCGCCGGGCTGTCCCCCGGCATGCTGACCGCCTGGGGCCGCAGACCGGCGACACCGTCGTGACCGGGTTGCCCGTACCCGCCGCCGAGCGGTGCGTGCCCGCGCAGGAGAACGCCTAGGATCCGCAACCATCCGGAGCCTCGCGGTCACTCCAGGTTGCACATTTCAGGGTGGCGTATGAAGTTCCAGTTCGGGGGCACTCGATGGCAGGAGCGATTCATCTTCAGGAGGCCTGTCATGATCGTTCTCGGCGTCATCTTGCTCATCGTCGGTTTCGTCACGGGGATATCCATCCTCTGGACCATCGGCATAATCCTCCTCGTCGTGGGCGCGGCCCTGTGGATCCTCGGGTCGATGGGTCACGCACTCGCCGGCCGACGGCACTACTGGTAGGCGTGGAGGTTGGTCTGTCGTCGGTGCAACAGCAGCACTCGGGTACCTCCCGCGTTCGGTGCGGGAGGTACCGACGTTCCCTACCTCATCTTCCTCGTCGGCTACGCCCCCTTCTTCGCGGCGCCTTCGCCGTCCACGACATGTCGGGCGTGCGAAGCACAGCCATCACGGTGGGCGGCCCGGACGTCCCCTCAGGTCCCGGACCGCACCGATGGGGCGATGTCTTCAGTAGCCGACGGTGAAGCGCTCGCCGACGTGCTGAGGCTTTTCGATCTCGTCGAGCAGAGCTACGGCGTAGTCCTCGGCGGAAATGCGGCTCTGACCGTCGGCATCGACGATCAAGTCGTCGATGGCGTTGCGGTAGGTTCCGGTGCGCTCGCCGGGCGCGATCGTCGCGGCCGGGCTGCAGTTCGTCCACCTCACGTCGGAAACGGTGCGGTAGAAGTCCAGGGCGTCGCCGTGGGCGTGCATGATCTGCAGCAGGGCCTCGGGCAGGCCCTCGGCGTCCCAGACCTGCCTGCCGTCCGCCGTGCGCAGGGAGCCCGCGCCGCCGACCGTGATCAGCCGCGGCGCCCGGTCCCCCAGTGCGCGCAGTCCCGCGACCAGAGACTCGGCGGCGGGCCTGATCGTGGCGACGTGGCCGGGTCCGTCGCCCCCGCCGACCGCACTGAGCACCACGTCCTGTCCCTGGGCCGCATCGGCGACGGACGCGGGGTCCAGGACGTCGCCGGTCATCACCGCAAGGCCCGGCCGGGTAGCGGCCAGCTTCGCCGGGTCCCGCACGACGGCGGTGACCTGATGACCACGGTTCAGCGCCTCGTCCAGGATGCGGCTTCCGATGGTGCCGGTGGCTCCGAACAGGGCGATCTTCGACATGACGCTCTCCCGACTCCCGAGTTCCGCTGATCGATTCCCAGGCCAGACCGGAGCGTATCCGGACAACTTGCCACAGACGCAAGAAGACGGCGGCGTCACCATCACGATCCACCTGAGTGCCGCCGTCAAGGGCCGGCTCGCTCAGGAGGTCTACGGGAGCGGGGAGAACCGCGGCCGGCTGCGCCGCTCAGCGCGGCAAGGTGAGAGGGTGTGACGGCGTTTCCCTGAGCCGTGGCGTCGACGAGGCACAGCCGACAGGAAAGCGGCCGTAGTCGCCGGCACTACAGAAGGCCGATGTTGGTCAGTGGGACGTTCCAGTCGTTGCTCTCGACGTGGCCATGACCATCCTGAGCAACAGCCGGTACCGCGGACAGCACCAGCCCGGCGACGGCAGCGACGACAACGGCCAGGACGGCGACGGCACGACGCTTCACAATTCCTCCTCGACGACGACACCGACCACCCTGCTCCGAGCCGGCAGCAGCCGCCCGGCCTGCCACGCCGCCCCGCCTGTGGATTCAGCCACTCGGTGGCGGCGCCTCTTTGCCGGGTAGCGCCAGTGACGCACCGGCTTGGGCGCACGGCCGAAAGAACCACCAGCCCGCGCGGGCGGTGAACGCTTCGACCGGCAGGCGCACACCGCACGGCACCGTTGTCGACCGACTTTCCGGCCAAAGCGGGGATTTAAGTCGTTCAAGCCGATTAAACTCCCGCTGCACTTGCTCGACTTCAAAGGGGGGTTCCTTTGCGCACACGTCTTGCCGCCTCGGCCGTCGCTGTCGCCCTCGCCGGCGTCTTCTTCAGCGCACCGGCCGCTTTTGCGGCCACCCTGCCGTCCACCAACACCGCCCACCACTGCATACACCACACCACCGGGCTGTGCGGCTGGACGCACCACCAAAAGCCCAAGGACAAGTACGAGACCGCGAAGTGCATGGACGCTTCCCTGTCCTACTCGCGGCACTCCCAGGGCACCTGCTCCCACCACCACGGCGTCCGCTACTGGTTCAAGTAGTCCGCCACACCCCAGGGTGCCTCCTCCGCACAGGGAGGCACCCTGCAGGCACTCGCCGCCCGCTCCCGAGCGGGCGTCACCTACCGCCGGGGCACCCGTGCAGGGGAAGGCGTGCGCCCGAAGAGCCGACGGGCTGGTCGCCCATGGCGCGGCGGCGAGAGCGGCCCACTGCCGTCGGCGCAGGCAGCGACGGTCACGGCGGGGGGAGTACGCCAGATCCGCCCCGGGAATCGGCGAGGACCAGAGGCCGAGGATGCTCCCGAGGAACATCTGCCCCTCATCGATCGCACTCTCGGCGAGCCGTACATGCCCTGCCGCGCGCCGCCGTCCATGCCCCCGCTTCGGCCTGAGCCCCGCTCCCGGACCTCGCCGCCCGCCTGCGCACCCGCCATCACGACCGTGCTGAGATCAACAGTCCGCTGTCACCGGCAGGTTGACGGAACCACAGCGATCGCGATCCCGCCCAGCCGGTCGGCGAAGTCCCGGGGCAGGACGCGCATCACTGCACCGGTTCACGGGCCGACGACACCGGCTCCCCGGGACGCCGACTCGCCGCCGCTCCGCGGTCTCCTGCCAGGCTGCGCAACGAGCGGGCTTCGACGGCGGCCGATCCGCTAACACGGATCAACTCATGGAATTCACAGCGACACGCCGTAGGCACAGGGTGACCAGGCGTCAGTAGATCATCCGGTCGGGCTAATAGTCGTTCAATATGCCTGGATTTCTGGTCACTTGACGTCCTGACCAAGTGACAAATACCGCTGCATATACCCCAATCGGCGCTCTGAACTAGTATTCCGATATGACTGATATGACTGCCGTGTGTACGTTGGGTCGCAGTCGGCTGAAGGGCCGGCATCTCGGAGACATAAGACAGGAGAAGCGACATGAAGGTCGCCCGTTCCACCATGGTTACCGCCGCTGTTTCGGCCGCCGCAGCCCTGGCTGCGACCGGCATCACCTACGCCTCGGCTGCGTCCGCCCCCACCTCGGTCCCGCAGGCGGCCCCGGCCCCCGCCTACGCCCCTCTCGGCAGCGACTCCGGACAGGGCAACTCCGGACAGGGCAAGGGCAACGAGGGCAAGGGCAATGAGGGCAGGCGCAACGAGGGCAGAGGCCACGAGGAGCGCCGCCACGAGGAGGGCCGGATCCTGGTCAATGAGCGGTCCTACTCCGCTCGCCCGGGTGACTGCATCACCGTGATCAGCGGCCTGGGCGCCAAGACCCTCAACGTCCGCAACGAGAGCCACAAGCGCGTCGAGGTCTTCCGCGGCGCGGTCTGCGACAACGGCGCCCCCATCGCCACCGTCGGCCCCCACAGCTCCAGCTTCGGCGTCGACGACCTCCACGTCAAGGACGGCGTCCACGTCAAGGACGGCATCGTGGCCAGCTTCCGTGTGACCTGCGGCGAGGACGAGGACTAGTCCCGAGCGGAAGCATGACACGGGTTCCCGGCCCGCCGGAATCGGGCCGGGGCCCCTAGCTACGACCATTGTCCGGCAGCCCACGCGCCGTGCACACATCTCCAGGCCCGGACACCAGGCGCTTCACCCTGGTGTCCGGGCGGTCGTCTTTTCGCTCGCAAGCCGACCCACCTGGGAACTTGTGCCCGAACGCCGCCCGCAGACGTGCGTCCCCGCGCCCTCGCCGCCGGCTTCCTTCCCGGTGTTTCCCCACCTCCGAACGGGTGAAGAAGGCGCAAGCCGCACACTGCGGGGACCGTCCCTGGATGTCAGGAAGCGAGCGACCGCCCCGCCGGGGTCGGTCGGCCACCGGCTGCCGCACACAGGGCGCACCGGGTTCCGGGCAAAGGCCCGGCCCACCGCCACGGGGAACAGCGGCGGGCCGGACAACCCCACGCCGACACGGCTACCCCCTGCCGGAAACCGAAACCGGTGTGTTCTCACCGAACCCCAGAATCAGCCGCCCGACGCCCGTGACCAGGACGGCAAAGGCCCACTGAATTGAGTGGGACATATGAACTCGGTCCACCACGAGGCCGTCGACCCTATGGTGACGTGCGACGCCAACACGGTGCTCGCCGCCCGGACGTCCAAGGCGATCGTCGGGACACTGACCCTGGCTCGGGGTTCACCCGGCAGTCCGCGCGCGGGCCAGCGAAGAGGAGTTGCCGCGCGCGTCTCGTCGGCCTGTGGTGCGGCGGCGTGTCGACGTTCGTCTGTGCCTGGGTCAGTAGGCGGAGTTGACGTTGTCGATGGAGCCGTAGCGGTGGGCGGCGTAGTTGGCGGCCGCGGTGATGTTGGCCACGGGGTCGGTGACGCTGCTGGCGGTGCCGTTGACGTGGTAGGCGTGGAAGGTGGGGTCGATGACCTGGAGCAGGCCCTTGGAGGGGGTGCCCTTCTGGGCGTTGACGTCCCAGTTGTTCTGGGCGGTGGGGTTGCCGCCGGACTCGCGCATGATGTTGCGCTTGAGGCCGTCGTAGCTGCCGGGGATGCCCTTGGCCTTCATGATCTGCAGGGACTGCTTGATCCAGCCGTCGAGGTTGTTGGCGTTGCCGGTCGTGTGCTGGGTGGTGGTGCGGCTGTGCGTCCCCGTGGTCGTGACCGCGTGGGAGGTGTGCATCTGCGTCGCTTCGGCGGCCTGTGCGGTGGTCGGCATCAGGGTGAGGACGGCGGCTGCGGCGCCGGTGGTGGTGATGCCGGTGAGGGCGAGGGTGCGCAGGCGGGCGATGCGGGTGCGAGCGGTCATGGTCATGCGTGGGGGAACCCTTCGGTGGGGGACATCGTGGGTGCCGGTGGTGTCGAGGGCCGCGTGGGGCGGGTCTCGTTCTGCTGGTGCCAGTGGGCGGATCCGGCGGGTGTCCGTTCGGTCCGTCGCCTGGCTCCCGGCGACGAGAGCAATAGTTAGCGGCGGGCGGGGCGGGGCGCAATGATGTGACGTACTACCCTAGATCGGAGCTATGCCCGGTATGGCAGCTTTTGGAGGTTTTATTCCCTGTTCAGGGCGTTCTGGGGCTACGAGGCCGGATAGGATGTGATCTGGGTCCTATGGGTGGCATCACTCCCCCAGGCCCTCTCAAGGCGGATACGACGCCCCGGCGAGACGGCGACGGCAACCGTCGGGGTGGTGATCTTCGGGTCGGCGATCTCCCCCACACAACCGGCCGGCACGGCCGCGCCGGCATCACCCACGACCGGGCCCTGCGCCAACTCGTCGGATCACCCGCCGCGGGCAACTCTCTGCTGCGCCTGCTCGAACTCGGACAGCGGGTCGCCGCCGGCCTGCCAGGGCCAGGGGGCGACGGTGCCGCCGAGCGCTTCGAATGCCGCACGGGCTTCGTGGCGCCGGTCTGCGGCCATCAGCGCGTAGGCGAGGATGTTGAGGTCTGCGAGTGCCCGCGCGTGGCGGAGGAATCCGGGCTGCACCCAGGTGTGAGCCGCGCGGTCGAGGGCCTGGGCAGCTGTCGCCTGGGACCAGTGGTTGCGCGCCACCAGCGCTTCGAAGCCGCCCCGGCCGAGGACGGAGTGGTACTGCAGGACCTGGGCGGTGAGTTCCATCGCCGCGCAGGGCGCGTTCGCGGGCATGCGCGCGCACGCGGCGTCCACAAACTCCAGAACCTGGAGGCGCGACCCGGCCTCCTCCGGGGTGAGATAGCTCAGCATGTTGAGGTAGGCCTCACGGTTCCAGCGGTCGCGCGCGAGCACCTCGTTCCACACGCCGAACGCCTGTGGCTGTTCCCAGTGTTCCAGGCGTGCCGCCTTCAGGACGACCACCCACGGAGTGGGGTCCTCCGGGGTGAGTTCGGCGGCCCGGAGACAGCTGTCGATCACACTGGCGGCGTCTTCCAGACTCCCTTGGGAGTAGGCGCGGGCGCGGGCCACCTCGCTCCATGCGTACAACACGAGTGCGTTCGCGTTCCGCGGCTCGCGCGTGGCCCAGGAGCGCGGCAGGCGCCATCCGGCGAGGAACTCCGCGAGGACGCCCATGCGGTGCGCCCTACGGTCCCAGTCGCCCGGGTCACGCTCCAGCAGACGGGAGATCTGTGCCACGCACATGTCCGTCATCCCGACCGTGCTTGCCCTCGTGGTCGCCAGCAGGTTCTTCATCAGCTTGCCCAGATCCTGGTCGTCCAGTTCCGGGGCAAGGCGGGATCTTCTGCGGCGACTTGAAAGAAAAGCCATGACGGGAGATTAAGCGGGCCCAGGAATCACACAAGGCCTGAGTCAAGATCGTTACGGATTACACGTCTCACCTGGGGTTACTTGCCCGTATGGCGACACAAACGCACATGGCTCCCGCCCCTGTCCAACCAAAGGCGGCATCCTCGACCACCGGCGCGCGCCAGCGTCGAGGACGCCCTGGGTGATGCAGCGACCGTGACCAAGGGCGTTCGGCGACAAGTAACGCCGACATGGCCGGCACCCGCGCAACAGCGCTTTCGACACGGGCGCCAAGATCGCCGCGGCCGGCCACGGCCTCGCCGGCGGCGACCAGCACCGTGCCCCCGCGCCCCGAGTGCGGTGGGCACAGTGCCGCACAGCAGGCGGCGGTGCCGGCCGCCACGAGGAGCAGGCCGTTCGATGTCGACAACGTGCGTTACCTGACGAAATCGATCGATTACGTATAGTTTGAGCAGGCGGGTTGCGGCCACTGCCCTGCCCACGCTCCTGTGGCCTGCTCGCAGGCCTCGCAGCCCGTACACGCGCAGGGATCAGGCGGCACCACACCCTCGAAGTGGGCCGACCCCGGCGGTCCACAGAAGGAGAGCCGAAGAGTGCTTCAGCCAACGAGCGGCCCGCGCAGCCTGGCGATCGGTGCGGCGGTTGTCTCCGGTGCCCTGCTCCTGACGGCGTGCGGCTCAAGCGGCGGTTCCCGGTCCGCCGGCACACCGTCCGCGGCTGCCTCGCCCTCGCCCGCCGCCACTGGTATCGCATGCGGCAAGGCGGCGACTGTGTCGGCTTCCGGCTCGACCGCGCAGGAGTTCGCCATGAAGTTCTGGATCAAGAACTACATGCGGGCATGTCCCGGGACCCGGATCAGCTACGAAGGCAACGGCTCCGGTGCCGGCCAGACCGACTTCCTGGAGGGCAGAACCGCCTTCGCAGGGTCCGACTCCGCACTGAGCACCGCCCAGATCACCCAGTCCAAGAGCATCTGTTCCGACGGTGGACGGGCCGTCCACCTGCCGATGGTCGGCGGTCCGATCGCGATCGGCTTCAACCTGCCAGGAGTCAGCAAACTGGTTCTGGACGCCCCCACACTGGCCAAGGTCTTCGACTCGCAGATCACGAAGTGGAACGATCCGGCGATCGCGAAGCTCAACCCGGGCGCCAAGCTGCCGTCGACGCCGATCCGCACCTCACACCGTTCCGATTCCTCCGGCACGACGGACAACTTCACCGCCTACCTGAGCGCCGCCGCGCCGAACGCCTGGCCCCACGGGCACAACAAGGTGTGGATGGCCAAGGGGGGCCAGTCCGCCAAGGGTTCCACGGGCATCGCCGACCAGGTGAAGAAAACCGCGGGCGCCATCGGCTACGTCGAACTGTCGCATGCCCTCGCCCTGAACGTTGCCACAGCCTCCATCGCCACCGGAGCCCCCTCCCCGGTCGATGCCAGTGTCCTCACGGCCTCCAGAGCGATCGCCGATTCCACCGTGGCGAACACCAGCGGCGACCTCGTCCTGAAGCTCGACTACGCGACCGAGACCCCGGGCGCCTACCCGATCGACATGGTTACGTACGAGATCGTCTGCGACAAGGGCAACAAGCCGGCCACATGGCCCACCACCAAGGCCTTCCTGACGTACATCTCCGGTACGAGAGGCCAGGAGGACCTGAGCTTCGAGGGCTACGCGACACTCCCCGCCACGATCGTGGACAAGGTCCGCAGCAGAATCAACACACTGTCCTAGCCCCCCACACGCCGGGCTCGTGGTCGTCGGCGTGACGGTGCGGCCGATCCCTCACCCGCTGTCAGGCCGGGTCGGTCACCAGCACTGCCGCCCCGTCGAAGCGACCCGCCTTCAGATCCCGCAGCGCGTGGGGTGCCTCGGTCAGCGGATAAGGGTGCGTGGTCGCGCGGACGCCGTAGCGGGCCGCGAGCGTGAGGAACTCCCGCCCGTCCGCACGGGTGTTGGCGGTGACGCTGCGCAGCTCCTTCTCGTAGAACAGGTCGGTCTCGTAGTGCAGCGGCGGTACGTCGCTCAGGTGGATGCCCGCGAGCGCCAGCACCCCGCCCCGGTCCAGGGCGCGCAGCGCGACGGGGACCAGCTCGCCGACCGGGGCGAACAGGATCGCGGCGTCCAGCGGTTCCGGCACCGGCTCGGTCAGGTCCACCGCGGAGGCCGCGCCCAGATCGAGTGCCAGGCGACGGGCGGCCGCCTCCCGGGTGACCACATGAACGGTGGCGCCCTCGGCGAGCGCGACCTGCGCACACAGATGAGCACTGCCCCCGAACCCGTACAGGCCCAGCCGCCCGCCCCGCGGCAGCGCGGCCCGGCGCAGTGCACGGAATCCGATGATCCCGGCGCACAGCAGCGGCGCCGCCGCCACGTCCTCGAGGGCGCCGGGCAGCGGGTAGGCGAAGGCGGCCGGCACGGTCGTGTACTCGGCGTAGCCGCCGTCGGCGTCCCAGCCGGTGTACTGCGAGCGCGGACACAAGTTCTCGGCACCCCGGGCGCAGTACGCGCACACCCCGTCGGTCCGGCGCAGCCAGGCCACCCCCACCCGGTCACCCACCCTGAACTCCCCCGCCGCGGATCCGGCCTGAGCGACCACGCCGACCACCTCGTGCCCGGGCGTCACGCCCGCCCGGCGCACCGGAAGGTCACCCTCGGTGACATGCAGATCGGTCCGGCACACCCCACAGGCCCGTACCCGCACCAGCAGTTCGTCCGCGCCGGGCACCGGCACCGGACGCTCCACCAGCCGCAGCGGGTCCCCCTCCACCGGCCCGGGCCGTGCGACCGACCAGGCCCGCATCATCGGCGCCGTCATGGCACACCGCCCTTCCGAAGGCAGCGGTCCTCCACCCCCAGTGTCCGGGCAGCCCGGCCGTCCGGCACGCCCGACCCGCGCGGGGCTGGAAGGGCCGGCGGCCGAAGTTCCGCGTCATGCACACCATGTTTGCCGGGCGTGTGCACGTGCCCACCGGGAAGTACCGCGCGGAAGAAGTCCCCGTGCCCGTCCCCGGGCCGCGAGAGGTACCGATCGAGGTCAAGACCGCCGGTGTGGTCCTCGCCATGCTCAGTGATGCACTCATTGACAAGCATTGACAAGCCGAATCACCGCGGGTTGTCATGAACACATGATCCGAGGTCCGGGGAGCAACTGCAGCCGCCGAACCGATCGTTCCGCCTTCCGCGCCGGGCGTAGCCCGTCACGGAACGGATCATGTGCGAAGACCACAGGTGTCACCCCCGGGGCGAAGGACGGGCGACTGCAGTGGGAGTACGGTCACTGACCGGGCGCCGCGAGTTGCTCGACGCCGCTCGGGCCGAGCTGGCGGCCCGTCCCGGGGTGCTCTTCCACGGTCCCATGGGGATCGGCAAGTCGGTGCTCGTGGCAGCCCTCATGGCATCCAGGGCGGCGCCTGACCCGTCGGTCGGCACTGTGCTGCGCTGCTCGCCCGCGCAGGAGGACGCCCAGCTCCCGTTCGTCGGGCTCGTCGACCTGTTCGCACCGGTGCCGGAGAGCTGCCTGGAGACCCTCGCGCCCGAGCCCCGGGCGGCACTGAGGGCAGCCCTGCTGCACGGCCCGGAACCGGCGGACGGCCGCGGGCGGCTCGCGGTGCGCGTCGCCGTCCTCGGCGTGCTGCGTGCCCTGGCCGCCACGGGTCCCGTCGTGCTGGTCCTCGACGACCTGCAGTGGCTCGACGAGCCGACCGCCGAGGCGCTCGCCTTCGCCGTACGCCGCCTGGGCCGCCTGAACGTCCGGGTGGTGGCCGCCGAGCGGGTGGCGGACGGTGAACAGCCCGAGCGGCTGCGCTGCTGCCCGCCCGGCACCACCGAAATTCCGGTGCCGCCGCTGACCGACGCCGAGGTGGCCCACCTCTTGCGCGCCGGCGTGGGAGGCGACCTGCCACCGGGGGTGCTGCGGGAGATCCAGGACACGGCCGCCGGAAACCCTTTGTACGCACTGGAGTTGGGGAGAGCGGTCCTGCGCGGCCCGGCACCCGTGTCCTTCGGGCCCACGCTGCCCGTGCCCCGAAGACTGCGCACCCTGCTGCTGGACCAGGCGCGCGCACTGCCGGAGAGGGTGCGACGCACCCTCCTGGTCACCAGCGCCGCCTCCCGCCCCAGCCTCACCCTGCTGCGCGCCACCGGGCTCCCCGACCCCGCCGCGGACCTGGCCGAGGCCGAACGACTCGGCGTCGCGACGACCGACTCCGGCGGCACCATATGTTTCCGGCATCCGCTGATCCGGGCCGCCGTCTATGCCGACGCCCCGGAATACGGCCGTCGGCAGGCACACGCGCTGCTGGCCCACGCGATCACCGAGCCCGTCGAGCAAGCCCGCCATCTTGCGTACGCCCGCCCGCACGAGGACGAGGACACCGCCCGCACCCTGATGGACGCGGCGGAGCACGCGCGCCGCGACGGCGCGCTCGGCTCCGCTTGCGAGCTGGCGCGGCTCGCCGTCCGGCGTACCCCCGGCGACCGGCCCGCGGACCGCGCCGACCGGCTGCTGGCCGCGGCCGAGTACGCGTGCGACGCCGGTCGGCTGGAGGAGGCGGGCGAGGCCGCCGAGACGGTCCTTGCCGCATCGGGCTCGGCACGCCGGCGGGTGCGGGCCCGCCTGGTCCTGCTGCGCAACGCCGGGCAGGCGCTGGAGGGTGCTCAAGCCCTGATCCACGAAGGCCTCCGGGACGCCGACGGTGATCCGGAGGCACAAGCGTGGCTGCACCACTGGGCGGCCGTACGCGGCCTGTTGTGCGGGGAGTTGGAGGAGGCCGCCCGGCATGCCCGGCATGCTGCCCGGCAGGCGGCCGTGGCGGGCGACGCGCAGACCCGGATCGGGGCGCTCGCCACTCTCGCCCGAGTGCGTTCCCTGGTCGGCGAGCCGGTCGCGGCGGACGCCGCGCTGGAGGAGGCGCTCGCCCTGGCCGGAGGCGCCGACGGCGGTCCGCAGAGTTGGCGGCTGATCCGGATGCGGGCCGTCCTCGCCCTGGACTCCGACAGCGTGGCCGAGGCCATGGAGCAGGTCGTGGAACTCCTGGCCACCATCGGGGAGTTCGCCGGTGTCGAGGAGATCATGGCGACCCTGGTGTCACTGACCCGGATCCAGGTGCATGCCGGACAGTGCCGCGAGGCACTGCACACCGCGACGCGCTGCTCGCGCGTCATGGCCGAGGCGGCGCCCGCGCTGTACGCGGCCGCGCTGGCGGCGGCCGCGGGCGGCACCGCCGAGGAGGCCCGGCAGCTGGCCGAGCGGGCGGTACGCGCCTCGGAAGCGGACGGTGACCGGCTGTTCCTGCTGCGCGCGCTGGCCGTGCTCGGGCAGGCCGAACTGCTCGCGGGCGATTCGCGGGGGGCGGCCTCCGCGGCCGAGACCTTGCGGCGCGTCAGAGAACTCGGGGCTGCCATGTGCGCCGCAGACCCGCCCATGCTGCACTGGCACGGCGACCTGGCCGAAGCCTTGGTCCTCCTGGGCGAGACGGACGAGGCCGGGGCCGTCGTCCGCGAGGCCTACGCTCGTGTGACCGGCGAGACGCCCGGCAGTGTGCTGGCCGCTCTGGAGCGGGCGGAGGGGCTGCGGGAAGCGGGCATCGGCCGGGCCAAGGAAGGCGCGGCGCGGTTGCGGGACGCCGTGGACCGGCTGCGCCAACTCCCCTTGCCCATCGAGCTTGTACGCACGTTGATCGCGCTCGGTGCGGTCGAGCGCCGTTCGCGCCGCAGGAGCGCGGCGCGGACGGTCCTCGGCGAGGCGCTGGAGACCGCGACACGGATCGGCGCCGCTCCGCTGGCGGCACGGGCCAGGGACGAACTGTCCCGGCTGGACGCCGGAGACCGCAGCGTTGAGGCGGGAGCGGGCGGGCCCGAACTCACCCCCACCGAGTCCAGGATCGCCGAGCTGGTCAGGGGCGGGGCCACCAATCGTGAGGTCGCGGCAGAGCTGTTCATCAGCATCAAGACGGTGGAAGGAACGCTGTCGCGGGTCTACCGCAAGGTCGGGGTCCGCTCGCGCACCGCGCTCGCCCACGCGATGGCCGTCGCCGTCATCGCCTCCGGGACGAGTGTCGACTCCGGCGACGACGGCCAAATGAAGCGGGTGGAACCGACCGTGACGGTAAGTCAGTCAAGTCATACGCCGACCCGTCGCACTCCCGACACACGCCGTTGACGTGACATCCGCCGTTAACACGTAACGCAAGGGTTCCCCCGCTTATGGGGGTGGGGCCGGCCTTTCTACGGTGAAGGCGTTCCTCTTCCGGGACAATTACCCCACTCTCCGGAGGACTTCAGTGAAGTCACGCCTGAAACTGCTCGGCCTGGTCGCCGCACCGGCCCTGGTCACCGCAGTCGTCCCCGCCGCCTACGCCGCGAACTCCCCACAGCCGCACGCGACCCGCGCCGCCATCGCCGGAGACGTCCTGCCGGGCCTGAAGCAGCACGCGGCCCGCACCGGGAGCGTCGCGGCCGGGAAACGGATATCGGTGGCGATCAGCCTGACTCCCAGAGGCGGCACGGCACTTGACACCTTCGTGGCGAAGGTCAGCGACCCGCACTCGAGTTCCTACGGCCACTACCTGACGAAACGTCAGTTCGCTGCGCGCTTCGGCCGGACCGACGCCGAGATCAAGCAGCTCAAGGACTACCTGCGCGCTCAGGGGCTCACCGTCGGCACCGTCCACTCGGGCAACCTGCTGGTCGACGCCAGCGGCACCGCCACCCAGCTGGAGAAGGCCTTCGGCACCAAGCTGTCGACCTGGAAGGACGCCGCGTCGGGGCGTTCGTTCTACGCCAACGACACCGCGCCGAAGCTACCGACCGCCCTCGCGTCCCTCGTCAGCGATGTGGCCGGCCTCAACAACCGTCTCCAGCTCCACCACCAGGCGCCCTCCACCGTCACTCCCCACAACGGCCCGGGCGGCGGCTACACCCCGGCCCAGCTCAAGGGCGGCTACAACGTCTCCGGCACGTACACCGGCAGCGGCCAGAAGATCGCGCTGCTGGAGTTCGACGGCTTCCAGCAGTCCAACATCAGCGCCTACGACAGCCACTACGGCCTGGGCTCGGCCGCCCCGACCGTGCAGCAGGTGGACGGCGGTTCCGGCTCGCTCGGCGACGGCCAGGTCGAGGTCGAGCTGGACATCGAGGTCCTGCACGCGATCGCCCCCAAGGCGAACGTCACCGTCTTCGAGGGCCCGAACTCCGACGCCGGCGAGGTCGACACGTACCAGGCCATCGTCGACAGCGGCATCCCGACCACCTCGATCAGCTGGGGTGCCGCCGAGAGCGCCCGCACCACCTCGGGCATCAACGCGGTCGACGCCGTCTTCAAGGCCGGCGCCGCCCAGGGCCTCGGCTTCTACGCGGCCTCCGGTGACAGCGGCTCCGACGACGCGGGCGACGGCGGCACCTCCGTCGACTACCCCGCCAGCGACCCGTACGTCACCGGCGTCGGCGGCACCAAGCTGACCGTCACCTCGTCCAATGCCTGGAGCAAGGAGGTGGCCTGGTCCGGAGGCGGTGGCGGCAAGTCCTCCGTCTTCAAGATCCCCAGCTGGCAGACCGCGGTGCAGAAGAGCGCCGGCGGCGGCTACCGCCAGGTGCCGGACGTCTCGGCCCACGCCAACCCCAGCCCCGGCGTCTCGATCTACTCGCAGGGTTCCTGGACCTCGGTCGGCGGCACCAGCGCCGCCGCGCCCGAGTGGGCGGCGTTCGCCGCGCTGTACAACCAGCAGGCCGCGGCGGCCGGCAAGGCCAACCTCGGCTTCGCCAACCCTGCTCTCTACACGGCGAGCGGCACCGGCTTCCACGACATCACCAGTGGCAGCAACGGCGCCTACTCCGCCGCCAGCGGCTGGGACTTCACCTCCGGCTGGGGCTCGTACAACGCCGCGACACTGGCGAGCAAGCTGCTCGGCTGACGACCGACGGCTGACGAGCGGGCCATAGAGCGCGGGCCGGGAGCGATCCCCGGCCCGCGCTGCGGCGTGCCGTCAACACCTGTCACCGAACGGCGAAGGGCTGTCAGGGGAGGGCACCGCCCTTGGCCGCCGCGGCGAGGCCGGGCTGGAGTCGGCGGGCGACGTCGACGTGGTCGCGGGTCCAGATGATGCGGACGGCAGCGGCGGTGGCCTGACCGCGACCGTCGACCAGGTCGGTGCGAACGGACTCCACGAGCCGGGCCGCGGCGTCGGGGTGGAGCGGGACGGCGTCCGGGACGGCGGTGCTGCCGCCGAGGTTCGCCGCGAGGCCGCGGTACCACTCCGTGACCTGGAACGCGGCGCCGAGGATGGCGCGGTGGGCCTCGGTGTGATCCGCGGCCGTACGCACCGGGGCGTTCCCCCGCCACAGGGAGACGACTGCGTCGGCAGCCAGCCGCAGCGCGGCCACTCCGGTGACCAGCGTGGTCATGTCGGCCAGAGACACCCGCTTGGCGCCGCGCTCGGCCAGATAGGTCCGGTAGGCGTCGTCGAGACGGCGTGCGGAGGCCGCTGCCTCGCGGTTCTGCCGCACGGGTTCGGCGGCGTGCGTCGCGGCGGTGCAGCAGCCGACGGCGTAGTCCACGGCGCCCGCGAAGTAGCGGGCACTGTTGTCGTAGGCGTCGGCGAGTGCCTCGTGCACGGCGGCCGTCGCACCGCGGGGCCAGAAGAACAGCGCGACGAGGACGCTGACCGCGCAGCCCAGGGCGATGTCCTGGACGCGGAGCAGGGCGATGTGCCAGTCGGGGTTCTGGCCGATGTTGAACAGCACGACGAGGGTGACGGTGAAGGCAGCCTGACCCGCGGTGAAGGAGATGGCGGCGGGGGCGATGCCGGCCGCCAGGACGGCGACGGGGAGCAGGAACCACAGGGCGGTGCCGTGGTGGCCGATCAGCTGCAGCAGCCCTGCGCCGACGAAGGAGCCGAGCACCGTACCGAGGACGGCACGCAGGGCCTTCTGGCCCGTGTTCAGCGCGTTGGAACGCAGCACGGACAGGGTACCGAGCAGCACCCAGAAGGAGTGCTGGACGCCTGTCAGGTCCGCGAGCAGCACAGCGATGCCGAGTCCGGCGGCGCCGCGCAGGCTGTTGCGCAGCCACACCGAGCGGAGTTCGAGATGCGCTGCGGCCCGTTCGCAGGCCGAGGTCAGGGGTTCGGTCAGCGCACCGGGTTCACGGCCGAGGAGCTGGTCGCGCCAGTGCCGTTGCCACGCGGTGGCGGCCAGTTCGACGTTGCCGGCGATCTGCAGGACGGCGAAACCCAGCTCCTGAGCACGGAAGGAGAGGTCGAGCGTGGCGATGAACCCGTAGATCTCCGCCGCGCTGTCGCCGACCGGATGGCCGGCCGGCAGGCGGACCGTGGAACTCTCCTCCATCCCGTTCATGCTCGCCCGCAGCTCCGCCATGGCGGCACGCAGCGGGCCGACGTCCCGGCGCGGGTCCGTGAGGAGGCCGGCGGCGTGGTCGAGGACGTCGGCGGCCGCGCGGGTCACCGTGCGCGCGGCCGGGTCGCAGTCCGGGGGCTCGCCGGTGGGGGCGGGCCGGTCAGCCAGGATGCCGGTCAGCCAGATCAGCTCGTCGACCAGGCGGACCAGGGCACGGGACGCGGTGGACAGGCCGGTGGGGCGGTAAGGGGTGGTGTCGAAGGCGCGTCGCAGGTCCGCTCCGGCGTCGGCGGCACGGTCGGCCGCCGCCCGGTGCTGCGCACGGTCGATCGCGGGACCTGGTCCGCCCGGGCCGGAGACGTCCGCGCGCAGGTGTGCGGCAGCGGCACGGCAGACCTGCGCAGCAGGCGTGCTGAGCGGATCGGCGACGGGGCGCGGCCAAAGAAGGCATACGGCCGGCAGCGCCGCCGCCGCTGCCAGCCCAGCACCGGCGAGGCGGTCGGGCAGCTGTGACAGCGGCACCGGTGTGGTGACCGGGAGGACGAAGCCCAGCAGGAGCGCGGTCGCGCTGCCCGCCAGGACCGAGCTGACGACGCCCGAGAAGAGGATCAGGAAGCCGACCAGCAGCGTCGTGACGACGGCGAGCCAGATCACGGGCGCCACCAGCGTCCCCAGGCAGATCAGCACCGCCCAGGCCAGCGCGAGCCCGGCCTGCGCCCGCAGCCGCTGCACCATCGGACCGCTGAAGTCGACCAGCAACAGCATCGAGAATGACCCGAACGCGGCGAAACTCGCCATCGTCGGCGAGTGGAACACCTGACTGCCCAGCGCGAACAGGGCCGGCATCACCAGCGCGGTCCGGCCGGCCCGCCTCGTCGCCGCGAGATCCGGATCGCGGTCTTGCCACCACGCCGTCAGGCGTGCCGCGGGCTGCATCCGTCCCGGGATCCGCACGGACATGCGCACCTCCCGCCGTCGCGGTCGCGGTCGAGTACGACGCATCACGCCACACCCCCCATATGCGGCCACAGAGCCGACGTCCGCAACCCAGGTGAGGGGACGTGGTGCCCCCTGCGCCGGCGGCCGACGGCAGTCGGGCCTCGGGTCCGTGATGAAGAAGTTCTTCCGGTCCGTGACGCTCTGGCTGTTTTTTGTCGCGGGACTTCTCACCAGTGCGGCTGCAGGAACTGATTCCCCCCTCGGTCACCCGCGGCGTCCAGGGTTGTCGAGGTAGGCGAGTACGGCGAGAACCCTGCGGTGGCCGCTGTCACTGGGGGCAGGCCGAGCTTGAGGAAGACGTTGCCGATGTGCTTGCTGACCGCGCGTTCGGTGACTCGCTGACACCGCGCGAGCGCGAGGTCCTGAAGCTGATGGCCGAAGGGCTGGACAACAGCACCATCGCCCGGACGCTGGTCGGATGCGGGGAGGATCTCGGGCCCGCTGCCGACGACGGCCACGACCTCGTGTCCGGCCGACCTCAGCAGCAGTACGATCCCTTCCCTGAGCAGGGCATCGTCCTCGGCGATCACCACACGCACGGCAGCTCCACGACCATCGTGGTCGGTCCCCCGACGGGGCTGGACACGGTCACCGCGCCGTCCAGGGCGGCAGCACGACGGCGGACACCGAGCAGTCCCGTGCCGGCCCCTTCGTCCGCGCCGCCAAGTCCCTCGTCGCGGACCGCGACCCGCAGACCGGCGGGAAGACGCTCCACCTGGACCGAGGCCCGCGACGACCCGCTGTGCCTGGCCGCGTTGGTGAGCACCTCGGCGACCGCGAAGTACGCGGCGGCCTCCACCGCGGCCGGGGCCCGCACCCCGGGGTCCTCCAGCCCGTCCACCTGCGTGCTCACATCCAGCGCGCTGCTCGCCGCCAGTGCCCGGACGGCGCCCACGAGCCCGCGGTCGGTGAGGATCGGCGGGTGGATGCCGCGTACGACGTGCCGCAACTCGGTGAGGGCCTCCTCGGCCAGGTCCTGGGCGTCGTCGAGCATCCGGGGCACCGTCTCGGAGTCATGGTCGTAGGCGCGTTTGGCCAGGCCGATCCGCATGGAGAGCGAGACCAGCCGGGCCTGGGTGCCGTCGTGGAGGTCCCGTTCGATCCGGCGCAGCAACTCGGCGGCGTGCGCGGCGATCGCGCCCGCCCGTGTCTGTGTCAGCTCTGCCACCCGTTCAGCGAGCAGGGCCTTCGGAGAGGGCTTGAGCAGGGCCTCGGACCAACGAACGTCCAGGTCGGCAAGGTTCGTGATCAGCGGGAGTACGACCGCCTTGCGCCGTAGCGCCCCGCACCACACCCCGTCGACGGCCAGCCCGAGCGGCCACAGCGGCAGTGCCAGCGGGGCCAGCGGGCTGCAGAGGTACTGGGCACCGAGCCAGCGCAGGTCGGTGTACGTGCCGGGGTCGTGGACCGTCTTGCGCAGACGTTCACGCAGGGTGCCGGTGAGCGGCGTGTATGCGTCAGGGATCTGCCGGCCGGTCCAGGCTGCCACCTGTTGCCGCTTCGCCCCCGCGATCCTCCGGATCAGCAGCACCGTTTCCGGCAGCATCCAGGCCCCGATCACCACGAGGGTGGCGACGGCCGTGATCAGCAGCACGGCGATGAAGAGATACAGACCGAAGCCCATTGCCGCAGTCAGGGCCAGCTGAACCGTGGCCCGCGCGGCCTGACGCCGTCCTGCGCACACCGGCAGCGCGGGGCGAGGGACGGCTCAGCGGCAGGGTCGTCGACCTCGCGGACCGTGCGACCGCCATCACCAGGGATCTCCTTCCATCGGTTGCCGGACGCGCAATTTTAAGTCAGTCGATTGACTTACATCCGCGGCGCGAAGGGAGAAACGGGGTCCGACAGTGCCCGAGACACGCATGCCGTTTCTCCCACGACACCGGGCAGGGAATGCGCACACTGCCCCGGCGGACGTGTGAGACATAGGGCAACGGAGACCACCCCCCATGTCCGCAATGGCGAACACACCCGAACCAGCGTTACCGAACGCCCGATGTAGCGTCCCCGAAGGCTCCGCACCCTTCGGCACGGCCCCCGCTCCTCCCACCGTGCTGATGGACGACCAGGCACTCTCGGACTTCCTCGCAGCTGCCATCGGCGAGTACCAACTCATCGCGGCCGACGCTCCGTTGCCCTGTTTCGCGCTCCTGCTCGGCCATGCGGAGGCGACGACGTACCACGTACGGCGCATCACCTTCGGCCGAAACGCCCGCACGACCGATCCATCAGCCCGACGGGAGTTCCGCGAGACGATCGTGCCGACGTTCGGGCCGGCCTACGAGAACGAACACCGCGGCTGGTGGTGGGACTGTGCTCAGCGAGCGCCCGACTCCCATGGACCGTCATCTCTTCGGACGGACCGGATGGCCCCTCAACCTCAGCTGCTACCTGGAACGTCGAGGCGGCACGTTCTACCACGCCCTGGCGGCCTGGGCGCCGCCTCCGCCGCGTCCGTCCGAGGGCGCTGACTGCCCCGAACTCGCCTTGCTCATCCGCACGAGTTCCTTGCTGAAGGTGTGAGAACGATGCGTGAGCCCGACGCAACGAACGCCCCCGCCTCGGGCGACGCCCTTGAACACGCACCCGGTGGCGGCACCGGGGACGACGATCGGGCGATCCGGGCGCTGTGGTCGTGGCCGTCCAGTTCCTGCGCCCCGACCTGGCCACGGTCGAGGCTGAGTCGACCGTCATCGCCCGGGGGCGGCGAACCGCTTGCCGCCACGCACGCGTTGGCCGTCGTGGAGCGGACGCCGCAGTCCGAGTGGCAGGTCAGAGCGTTCCACAACATGGGCCCGGCGCCCCGCCCGCCTGAGCACGCCCCCCCCACGCGAAGGATTCCACCATGGACGGACCCACCGGCCGGCCCAAGCTCCGCCACCTGGCCATCGTGGCCCGCGACCGCGACCCGGACCGCAGTTGCTTCCTGTCCGACGGCTACCTGTCCCTCGCCCTGATCAAGCACCAGCTCGACGGCGAGACCCCGATCGGAATGAACCACTTCGGCTTCCACGTCGAGGACACGGCGGTCACGTCGGAGGCGCTGGTGGCGGCAGGCACTCCGAAACCCGCGGAACGCTTCACCAACCGCCCCTTCGCCGAGTACCGGGCCATGGATCCGGAGGGAAACTGGTTCGACCTCTCGGAACACGGCTTCGGCGGCCCACGCCCGTCGTCACCCGCCTGAGTTCGCGGGCGCTTTGGGCTCAGGGCAGGATCGAGTCGACGTAGCCGCCGTCGACCCGTACGGCACCGCCGGTGGTGGCGGAGGCGTAGGACGAGGCGAGGTAGACGACCATGTTGGCGATCTCCTCGGGCTCGATGAGGCGCTGCAGCAGCGACTGCGGGCGGTACTTGACCATGAACTCGTGCTGCGCCTCGTCCCAGGGCAGCTCGTCGCCGACGAGTTCGCGGACGAATCCTTCGACACCACCGGTGTGGGTGGGTCCGGCGATGACGGAGTTGACGGTGACGCCGGTGCCCGCGGCGTCCTTGGCGAATCCGCGGCCGACGGCGAGCAGCGCGGTCTTCGTCATGCCGTAGTGGATCATTTCGGCGGGGATGGCCACGGCCGAGTCGCTGGCCAGGTTGAGGACGCGTCCCCATCCCCGCTCTTTCATGCCGGGCAGCAAGGCGCGGATGAGCCGGACGGCGGAGAGGACGTTCACCTCGAAGTAGCGGCGCCACTCGGCGTCGTCGATCTCCAGCGCAGGCGCGGAGCCGAAGATGCCGAGGTTGTTGACGAGGATGTCGGCCGTGGGCACGGAGCCCAGTACGGCGACGGTGCCCTGCTCCGTCGCCAGGTCGCCCACGGCGCCGGTCACGTCGTCGCTGCCGGAGTCGGCACGCACGGTGCGGACGGCGTCCGCGACGCGCTGCTCGCCGCGGCCGTTGACGACGACACGGGCTCCCGCGCGGGCAAGGCCGGTGGCGATGGCCTGGCCGATGCCCTGGGTGGAGCCGGTGACCAGGGCGGTGCGGCCGGAGAGATCGATCTGCATGATGCGTTCCCCTCGTCGAGGTTGTCGAGGTTGTGGGGCCGGCGCGCAGACCCCGGTCGAGGCACGCGAGGGCGGCCATGAAGGCGTCGGTCGGCTCGAAGCCGAAGGCGTCGAGGTTCTGCCGGATGCGGTCGGGGGTGACGGATTCGGGGATCACGATGTTGCCGCTCCGCAGGTGCCGGCGCAGCACGACCTGCGCCGGGGTTACCCCGTACGCCTCGGCGATTCCCACGATCGCCTCGTCCTCGAGTGAGGTCGACGGCGGGCATCCGCAACGCACCCGGCGCGAGACCCTCGGCCAGGCAGCCACCGCAGCTTCAGCAGTGGCAGTGGTACGTCACGTCATCCGAGTCCGGGGCCTGATCGGCCCGTAGTCGAGCCACGGGTCCTGGAGGAACTCGTTCCGGTGGGTGGCATGGTCCATGGTGCTGATCCGGAAGTACAGCGCGCGTCGTGTCTGCTCTGACTCGTAGTTGCCGCCGATGTTGTGGCCGAGGAGGTAGTGGGCGAGCAGCAGGTCCCCCGCCCGTCCCTTGATCTGCTCGGGCTCGGGCAGGTCGATGGGCGGGTAGGCGCAGAACATCTGCGGGCCGTGGTCGCGGAAGTATGCGGCGTGTGCGAGGTGCGTGCCCGGCCAGACCCAGAGGTTGCCGGAGTTCTCCGTGAGCTGGTCGGACATCAGCACGCCGGCCAGGAGCGTGAACGTGCCGCGGACCGGCCCACCGGTCGGTTCCGGGTTGGCCGTGTCGATGTGGGGACGGCCGGGACGGTGTGAGTACGGCGGGATGTTCAGGGCGACCTGGACCTGCCAGGGGACCTGCAGCGTCCCGGCTCCGGCCAGCTCCTCGGCGAAACCGAAGGCAGGGCTGCCGGTCAAAGGCGCCATCAGGGCCGGCTCGTCCTGGGTCCGGAGGAAGTAGAAATGGCTGCCCTGCTTGTCGGTGTCAGGTGGATCGGCGGCGATGACCTCGTCGAGCCGCCGGGCCGCCTGGTCCAGCAGATCGCCCCGTACCACCTGTGGAACCACGACGAAGCCGCGCTCGGCGAACTCGTTGATCTGACTGTCGCTCAGCACGCGATCCACCCTAGAGGGGCAGTATCCGTGTCGACGAAGGGATTTTCCGTGTGAAGCCGAGCCTCGGCCGGTGACCGATACCGGCCCGCCGGGAACTGGGCGCCTACCGGCGGGTGGTGGCCGAGGCGGTGGCGGCCGGCGGGGACGAGGTGGGCGGGTTCGGGGGCTCGGTCAGATGCTGGGTGCCGCCCGGGGAGGTGCAGCCGTGCACCCCGGAGGTGAGCAGCACACAGGCCTTGGCAGCCGAGGGACTCGGGGCGGCGACCATCGCGCTGTAGGTGTCGGTGTCGTAGTGGACCTTGTTCTCGTACGTCCGGCCCCCCTCGCCGACGACCTGGGCGCTGTCGCCGGGGCGTCCCCAGCTGATCCGGGACCAGGCGGCCTTGCAGGCGTCGCTGTATCGCAACTCCACGTAGACCCCGGCGACCTTGTTCAGGGCGGACGTCCACGCGTCGCCACCGCAGCCGGCTTGTTTGGGGTCCTTGCCGGTGCAGCTGTCCGCGAAGCAGTTGACGTCGAGTTGTCTCGTCGAAGTCTTCGCCGCCGGCGCGCCGTCCGGGCCGGCGTGCGCGTGCGCGTGCCGGCCGATCGTGCTGAAGAGGGCGGTGCACGACGCGATGACAGCGGCCAGGGCGACCATGGACCAGATCAGCGCCCGCCTGCCGGGACGACGGACTGCGGGCGGCTCCCCTGCCTGCACGGCCGCGGCCGGCTCCGTCGTCGCAGCGGGTGCCTCGGGCTGCGGGTCCCGGACCCCGCGGTCCTGGGCTTCCCGGTCGTGCCAGGCAGTGTTCGCCAGTTCCCACAGTGCCACGAGCCGGGCGGGGTCGGCGTCGGCCAGCTTGCCGAGGGAAGCCACCGCGTGCTGCGGTGGCAGTGCCTTACCGTTGAGATAGCGTTCCCAGGAAGACCTGCTGTGCGGTGTGCGCCTGGCGAGGGCCGCGAGGCTCAGCCCGGCGCGGTCCTTCAACGCCCGTAATTCGACCACCAGATGGCGGACATCCGAGGCGAGAGCGTCGGGTAACGGCTGCCAGTCAGTCAAGCACGTCCTCCGGGGCCCCAGTGCCTTCTGTTCATCGTCTTCTTCCCCACCGTACCCACCGCGCCGCGGACTCGGAACACCGGTTTCACACAAGTCACCCCGGCGATGGGACAGTTGAGGATATGACGGTGTGATGGGCCGAGGTTCTGCGGCGCGCGCCGCACTGTGCGTACTGGTGCTGGCAGTGGTGTGCGCGGGAGCCGCGGGCCCGCGCGCACACCGGTCCGACGACCGCAGTGACGGCGTGCTCCTCGCCGGCGGGCTGCCTGCCGCGCAGCAGCTGGTGGCCGGCGGCACCCGGCGTAGCGACCTGATCGGCCTGTGGCAGAGCATGTTGTGGGCCGACGGATACACCGCACGCTCCGGCGTCACCTGCACCTACGACGACGCGACCGCCGGCGCCACGCGCGTCTGGCAGAGCAACCACCACCTGTCCGCGGACGGAATCGTCGGCGCGGCCACCTGGGGCGCGGCCGAGGAGCGTATCGCCCACGCGGGCTCATGGGTCGTCTACCAGGGGGAACGCTTCGCTCTCCCGCTGCGCCTGGACGAGGGCGGCGCGTACGAGGTCTACGACGCCGGGCGGTTCCACCGGCTGCGTACGGACGCCGTCACCCTCACACGCTGCCGGTGACCGCGTCGATCCAGCTGTCGTACCGCGCCACGCCGAGTTGGTGGCCGGCGACGACGACCGTGGCACGCGCCGCGTCCGGCCCGCTCCCGACCATCGCCGTGTACGCCCCGCCCCTGGCGGCCACTTGCTCATCGCCCCGGTTCGTGGTGATCCGTAACCCGACCGTCCCCGCCGGGGTCTCGACCTCCGCCCAGCTCGCCAGGCACGTCGGGCTGTACCGAAGCGTCAGGACTCGGCCGTACGCGCGCAGCCGGTGGACGGCCACGCTGTCGCGATCGCACCTCTCGCGGTAGGGGTCCAGGCCCCGGCAGCCGGCCGACCGGCACGCGGCGGCCGCCCCGTCCACCGCGCTGCGCAACGGCCACGGCCAGCCGGGTGCGCCGGCAGGAACACCGTCCGGCGGACGTCCGGCATCGGCTCCGGTGTCCCATGGCCGGGCGAGCAGGATGGCCGCCAGCAGCGAACAGACTGCGGCGACGGCGGAGAGTACGCCCGCGCGCGGCCCTGTGGGCTTCGAGCGGGGGCGCCGCTTCCCTTCCGGTGCCGGGCCGGTGACCGAAGTGACCGAAGTGGCCGGATCCGCGGCGCGAACTGCCGGACGCCGCAGGGCGGTTGCCGGGCCGGTGCCGCCGGTCTGGCCCGTCGGCGTCCAGGCGTGCGCTGCCGACTCCCACAAGACACGCAGGTACTCGGCATCGGCCTGCGCCAGCCGCCCCAGCCCCGCGACCGCCGGCCAGGGCGGCAGTCTCCGGCCGTTGAGGTAGCGCAGCCAGGAACTGCGGCTGTAGCCGGTCTTCGCGGCGACGGTCTCGGTGTTCAGCTCGCAGCGGTCGACGTACTGGCGCAGCTCTCGCACCAGCCGCACCACCTCGGCGGGCAGGTCACTCCGCAGCGGCTGCCAGCGTCCCACGACGGCATCCCCCTTCTCCGCACGGCCCACTATCTCACGGCTGTCCCGCCACGCCACCCGGCCACGGAGTGTCCCCGCAGGTCAGACGGTGGGACGTCCCGGGATTGACGCTACTTTCGGGCAGCGCTGGCCGGTGCCGTCAGCCCCGCACAGACTCGGGGTCAGCACCTGTGGGCAGCCGGGTCAGGTCGACGTGCGGGGCCGCCGCGCGGGCCGTCCCGTGGGAGGGGAGCGGGGCGGCGGGGCAGAAGGCCCCGCGCACGACAGGCCTTCGGTCCACGACACGTGCGGCCGGTCGCGGCGCCGCAGGTGCGCACGGCACTTCATGCACGCTTCAGGGGGATCGGAACATGATGGCTCACGGCGGTTCGGCCGGCCCGGACGAGCGTGAGACCGCGTACGGCACGGCGTCCGCCACCGGCACTCGCCTTCAAAAGCCCGCCGCCGGACAGCCCGGCACGAGTGCGGGCCAGCGGCACCACTTCGACCTCGGGCCGGTGCGGCTGTCCCTGCTGAGCCCGCCCGCGTCGCCGGCCGTGGTGGAGCTGGAGGCCCGGTGCGCCGCCAGTGCGCCGCGGACCTGGCACCTGGTCTTCGCGACGCGCGGGCCGCTGGTCGTCGACCGTGATGAACGGCTTGTCCGGTTGGACTCCGGCACCGTGATGCTGCGGGAGCCTTCCCTGTGCGTCCGGCTCTCGGCCGAAACCGCCGGTCCCCCGGTCCGGGCGCTGGTCCTGCATCTGCCCGAAGCGGCCTTGCCGCTGCCCGGCGCGGTGTTGCACGACGTGTCCGGGCGTCCCGCGCCGACCCGGTCGGGGCCCGCGGCCCTCCTGTCGTCCTTCGTGCAGGGGCTCGCCGCACACGTGCCGTCCGTCGATGCCCGGCACACCGCGTGGTGGGGCACCGCCGCGGTCAGCCTCGCGACGGCCTTCCTCGACAGCGAGACCGCATTCCTCCACGGCGAGACGGACCGGCACCCGTCCGAACCGGTGCGCCCCTCGCCGGCGGCCGTCCCCTCGGGACCGGACCTGCTGCTGCGCGAGATCAAGGCGTACGTCGCCGACCACTTACGCGACGCCGACCTGTCACCGGCCTCGATCGCCGCCGCCAACCACATCTCGCTGCGCTACCTGCACCACCTCTTCCAGCGGGACGGGCTCACCGTCGGCACGTTCCTGCGCGAAAGCCGCCTGGAACACTGCAGGGCGGACCTGGCCGATCCGTCCCAGGCGCAGCGCAGTGCGCGCGAGATCGCGAGGCGGTGGGGTTTCAGTGACGCCGCGGTGTTCAACCGTACGTTCAAGTCGGCCTACGGGGTGACGCCGGGCACGTACCGCAGGCAGCGATTGCAGCGGTGACCGGGACACCCGGCCGGGCGTGCGTGCACACCGATTGACCGAGCACGCATTAGCCCTGCGGCAGCCGGTCCAGGACCGATCGGTGCTCGGGCGGCCCAGGGCCTAGCGGAGCGGCGTACCGTCCGCTTCCGGCTCGCGGGACGTGCAGTGTTGCAGCAAGTCGGAGATCGGGCCGTCGACGAGCCGGTAGCGGACGATCCTGCCGTCCTTGTCGCCCTCGACGATGCCCGCGGTGCGCAGTAGGCGCAGGGCCTGGGAGACCGCGGTGTCCCGCATACCGGTGGCGACGGCCAGATCGGAGACGGCGATGGGTCCGGCCTCACGGAGGGCGAGCAGCAGGGACAGACGTCCGGGGTCGGAGAGCAGAGTGAAGCGATCGGCCCAGGCGCGCACACGCTCGGGCTCGCCGACGGCGGCGATGGCATCGCAGACCCTGTGGCCGTCGATGGTGCGCTGCCCGGAGCGTTCCGCGGGGACGAGATGCATGTACTCATCATCGCAGCCACCGGCACTCGAGCCGCGATATCTGATCAGTTGTGCAGGCTTGCAGGTACGAGCCGCCACCTTCTAGGGTGACAGGGCCGTGGTGTTCGGGAAGACCGGTGACAGCCCCTCAAAGGCTCAGTCCGGAGCGGCCCTCGCCACTGTGATCGGGAAGTTCTCGCCCCACGCGTTGCCACTGGCCTCACGGCCGGGAAGGCAGGGGCGGGAGCGTCGACCCGTCAGCCAGGAGACCGGCCACGGCATCACGAAGCTGATCCACGAGGTGCTGGAGCGTGACCGTATGACCCTGTCCCCAGGTGTGCCCGAAACCACCGCCGCCAAGTCGTTCCGCTGGCGCCGTGAGGACACCGTCCGAACCGCCGGCCTGCTGGCCGTGGTCGTCGCCCTGCACGTGGTCGCCTTCGGGATCCTCTTCTTGCTCGTGGTCCCTCATCACTACGAGGTCGGCAGCAAGGCGTTCGGGGTCGGCCTGGGCATCACGGCCTACACCCTCGGGATGCGGCACGCCTTCGACGCCGACCACATCGCCGCCATCGACAACACCACCCGCAAGCTGATGGCCGACGGTCAGCGGCCGGTGTCGGTGGGCTTCTGGTTCGCGCTCGGGCACTCCAGCGTGGTGGTCGCACTGGCCGCGCTGGTCGCCGGCGGCGCGAAGCTCGCGGGCACCTTGATGAACGACGGCTCCCGCACCCACCAGATCCTCGGCACGGTGGGCACCACGGTCTCCGGCGGCTTCCTGTACCTCATCGCCGCCCTCAACCTCGTGGCGCTGTTCGGCATCCTCCGCGTCTTCAGCGCCATGCGGGCCGGCCAGTACGACGAGACGGAGCTGGAGGCCCACCTCGACGCGCGCGGATTCATGAACCGCATCCTGGGCCGCCTCACCAAGTCCGTCCGCCGGCCCGGCCAGATGTTCCCGCTCGGCTTCCTGTTCGGCATCGGCTTCGACACCACGACCGAGGTCCTGCTGCTCGCCCTGGCCGGCAACGGCGCCGCCGCCGGCCTGCCCTGGTACGCCGTCCTGTGCCTGCCGCTCCTCTTCGCCGCCGGCATGAGCCTGTTCGACACGCTCGACGGCACGTTCATGAACTTCGCCTACCAGTGGGCCTTCTCGAACCCCGTCCGCAAGGTGTTCTACAACCTCACGATCACCGGCCTGTCCATCGCGGTGGCCTTCTTCGTCGGCACGATCGAACTGGTCGGCGTCCTGCACGACAAGCTCGGCCTGAGCGACGACGTCACCGGCTGGATCGCGGGCCTGGACCTGGACAACGTCGGCTACGTCATCGTCGGCCTGTTCGTGGTCGTCTGGGCCGCGGCGATCGCCTACTGGCGCCTGGCCAAGGTCGAGGAACGCTGGAGCGCCGGCGCGGCCGACGCCGGCTGAGGCTGCCATCGCGGCCGAGCAGCCGCCCTTCCGCTGAAGGGGCAGGTCACTCACAGTGCGGGGCGGAGGACGTCGTAGGCCCAGGCGGCCAGAGTGGTCGGTGTGGTGGTGCGCAGGGTTCGCGGCTGTTCCGGGACGAAACCGTCCCTCAGCCCGGTCGACATCCCGATGACTGCCTCGGCCAGGCCGGCGGACATCCCGGATGCGTGCAGCAGGTTCCGCATCGCGTCATCGCTGACACGCTCGGCACGCAGCGGGCGGCCGGTGGCGGCGGACACCGTCTCGGCGGCCTGGGGCCAGGTGAGGTCGGCCGGGCCGTGGACGGCCTGGACACGGCGTCCGGACCAGTCGGCCGACAGGAGGCGTGTCACGGCGACCTCCGCGATGTCGCGTGGCGCGACCCAGGGAAGGGCCTGGTCCAAAGGCAGGATCACCGGAATCGCGCCCGCCCGGACCGCATCGAGCTGGAGCATGAGGTTGGTGAAGAAGTAGCCGCACCGCAGGTGCGTAACCGTGGCGCCGAGGGCGTCGAGGGCCAGTTCGGTTCCTGCGAGGCCGTCGATCTCGCCGGCCCCGTGGCGCTTCTCGGCACCGACGCTGCTCTGGAAGACCGTCCGTTCGATGCCGTTCGCCCTGACGGCGCTCACCACGCTCGCCGTGGCCAGCTCATAGTCCGCGAGCGGATCGTCACCCGTCGACGGTGGGTCGACCCAGAACAGAGCGTCGACCCCGGCGGTGGCAGCGACGACGGCCTGGCGGTCGCGCTGGTCCACCGCGACCGCCTCGACCTCGCGCCGGACGGCAGCATCGAGCCGGCCGGGATCGCGCGCGAGGACCAGCGGACGGATCCCGGCTCTCAGGAGCATGGAGACGACGTGGCGCCCGACGTTTCCGGTGGGCGTCGTGACTGCTACGCGCATGGCATGGTGTCCCTTCTACGGCTTCCAGCACGACACTACGGGCCAATCCGGACACCTCATGTCCCCTATTTCCATGGGCTCACCGACCCTGACAGAACCCGTGGCCGGATCTCCGCGCACCAAATCCGCGCAAGACGCCTCCGGCACACCGGCCGCCGAGGAAGGTGTTATGAACTCGCCGTAGGTCATACATGCCGGCGAGGAAGAGGAAAGTCGTGAAGCTCGGTTTCGCTCTCCCCCAGTTCCACCGGCAGGCCTCCGGCGTGGCTCACGCAGCGGCGTTCGCCTCCGCCGTCGAGGAGGCGGGAGCCGCGAGCCTCTGGGTGGGCGACCGCAACCTCGCCGCGGTCGATCCGGTCGTCGGCTACGGCGGGCGTGGCGCGACCATCCCCGAGCAACTCAACTCCGCCGCGGACCCGTTCGTCCTGCTGGGCGTCGCCGCCGGCGCCACCCGGCGGGTGCTCCTGGGCAGCCACGTGCTCATCGCCCCTCTCTATCCGCCCGTCCAGCTGGCCCGCTCGCTGACCACCATCGATCTGATCAGCGGCGGGCGCCTCCTGCCCGGCTTCGGGGTCGGCTGGTCGCCCGAGGAGTACCAGGCGGCCGGCCTCGACTTCACCCGCCGGGGCGCGCGCATGGACGAACTGCTGGACGCCCTCGAAGCGTTGTGGACGACCGACCCGGCGCACTACGAGGGGGTCCAGCTGTCGGTGCCGCCGCACCACTCACCACTCAAACCGGCCAGGCGGCCACGGCCCCCGTTCTACCTGGGTGCCCTGTCCGAGCGCGCGCTCGGCAGAGTCGCCCGGCGCGGCGACGGATGGCTGCCGCTGTGCGTCGTTCCCAGCTACGTCGACATCGACGGACTGATCGCCCAGCGCTCCCTGCTCGACCGGCTCACCGTGCAGGCCGGCCGGGACCCGGAGGCCATCGACACGGTCCTACGGGTGAACATCGACGCCGGCACCCGCACGACCCAGGTCGCCGAGACCATCAAACGGGTCCACGAGCGGACGGGTATCGAGCACTTCATGGTCGACTCGATGTACGCCGTCGACACCGTCGACGGTTCCCTCGCCCACGCCCGGCAGGTACTTGATCTCGTGGCCCGCGGCTGAGCGGCTCCCGCGAGGGCGTTCGGCGGGAGGTCCGGCCGCCGCGCGCAGCGGTCAGCGTGTCGCGCGCTCCACGAGGGTGTACGACACCGAGCGCTCCCGCTTGTGGCGCCGGACCCGCCCAATCACAGACCTGCGGGGCACAAGCGGTGTGCCCGGCCGCCCTTGATCGTCGCGTCGACGCATCCGGCAGGCAGTCCCCCGTGGGGCGCGGCGGAGAAGTTGGCGGTCACGGTCAGGGCGCCGTCGCCGAAGGTGGTCCGCTGCACCAGATGGTCGTTCGTCAGCCAGCGGAAGTCGGTCATCGGCTCGGTTGCCGCCGCCTTGTGGAGAGGTGCGAAGTACCTCTGCAGCGCGGCGATCTGCTCGCCGTGCTGGTCCAGTTCGGACTGGTCGAGGACCAGGTTGAGCGGCACGTTGTACAGCATCGCGAGCTGGGCACGCGTGCGGCTCTGGTCCGGCAGCTTCGACCAGGACAGCTCCCAGCGTTCGGTGCTGATGACCGAGTCGTGCAAGACCGTTTGGTAGAGCGGCACCCGGTACCTCGGGTCGTACATCGCCTTCGCGACGTCGGCCGGCAGGTGGACGGGCTTGAAGAAGATCCCCGGCGCGTTGTAGGGCGCGTAGCCGCCCCAGGTCTGCCGGTCCCTCTCCAGTTTCCACAGCCGGTCGTCGACCGGGGTGCCCGAGCCGTGGCTGAAGTCCAGCACCCCGTTCGCCCAGGATCCCGCGGCCTCCGAGCCGAGCACCAGGTGCCGGTTGCCGGAAAGCCAGGCCATGCGCTGGAGCCGGTTGTCGCGGTCCTGGGCCTGGGTCATGGGGTGCGCCGGGGAGTGGTCGGTGAACAGCTCCCCGGCGGCGTCGACGTCCAGGAAGTAGCCGGCGGCGCCGTTGGCGGTCATGGCCCGGGTGCGGTCGGCCAGGTAGTGCCGGGAGGGCTCGGCGCGCCGCAAGGCCTCGGAGCTGACGTAGCAGCCGCGGTTGCCGAAGCCGGTGAGGACGGTGCCGTCCGTGTTGCGGACGCAGGCGTCCTGCCATACGGGGGCGGGCCACTTGGACACCGAGGTGTCGGCCGATACCGGATCCTGCGCGTTGGCCCAGGAGTCGTAGGGCCCGACGAGGTAACCGGCCTGCTGGGCAAGGCGCGTGGCCTGCCGGCTCATGGGGTTGCCGTCGGCGTCGTAGCCCAGCCACATGCGGTCGATGCCGAGTTCCGAAAGGCGGCGTACGCCTTCGGCGGTGCGCGCCTGGCCCCAGGTGTAGGCATGGAACGCGCCTACCAGCCTGGCCACTTCGGGATTGCGGGCGATCTTCTGTCGCAAGGTGGTGATGCCACCCTGGTCCTGGAGCCAGGCGCGGTAGTCGCGTGCCGCGGCCACCGGGGAGCCGTCGGTGAGCGCGAAGGTCACCGTGTAGTTCTCCGTGTCCTGCTGTGGCGAGAACGCGTGCTCGGTCTCGGTGTGCAGACGGCCGTGGTCGGAGACGACCTTGAGGGTGGTGCCGATGTCCGACGGGACGATGTAGCTGGCTCCGTGCCGCCCGGACTGGCTGGTGCCCCAGAAGGGCATGGTCAGGCCGCCGGCCATGGCGGCCTCGGTTCCGGCCAGGCCTGCGGATGCGGAGTTCCACCAGCGGTCGGCGACCGGGATGGTCAGGCCCTCACCTCGGGGAACCTGCAGCTCCTGCGTGCTCCGGTCGGTGCCGGAGACCGGCCAGGTCAGGCTGGACTGCCGAGCGGAGTGCACGGTGACGGCCAGGCGCCCGTCCTGTGCGGAGGCGGTGACCGTCCATCCCTTGTCGCCGTAGCGCCAGGTGGCCTTCCCCTCGCGGATGGACACCTTCCCCGGCTGACCCAGATCGCCGGCGGCCGACGCCGAAAGCTGCCAGGTGCGACCGTCGTCCGCCCGAGCCCGCACCGCCAGCGAACGGATGTCCACGACCGCACGGCCACCGTCGACCGGCACGGAGAGCTGGTTCCCGTGCGCCTCGATGCGCCGGTGCTCGTCCGTACCCGTACCGAACGCGGCGGCTGTACCGACCGCCCCGATCACCACGACCGCACCGCCCAGGGCAATGATCTTCTGCTTCGTCTTCTTGAGTTTCCTCGCCTTCATGGGCGCGACTCTCGCGACCGAATCTAAGACAGATGTGAGAGCCAGGACATGCGTCCGTGGGCTCCGTCATGGAGCGCCAGGGCCTTGGGTCGGGATCCTCAAGCGGAAGAGCGCGCCGCCGCCGGGTGCGTGCTCGGCCGTGAGGTCGGCATGGTGCGCACGGGCGATCTGCCGGGCCATGGCCAGCCCGAGGCCGGAACCCGGCAGGGCCCGTGCCGAGCGGGCTCGGTAGAAACGGTCGAAGACATGGGGCAGGTCCTCCTCCGCGATCCCTGGACCGTGGTCACGGACGACCACCTCCAGATGCCCCGCCGGAGCGGTCAGCCGCACTTCTACCGGGAGGCCCGGTGGGCTGTACTTCGCCGCGTTGTCCAGCAGACTCGACAGCAGGCGCGACAGCCGGGCAGGCACTCCCGCGACCGTGCTGGTGCGTGCCTGTGGGGCGACGCAGAGGGCGAAGGTCATGTCCGGCCAGTGGTCGCGGGCGGCGTCGGCGGCGTGGACGACGACATCCGCGAGGCGTACGTCCTCGATCAGTGGGTCCGGCTCCTCCTCGCGTGCCAGCTCGATCAGGTCGTTGACCAGGACGGTGACCTCGCGCAGCTGCCGGGCCAGCGCGGCGGCCGCGCGTTCGCGCTGGGCATCGGTGAGCTGTGCGGAGCGCACGAGCAGCTCGGCGTTCGTGCGCAACGAGGTGAGCGGAGTGCGCAGTTCGTGCGAGGCGTCGGCGACCAGGCGGCGCTGAGCCGTGACGGACTTCTCCAGCTCGTCGAGCATGGTGTTGAAGGAGGCGGCGAGCCTGGTGATCTCGTCCTCGCGGCCCGCCCGCTCCGCCGGCAGTTCGATGCGGTGCCGGGCATCCCGGGTGGTGGCGATGCGTTCGGCCGTGGCGGTGAGCCGGCTGACGGGGGCCAGGCCGGTACGCGCGACCCAGGAGCCGAGGGCACCGGCCAGTACCACGCCGATCGCCCCGACGACGCCGAGCAGCCCGGCGGCCCGCCGCACCCCCTGGTCGACCGTGTCGGAGCGCACGGCGACCTGGAGGGCACGCCCCGTGCCCAACGGAGTGGTGAGCATGCGAGCGGGGTGTCCCGCCAACGTCAGCCTGCTGTAGTACGGGCCCCGGATCCCGGCGGCGACCTCACGGGTGGCGGGGCCGACCGGAAGCAGATACGGCTTGGCGGGGTCGTCGCCGGCCCGGACGGGGACCAGCTGTGCGCACGCCGGCGCGGCGAGGTAGCGGCATTCGCCCTGCACCACGCCCAGAGGCTCGTGCCGGTACTGCTGGGCGGCCAGCCGGGCGGACTGGGTCAGGTGCAGATCGAGCTGGTGGAGCAGCTGCTGGCGGATCACCAGAAACGCTGCCCCGCACACGGCGACGACCACGACCGCCACGGCCACCGAGGCCGCCATGGTCAAGCGGGTGCGCAGCGGACGGCGTCGCAGCCACCGATCGTGTCGGCCGGTGTCCCGCGGCTCCCGGCTCCGTCGCACCCCCGTCATGGCAGGTCCAGCCGGTAACCGACACCGTGCACCGTGTGCACGAGCCGGGGTTCACCGCCGGCTTCCAGCTTCCGCCGCAGATACCGGACGTATACGGCCAGTGAGTTGGACTCCGGGCCGAAGTCGCGACCCCACACGCGCTGCTGGATCGTCGCCCGCGGCAGCACCTGACCGGGGTGCTGCAACAGCAGTTCCAGCAAGAGGAACTCCGTGCGGCTGAACTCGATGCGGCGCACACCGCGCCGTCCCGTCCTGGCGGCCGGATCCACCACGAGGTCGGCGAAGGACAGATGTGCCTCCCCTTCTGGCGCGGCGGCGGCGGTGCGGCGGAGCAGCGCGCGGATCCGTGCCAGCAACTCGTCCAGCGCGAAAGGCTTGACGAGGTAGTCGTCGGCCCCCGCGTCGAGGCCGTCCACGCGCTCGCTCACCGAGCCCAGGGCCGTCAGCACCAGCACCGGAGTGCGGTCGCCCAGGGCACGGAGCCGGCGGCAGACCGCCAGCCCGTCCAGGCCGGGCATCACCACGTCAAGCACGACGGCGTCGGGCCCCCAGTCGGCAAGCGCAGCCAATGCTGCCAGGCCGTCCTGAACCCCGCGCACCTCGTAGCCCTCCACGGCGAGCCCGTCCGCCAAGGCGTACCGCACCTCGGGATCGTCCTCCACCACCAGGATCTTCGATGCCTTCACGCACCCGCCACCACCGCTCACGGGAGACAGCCTGCCAAAACAGGCCGCCGGCGCACGAACTCGGCGTGCCGCAGGCGTCGCCACGACGTACACCTCGCAGCCCTGTCCAGCGGTGCTCGACGCGCGTGTTTCGTGCAGTGGCCCGCGCGGATCGTGCAGGAATTCACGCGGACGTCATTCGCATACTCGGTGGCTCAAGGGACCGATGCGACCGGATGACACGCGGAGGCAGAGTTCAATGCGGACGTTCGTCTACACATCCCACCCCTCCCGGGTGGTCTTCGGCGCCGGCACGGTCGGGCGCCTTGCCGAGGAGGTCGAGCGGCTCGGCTGCTCCCGGGTGCTGCTGCTGTCCGGCGGGCACCTCGCGGCGGCCTCCGCGCGGGCCCGTCACGCGCTCGGGGGCCTGCTGGCGGCGGAGTTCGACGGCGCGGCCATGCACACCCCGGTGGAGGTGACGGAACAGGCTCTCGAGGTCGTCAGGGAGTCCGGCGTGGACGGCATCGTCGCCGTCGGGGGCGGCTCGACCACGGGCCTGTCGAAGGCGCTGGCCCTGCGCACGGGGCTGCCGCAGGTGATCCTGCCGACCACGTACGCCGGCTCGGAAGTGACCCCCGTCCTGGGCGAGACCCGGGACGGACGCAAGGTCACCCGGTCGTCTCCGGAGATCCTGCCCGAGACGGTCGTCTACGACGTCGACTTCACCCTCTCCCTGCCGGTGTCCCTGACGGTGACGAGCGGCGTCAACGCGCTCGCCCACGCTGTCGAGGCCCTGTACTCCGAGGAGGCGAACCCGGTCACCGATCAACAGGCCCTCGACGCGGTCTCCCGCATCGCCCGGGCGCTGCCCCGCCTCGCCGCCGACCCGGCCGACGTGGACGCGCGCGCCGACCTGCTGCACGCGGCCTGGCTCGCCGGGACCTGTCTCGCCACGGTGGGCATGGGCCTGCACCACAAGCTGTGCCACACCCTCGGCGGGAGCTTCGGTCTCCCGCACGCCGAGACGCACACCGTCGTGCTGCCGCACGCCATGGCCTACAACGCGCCCGCGGTGCCCGGTGTGATGCGCCGTATCGCCGACGCCCTGGGCGTGCCCGACGCCCCCGGCGGGGTGTACGACCTGATCGCCTCCCTGGGCGGTCCCACCTCGCTGCGCGCCCTGGGCATGCCGGAGTCCGGCCTCGCCCGCGCGGCCGAGCTGGCCACCTCGACGCCGTACCCGAACCCGCGCGAGCTGACCACCGACGGCATCGCGGAGCTGCTGGCCGGCGCCTGGCGCGGGCGCCGGCCCGAAGGTCCCCCTGCCACGGAGACCGAGCTGGCCCGTCTCACCGAACAGGTCGTGGCCAGCTTCGCGCAGGCGCCCGACCCGCGCGTGCGCACCTTGCTGAGCGACCTGGTCCGGCATCTGCACACCTTCGTCGCGACCAACGACGTCACCCAGGCCGAATGGCAGTACGCCATCGACTTCCTCACCCGCACCGGAGAGATCTGCAGCCCGTCCCGGCAGGAGTTCGTGCTGCTGTCGGACACGCTCGGCGTCTCCAGCGCCGTGGATCTGCTCACCAACTCCCGTACGCCGCACACCACTCCGTCCGCGGTGCTCGGTCCCTTCTACGTCGAGGGCCCGCCCGACACCCCGCACGGCGGCGACATCTCCGGAGAGCTGCCCGGCATCCCGCTCTGGGTGGACGTGCGGATCACGGACACCGCCGGTGAACCGGTCGAGGACGCGGTCGTGGACGTGTGGCAGTCCAACGAGGACGGCTTCTACGACGTCCAACTCCCGGATCTGGAGGGGCCGGTGCTGCGTGGGCGACTGCGCACCGGCATCGAGGGCCGGCTCACGTTCTGGTCCATCCTGCCCTCGGAGTACCCGATCCCCGAGGACGGGCCGGTCGGGCAGCTGCTCAAGGCGTCCGGACGCCACCCCTTCCGGGCACCGCACCTCCACTTCATGGTCGACGCGCCCGGTCACCGCCGGCTCATCACGCAGCTGTTCGTGTCCGGCGGCGCCTACCTGGACAGCGACACCGTCTTCGGCGTCAAGGACGACCTGGTCGTCGACTTCGAACCGCAGACCGGCCCCACCCCCGACGGCCGCCCGGTCGACGGCGAATGGCGCCGGCTCACCTACACCTTCCGTCTCGCCCCCCTGGCCGGATGACCGAGGAGCGCCCACCCATGACCACCACCGACACGCAACGCACGTACGACACCGATGTCCTCGTCGTGGGCAGCGGACCCGCCGGCGGCTCGGCCGCACTGCTGCTGGCCACCTACGGCATCCGCACCCTGCTGGTGACGAAGTACGGCTGGCTGGCCAACACGCCCCGGGCCCACATCACCAACCAGCGCACCATGGAGGTCCTGCGCGACCTGGGAGTGGAGTCCGAGGCACTGGCCGCCGGCAGTCCGTCCCACCTGATGGGCGACACGGTGCTGTGCACCGCGCTGACCGGGCAGGAGATCGGCCGCATCCGCAGCTGGGGCACGGGGCCCGCGTCGGCCGCCGAATACGCCTCGAAGAGCCCCTGCCAGATGATCGACCTGCCGCAGACCTATCTGGAGCCGATCCTGGCGAACAACGCGGCGGCCCGAGGGGCCAAGGTGCGTTTCGACACCGAGTTCCTCAGCTTCACCCAGGACGACAGCGGCGTCACCGCACTGCTGCGCGACCGGGTCCGCGGCGACGAGTTCACCGTACGGGCCCGCTACCTGATCGGCGCGGACGGCGGGCGCAGCGCGGTCGCCGAGCAGCTCGGCCTCCCCTTCGACGGCCGTATGGCCAAGGCCGGGAGCATGAACATCGTCTTCAAGGCCGACCTCGCCCGGTACTGCGCCCACCGGCCGAGCGTCCTGTACTGGGTGCTGCAGCCCGGGGCGGAGACCGGTGGCATCGGCATGGGCCTGGTCCGCATGGTGCGTCCGTGGAACGAGTGGCTGCTGGTGTGGGGGTACGACATCGAGCAGCCGCCGCCGGAGGTGGACGAGGAGTCGGCGCGGCAGATCGTGCGTGACCTCGTCGGTGACCCCGGCCTGCCGGTGGAGATCACCTCGACCTCGCTGTGGACGGTCAACCACAGTTCCGCCTCGGCGTTCTCGTCCGGGAGGGTCTTCTGTGCGGGCGACGCGGTGCACCGTCATCCGCCGTCCAACGGGCTCGGCTCCAACACCTCCATCCAGGACTCCTACAACCTGGCCTGGAAGCTCGCCATGGTGATCCGTGGCGAAGCCGGCCCCGCACTGCTCGACAGCTACTCCGCCGAACGGGCCCCCGTCGGACGGCAGATCGTCGAACGGGCCAACCTCAGCCGCGACCAGTTCGGCCCGATCTTCGACGTGCTCGGCATCGGTGGTGGCGGCGACCACGAAGCCATCGCCGAGGGACTCACGGCGATCGGCGCGCCGACGCCCGAGGGCGCCAAGAAACGACGCCTGCTCGAAGAGGCGATCCAGCTCAAGAACTACGAGTTCAACGCGCACGGCGTCGAGATGAACCAGCGCTATGTCTCCTCCGCGGTGCTTCCCGAGGACGGACCGGCCGAAGTCTGGGAGCAGGACCGGGAGTTGGTGGCCCAGCCGACCACCCGGCCCGGCGCGAAACTGCCGCACGCCTGGCTGGTCGACGCCCAGGGCGGGCGTCTGTCCACGCTGGACGTCGTCGGCGGCGGCATCTTCACCGTGCTGACCGGCCTGTCGGGCGGCGTGTGGGAGTCGGCCGCGGCCGCGTGCCGGGCGGACCTCGGCGTCCCGCTGCGGGTGGTGCGCATCGGGGACGACAACTCCCGTGACGCGTACGGCGAATGGAGCCGGGTCGGTGAGATCGCCGAGGACGGCGTGCTGCTGGTGCGCCCGGACGGCCACGTCGCCTGGCGCCGCGCCACCGCCCCGGTGAGCGCGCAGTCGGCCCAGGACGAGCTGCTCGGCGTTCTGCGCCGGGTGCTGTCCCGGTAGGAGAGAACGAGATGGACAAGGTGATGGCCACGGCCGCGGAGGCCCTGGCGGACGTGACGGACGGACGGTCGTTCGCCGTCGGCGGCTTCGGGCTGAGCGGCGTCCCCGAGGTCCTCATCGGCGCCCTGTACGAGAGCGGCGCGAGCGGCCTGGCGGTGGTGTCGAACAACTGCGGCGTCGACGGCCGTGGCCTCGGCGTCCTGCTGGCCGCGGGCCGCATCGCCCGGGTGACGGGCTCGTACATCGGCGAGAACAAGGAGTTCGCCCGCCAGTACCTCACGGGCGAGCTGGAGGTCGAACTGACTCCGCAGGGCACGCTCGCCGAGCGACTGCGGGCGGGCGGGTCGGGGATCCCCGCCTTCTACACCCCGGCCGGCGTCGGCACGCAGGTCGCCGAGGGCGGACTGCCGTGGCGCTATGCGGCTGGGGGCACCTCCCGGACGGAGTCTGGGGGAGGTTCGGTCGCCGTGGCCTCGCCGCCCAAGGAGGTGCGGACCTTCGGCGGCGTGGACCACATCCTGGAGCACGCCATCACCACGGACTACGCGCTGGTCAGAGCGGCGCGTGGAGACCGCCACGGCAACCTCGTCTTCCGCCGCGCGGCGCGCAACTTCAACCCGCTGGCCGCCATGGCCGGGCGCATCACCGTGGCCGAGGTGGAGGAGCTGGTCGAGCCGGGCGTACTCGGCCCCGATGAGATCCATCTGCCGGGCGTGTTCGTGCAGCGCGTCGTCGCGCTGACCCCCGAGCAGGCCGCCGACAAGGCGATCGAGAAGAGAACGGTGCGCGAGCGATGAGCTGGACCAGGGACGAGATGGCGGCGCGCGCCGCCGGCGAACTGCGGGACGGCGACTACGTCAACCTGGGCATCGGGCTGCCCACCCGCGTGGCCGACTTCCTGCCCCTGGACGTCGACGTAATCCTGCACTCGGAGAACGGGCTGCTGGGTGTGGGGCCCTACCCGTCGCCCGACGAGGTCGACGCCGACCTCATCAACGCGGGCAAGGAAACCGTGACGGTACGGCCGGGGGCGTCCTTCTTCGACTCCTCGCTGTCCTTCGGCATGATCCGCGGCGGCCACATCGACACCGCCATCCTGGGCGCGCTGCAGGTCTCGGTCCGCGGCGACCTCGCCAACTGGTCGGTCCCCGGAAGGATGATCAAGGGAATGGGCGGTGCGATGGACCTCGTCCACGGCGCGGGCCGGGTCGTCGTGCTCATGGAGCACCTGACGAAGGACGGCACCTCCAAGATCGTCCAGGAGTGCACGCTCCCGCTCACGGGCCGTGGCTGCGTGGACCGGATCATCACCGACCTGTGCGTCCTCGACGTGACCCCGCGCGGGCTCGAACTCGTCGAGACCGCCCCGGGTGTGACGGCCGATCAGGTCGCGGCCCGCACTCCCGTGACGATCCCTCGTGAGAAGCCTGCTGGGAGCAACCGATGATCGAGCGACCGCGTGACGTGTACGTCGTCGATGCCGTCCGTACCCCCTTCGGCCGCTACGGCGGCGCCCTCGCCGGCGTACGCCCGGACGACCTGGTCGCCGGCGTGCTGCGCGCCCTGGTCGACCGCAGCCCCGGCCTGGACCCCGCGCGCATCGACGACGTACTGCTGGGCAACGCCAACGGCGCGGGCGAGGAGAACCGGGACGTCGCCCGCATGGCCGTCCTGCTCGCCGGACTCCCGGTCACCGTGCCCGGCGCCACGGTCAACCGGCTGTGCGGTTCCGGTATGGAGGCCGTCATCCAGGCCGCCCGCGCGATCGCGCTCGGTGACGCGTCCATCGCGGTGGCGGGCGGTGTCGAGTCCATGAGCCGCGCGCCCTGGGTGCTGCCGAAGCCGGAGCGGGCCTTCCCGGCGAAGGACCAGCAGCTGTACTCGACGACGCTCGGCTGGCGGATGGTGAACCCGCGGATGCCCGCCGAGTGGACGATCCCGCTCGGCGAGAGCGCGGAACTCGTCGGCGCCAAGTACGCCGTCACCCGGGCGGCGCAGGACGCGTTCGCCCTGGCGAGCCACCGTAACGCCGCCCGCGCCTGGCGTGAGGGCCGGTACGCGGGAGAGGTCGTCCCCGTCGAGGGCGTGGACCTGACCCGCGACGAAGGCATCCGGGACGACACCTCCCTCGAGGCCCTCGCCCGGCTGAGACCGGCCTTCACCGCGGACGGCACGATCACGGCCGGCAACGCCTCACCGCTCAACGACGGGGCGGCCGCGCTGCTGCTCGCCGACGAAATCGGACTCGCCGCGATCGGGCGCGAACCCCTGGCCCGGGTCCGGGCGGCCGCGGTGACGGGCATCGAACCGCAGTACTTCGGACTGGGCCCGGTCGACGCCATCCGCAAGGTACTCGCCAAGGCGGCGGTCGCTCCCGGCGATCTGCACACGACCGAGCTGAACGAGGCCTACGCGGCACAGGCGCTGGCCTGCCTGGCCGCACTGCCGGAGCTGGACCCCGAGGTGGTCAACCCGCGCGGCGGCGCCATCGCCATCGGCCACCCGCTGGGCGCGTCGGGCGCCCGCATCACCGGAGCGGTCGCCCACCAGCTGGCCGCCGCGGGCACCGGCACGGGCCTGGCGGCACTGTGCATCGGCGTGGGCCAGGGACTGGCCCTGGTACTGGAGCGCTGAGGGAAGGCCGTAAGAGGCGGGGAGGGCCTCCTCAGCCGGACCGGCGCAGCGCGGCCGGGGTGGTGCCCAGCCGGGCACGCATCACCCGGGTGAGATGCTCCTGATGGGAGAAGCCACAGGCGGCGGCCACCTCCGCGATCGGGGCCGAGCCGGTGCGCAGCATCCGGCAGGCGGCCTCCAGACGGAAGGTGAGCAGGAACTGGTGGGGCGAGCGGCCGGTACTCGCCCGGAACCTCCGCGTGAACTGGCTCGGACTCAGCGAGGCCGAGGCGGCGAGGTCCGCGATCGGCAGCGGTTCGGCCAGGCGCTGCCGCATCAGCTCACGGACGGCGCCGAGCTGCCTGTCGGACAGCCCGGACCGGTCGGGCGGGGGTGCGGTCGCGCGGGCACCGTGACGGCGTGCGAGCTGGGCGGCGAGCATACCGGTCAGGTGGTCGGTGTACGTGCGGGCCGAGGGTTCCCAGGAGCGGACCGCTCCCTCCAGCGCGAGCATGAGCTGTTCGGCGAGTGGATCGCTGACCCCGAGTTTCTCGGACAGTTCCACGGGCCGCCCGCCGTTCGCGTCGCGCAGGGCGTCGTCCGTGAGGTACGCGTGGATCGTCTCCAGCCGCCCGCCGAGTTCGACGGCGAGAGCGCGGCCGGCCGGCTGCAGGAAGAGCCCACCGGCCGGGATCATCCGTGACCGCCCGTCCGCGCCCTGCCCCCGCCGTACGGTGACGGGCCCGCTGAGGTGCAGGATCAGCAGGTGGGTGGGAGCCGGATCGAACGCCGCGCGGTAGGGCTGCTCCTCCTGCATGGAGAGGTACAGCCGCTCCCATCCAAGCCCTGAGCTGGTGTTCCGCGTCCGCACGCCGGGCTGCCGGAGCATGCCGACCGTGTCCGCCAGGCCGAGTTCCGCCATGCTGCGACCTCCTCACGGCACATTTAATTGAATAGTAAACCAGATCTGGGCGATCGAGAAGCGCCCGGATCGCGCGGCGGTCACCGGACCTCGTTGACGTCGAGGCCGCGCTCGACGCCGTGCGGGACGACGTTCTGCCCGGGCCCGAGGTGCAGGCGGGTGCCGTCGAACGTCCGGCTCTCGCCGGGGCGCAGTCGCCTCTCGTCGATGTCGGCGCGCGGGACGTACCAGCGCGGGGCGAATCCGGATTCGCAGAGCACGACAGGGTGCCGGGAGCGGGCGATCACGGCGCCACCGGCACGGACTTCCAGCATGCGGGAGGTGTCGCGGATGTCGATGCGGTGGTACGGGTCCGCGACGTGCCCCAGGATGCGTTCGTCCTCCTCGCAGAAGGACGTCCATCGCCCGCCAGGCGAACGCGACACGACCCTGGAGGTCGGCGGCGTGCTCGGGCAGTGCGGTGAACTCCCAGGCGGCGTGTTCGGTGGCGCGGTCGCCGGCCCGCACCGTGTACCAGACCGTGTCGCCGAGGCCCTTGTGGTGCGGTGGGTGACCCTGCCGCTCGGGGCGAGGAGCTGCTTGTCGATGTCCTCGCGAGAAAAGCAGGCGACCGGGTAGCGGCCCGGTTCATACAGGAGGACGGCGCTCCCGCTGTCAGCGATCCAGGCGTCATTGAACTTCACGCGCACACGGCGGCGCAGTCGCTCGGCGAACACGAGGCGCTCGGGCAGGGGTTCGGGGGTGAGGAAGTGCCCGACGCCCGGGCCGCCCGCAGCCGCCGCGTCAGACGAGGACGCGGGCGAGGAAGCCGCGGATGTGCCCGGCGATGGTCTCGAGATGGCTCTCCAGGGCGAAGTGCCCGGAGGGGAGCAGATGGATCTCGGCGTCGGGCAGATCCCGACTGAACGCCTTGGCGCCCTCGGGGCCGAAGATCGCGTCGTTCGCTCCCCAGACAGCCAGCAGCGGGACCTGGGAATCACGGAAGTACTGGTGGACCCTCGGGTAGAGGTCCACATTGGTGGTGTAGTCGCGGAACAGCTTGAGCTGGATCTCGTCGTTTCCGGGGCGGTCCAGCAGCGCCTGGTCGTGGACCCAGTTGTCGGGGCTGACCAAGCTGGGGTCGCCGACTCCGTTCACGTACTGCCACCGGGTGATCTCGGGGGTCAGGGCTCCCCGCATGGGGGTCTCGGTGTCCGGCCCTGGGGCCTTGGCGTAGGCGAAGACGCCGTCCCAGAAGGGCTTGATGAAGCCTTCTTCGTAGGCGTTGCCGTTCTGCGTGATGATCGCGGTGATGCGGTCGGGGCTCTCGAGCGCGAGACGCCAGCCGATGGGGGCGCCGTAGTCCTGCACGTACATCGCGAACCGGTCGGCACCCAACTGCTGCAGCAGGCACGAAGTGATCTCGGCGAGGGCATCGAAGGTGTACGGGAAGTCCGCCAGGGCGGGCATGGCGGACTGGCCGAACCCGATGTGGTCGGGAGCGATCACGTGGTAGCGGTCGGCAAGCGCCGGGATGAGGTGCCGGAACATGTGCGAGCTGGTCGGGAAGCCGTGCAGGAGGACGACCACGGGTGCCTTCGGGTCGCCGGCCTCCCGGTAGAAGACATCGAGACCGTTGACGGTGGCCGTGCGGTGGTGGACTGCGGAGAACATACCCCTAACCTTTCTCACAACCTTCAACAGTTACAAGCCCAGTCGAGCACGGACGAACTAACCTGTCAAGCTGAATTTACTGGTTAGATCGACGCGCCCGCGGAGCGGTCGACGGAATCGCGGTGGCACCGGCACACGAATAGGATCTTTCCGAGCGCATGACGCACAGCGTCATGAGGGTCACTCCCCGGCCGCCATCCGCAGGAGGTCCGCCATGGCGACGCTGCTCTCCGTCAACGTGGGGCTGCCCAAGGACGTCTCCTGGCAGGGAAGGACCGTCCACACCGGAGCCTGGAAGTCCCCCGTGTCCGGCCCCCGGATGGTGCGACGGCTGAACATCGACGGCGATGGCCAAGGAGACCTGGCCGGGCACGGTGGCGACATACGCGCTGTCCTCGTCTACCAGCTGCAGTCCTACCAGTACTGGCGAAGGCACCTCGGTCGCGAGGACCTCACCTTCGGGATCTTCGGCGAGAACTTCACCGTCGACGGGCTGCCGGACGACGAAGTGTGCATCGGCGACCGGTACCGCATCGGCGAGGCCGAATTCGAAGTCACCCAGCCGCGGGTCACCTGTTACCGCGTCGGCATGCGCCTGGGCGAACCGGCCATGGCCTCCCTGATGGTCGCCCACCACCGCCCCGGCTTCTACCTGCGTGTCCTGACCGAAGGACGCGTCGAGGCCGGCGACCGCATCACCCTGATCCGCAAAGGACCCGAAGAACTGAGCGTCGCCGACAGCGACGCACTGCTCTACCTCCCCGACCGCGACCCGGCGAAGCTGCGCAGAGCACTGAACATCCCCGCTCTCAGCCCTGGATGGCAGCGGTCCTTCCGTGAACTCGCCGCCGCCCGTCCCCCCGCACAGGAGCCGGGATGGCCACGCGAACGCAGCGGCACCCAGCAGCCCAGAGAGGAGCCGGGATGGCCGGGCTTCAAGACCATGCGCGTCGCTCGCATCGTCCCCGAGACACCCACCGTCTCGTCGATCTACCTCGACACCACCGACGACACTCCCCTGCCCGCGGCCCGTGCCGGCCAGTACCTCTCCATCCGTCTCGCCGTCGGCGACACCGGCCCCGCAGTGCGCAGCTACTCCCTGTCCTCCGTACCCACAGCCGGCACCTACCGCATCAGCGTCAAACGCGAGGACCGTGGAAAGGTCAGCAGCTACATCCACGACGCGCTCCGCCCCGGCGACCTCGTGAACATCGCCAGCCCTCGCGGAACGTTCGTCCTCGAGGAAGGTACCCGCCCTGTCGTCCTCCTCTCCGCGGGGATCGGCGCCACCCCCGTGCTCGCCATGCTCCATCACCTCGCCGCCGCACAAGACCCGCGCCCCGTCTGGTGGATCCACGTCGCCCACGACCGCGCCCAGCACGCCTTCGCGGACGAGGCCCACGCGCTTCTGGCCCAACTCCCCGACGCGCACGAGCAGATCTACTACACCGCCGAAGGCGCCCCACAACCCGACGCGCGCCACATCGTCCAGGGTCGCCCGACCGCCTCATCGCTCGCGGCCATGGACCTTCCCACCGATGCCGACGCCTACCTATGCGGACCGCCCGTCTTCATGGACGAGTTCGGCGGTCATCTGCGCGACCACGGTCTCAGCCCCGAGCGGATCCACACGGAACAGTTCAGTGCGCTGCCGGCCATCAATCCCGGCGTGACGCCCACTGCCGCCGTCCGGCCGCACCAGCCACCCGGCCCACCGGGCACCGGCCCCCTCATCACCTTCGCCCGCAGCGGCGTCACCACCCCGTGGTCGCCCTCTCATACGTCTCTCCTGGACCTGGCCGAAGCCTGCGACATCCCCACCCGCTGGTCCTGCCGCACCGGGGTCTGTCACACCTGCATCACCCACCTGGTGTCAGGCGACGTCGCCTACACCACTGCGCCTCTCGAACTTCCCGAGTCCGGCACCGTACTCGTCTGCTGCAGCGAGCCGGCCACCGACGTCGTCCTCGATCTGTAAGCAGGCATCTGATCGGATCAGCTGGCCGGTGTCGGCTTCGGGGCGGCCTCGGGTGTCGAGGCAGCCCCGGCGGGCGAAACCGGCCTGGCCGTCGAAGAGCGCCGTGCGAGTGTCCGGCTCTCCCCTCATGCTGGAGATGAGGGGGGTGGGACAGCGGAGGAAGTGGTGAAGATGCGGACCGTTGTCGACCTCACACGCTGCCAGGGCTATGCCCAGTGTGTGTTCCTCGCGCCCGAGGTGTTCGAGCTGCACGGCGAGGAGGGGCTGCTGTACGCCACGGCCGTCCCCGACGACCAGGTCGAGCGCGTCCGCCAGGCCGCGGCGGCGTGCCCGGTGCAGGCCATCCTCCTCGGGGAAGAGGTGAGCACCGGTGCCCGGTGACCTGAAGGACGGCCGTATCGTCATCGTCGGTGCGTCGCTGGCCGGGCTGAGGGCTGCGGAGGGGCTGCGCGAGGAGGGCTTCACCGGCTCGCTGACCGTGGTCGGGGACGAGCCCCATCCGCCCTACGACCGACCGCCGCTGTCCAAGCAGGTGCTGCTCGGCCAGGCGACGGCGGAGACCACCGGACTGCCGATGCGTCGGGACCCGGACGCCGAGTGGCGGCTGGGCGTACGGGCCACGGGCCTTGATCTGCTGGCGAAACAGGTGCTGCTGGAGGACGCGGAGTCACTGCCGTACGACCGGCTGCTGATCGCCACCGGAACCCGTGCGCGGCCTTGGCCCAACCCGGATGAGGCCGCCCTGGACGGGGTGTTCACTCTGCGCACGCGTGAGGACGCAGGGGGGCTGGCCGAGCGGCTGGCCGCCGGCCCGGAGCGGGTACTGGTGATCGGTGCCGGTTTCACCGGCTCGGAGATCGCCTCGGCCTGTCGGGAACTCGGGCTGCAGGTCACAGTGGCCGAACGCGGCTCCGCACCCCTGGTGGGCGCCCTCGGCGGCACCCTCTCCAAGCTCGCGGCCGTCATGCAGCGCAACCATGGCGTGGACCTGCGCACCGGGGTGACGGTCACCGCCCTGCGCGGGAACGGCAGCTTGACCGGTGCGGAGTTGTCCGACGGCAGCCGCGTCGACGCCGACGTGTGCGTCGTGGCCCTGGGGGCGATCCGCAACGTCGAGTGGCTGGCGGAGTCCGGGCTGGCGGCGGGCCCGCGCGGGATCGCGTGCGACGCCGGGTGCCGGGCCTTCACCATGTACGGGATCGTCACGGACGACGTCTTCGTGGCCGGCGACGTCTCCCGCTTCCCCCACCCGCTGTTCGGCTACCAGATGCTCTCCCTGGAGCACTGGGGGAACGCGGTGGAGCAGGCGGAGGTGGCGGCCCACAACATGGTCAACCCGGGGGCCCTGCAGCGCCCGCACCTGACCATCCCGACGTTCTGGTCGACCCAGTTCGGGCTCAACATCAAGTCGGTCGGCGTGCCCACCTACTCCGACCACGTGGTCATCGCCCAGGGCTCTCTCGAGGCACGCAGGCTGGCGATGGTCTACGGCTACCAAGGGCGGGTCACGGCCGCGGTCACCGTCGACATGGCGAAGTCCCTCGACTACTACCGGCACTTGATCGAGACGGCCGCTCCGTTCCCGCCGCCGCCCGGTGCCGCGGACCGGGCGATCGCGGCCGACATCCCGATCCCCTCTCTCGTGCCGGATCCGTCGGTGCTGTCCCACGGCCCGACCGTAGCGCTCACCGGCTACCTCCCCGATCGCCGGTTGACGGTTCTGTAACGCACCGGCCGTCCACGTCCTGCCCGACCACGAGGAGCCACCATGGACTCCGAGAACCTGCTGGCACGGATCACCGACTACGCCAGCCGCCCCCATCCCTACCCGCTGTACGCGGAACTCCGCGAAGCCGGTCCCGTGGTGCGGCAGGCCGGCGGCAGCCACCTGATCGGCACGTACCACGAGATCGCCGCCCTGCTCCACGACCCGCGGATGAGTGCCGATCCCCGCACCCGCGGCGACGTGATCCACAAGCCGCCGTTCCTGCGGCTCGACGACCCCGAGCACCACAGGCTGCGCGCGCTGGCCATGCGGCCGTTCGGGCCGCCGCACAGTCCCGGTCGTGTCGACGGCATGCGCGGCGAGATCGACCGGATCACCAAGGACCTGACGGAATCCTTCGAGGCGGGCCGCCGGATCGACATCGTCGACGACTTCGCCTACCCGCTGCCCGTCACCGTGATCTGTCGCCTGCTCGGCGTTCCCCGCGAGGACGAGCCGCTGTTCCGGGCCTGGTCCGACGCGATCGTCACGGCCGCGGATGTCAGGCCCGACGAGGACACCACCGGGACGCACAAGGCGGGCGACCAGGCGCGGGTCGAGATGGGCGGGTACCTGGTGAACCTCGCAGAACAGCGCCGCGGCAAGCCGAGCGAGGACATGCTCTCCGCCTTCGTCAACGAGCCGGACCCGGCTCTGCGGCTCACCCAGGAGGAACTCGCCGAAACCGCGGTACTGCTCCTCATCGCCGGACACGAGACCACGGTCAACCTCATCACCAACGGCGTGCTCACCTTCCTGCGCCAGCCCGAACAGCTGGACCACCTGCGCCGTGAACCCGGCCTGCTGCCGCGAGCGGTGGAGGAACTGCTGCGCTACGAACCCCCGGTCCACATGCGCGAGCGCATCACGCACGCCGACATCGACGTCGCCGGCACCAGGATCCCCCGAGGCACGTCCGTCATCCTGGTGCTGGCCTCGGGCAACCGCGACCCCGTGCGGTTCCACGAGCCGGACCGGTTCGACCCCACCCGCCCGGACAACCAGCACCTCGGCTTCGGCAGCGGTATCCACCTCTGCTACGGCGCACCCCTCGCCCGCATCGAGGCCATGTCCGCGCTCGGCGCGCTGCTCCCCCACCTCGGCACCGCCGGCCTGGTCGAGGACCCGCCCCCCTACCGCCAGAACGCCATGCTCCGCGGGCCTCGTCACCTGCCCATCCAGCTATGAGCGTCGTGTCCACCACCGTCACCTGAACCTGCGGCAGGCAGCATGACTTCTACTCCGCAGGCAGCGGGGCGTGCCACTCCAGCACGGTGCCGCCACCGTCCGCACCGGTGACCTCGAGCAGTCCGCCGAGCTGTTCCGCCCGCTCGGCCATGTTCCGCAGCCCGCTGCGGCGGCCGTCGCCCGGGATACCCACGCCGTTGTCCGACACCCTCAGGCGTACCTCGCGGCCGTCGGTCGTCAATGCCACGTCCGCGCGCTCGGCGTGCGCGTGCCGGGCGATGTTGGTCAGCGCCTCGGAGAGCACGGCCACCACATGGTCGGCGAATTCGCGCGGCACATCGGTGTCGAGCAGGCCCTCCATCCGCACGCTGGGCGGGAAGCCCAGCACCTGCGCGGCCTCGCCGGCCATCTGGACGACCCTGGCACGCAGTCCGCCGCCGACGGCGTTCTCGCGGGTCCGCAGGCCGAAGATCGTCGACCTGATGATCTTGATGGTCTCGTCCAGGTCGTCCACGGCCCGCTGCACCCGCTCGGCGGCCTCCGGGTGCTCGATGAAGCGGCCGGCACTCTGCAGGGTCATGCCGGTGGCGAACAGCCGCTGGATGGCCAGGTCGTGCAGATCACGGGCGATCCGGTCACGGTCCTGAAGCACCGCGATCCGCTGGGCGTCCCGTCGGCGCTCTGCCAGTTCCATCGCGATCGCCGCCTGCGCGGCGAACCCCAGCAGCGTCTCCGTCTCCTTGCCCGAGTACACCGGCCGTCCGGCCTCACGGGCCAGCAGCACCACCCCGCGCACACCGTCCTCGCCGGTCCCGATGGGGACGGCCACGGCGGCGCCGAGCCCCTCGAAGCGCGGGGGGGCGGTGGACACCCGCTCGTCGTGGGCGACGTCGTCACTGATGACCAGGGCGGCGCCGGAGAACGCCAGACCCATCAGTGTGCGTTCCAAGGGCAGCACCAGCCCCCGGTGCGCCTCCGCGTCCACTCCGACGGCGATCTCCACACTGAGCATCCCACTGTCCGCCAAGGGCACCGCGACCGCGGCGAGGGCGGAGCCGGAGATCTCCCGGGCGCGTTCGGCGATCAGATCCAGTGCCTCGGCGGGACCGCTGCCGGACAGCAGACTGTGGGTGATCTCCGCGTTCGCCCTCAGCCAGCGCTCGCGCAGACGGGAGTCCTCGTACAGACGGGCGTTGTCGATGGCGATGCCGGCGGCGACGGCCAGTGTGGCCAGCACCGACTCGTCCTCCTCGTCGAACGCGAGCCCGCCGCGCTTCTCGGTCAGGTACAGGTTGCCGAAGACCTGGTCGCGGACCCGGATCGGAACGCCGAGGAAGCTGTTCATCGGTGGGTGATGGGCCGGGAAACCGTACGAGGCCGGGTGCTGGGAGAGCTTTTCCAGGCGCAGGGGTTCCGGGTGCCGGATCAGCTCGCCGAGGATGCCGTGGCCCTCGGGCAGGGAACCGATCTCGGCGACCTGCTCATCGGTGACACCGACGGTGTGGAAGGCCGACAGGGTCCTGCCGTCCGGCCCGATGACACCGAGCGCCGCGTACCCGGCGTCCACCAGGGTCGCGGCGGCCTCGACGATGGAGCGCAGCGCCTGTTCCAGGTCCAGCTCCCGGCCGACGGCGAGGACCGCCCCCAGCAGGCTGTGCACACGGTCCCGGGTGCCGCGGACAGCATCGATCCGCGACTGCAGCTCCCCCAGCAGCTCGTCGAGCTTCAACTGCGGCAGCAGATCACGGAGATCCTCGGGAGTTCCCACCATGCTCCTCCCGGTCCATCAGCTTCGCGGACCCGGCGCCGGCGGGTCGTCTCCACGGTATCCCGCTCCGGCCAGGGGCGGTATGCGAACGGCGGCAACCGGCCAGCCTGCCGGGACTGCCTTCCCGCCCGCTCCGGCGGCGGGGCCGATCGGCCCGGCCGACGGGACCGTGGGCACCTCCCGGGCCGTCCGATGCCGGCGGACGCTGGAGTGGTACGCAGCCGCACGGCCGAGGAGTCCCGCCATGCTCCGTCACGGGAACGTCTTCCGGAACAGCTTCCGCCCTCGGCCGGACCGACAGCGGGGACAGAAGGTGACCGGGGACAGCAGGTGAGCGGAGACAGCAGGTGAGCGGAGACCAGCCATGATCCAGTACAACGAGCCCGTGCTGCGCAGCCTCGAGCTGGACCGTGTCGAGGCGTTGCGACTGCTGGGCAGCGTGTCCCTGGGAAGGGTCGTCTTCACCCGCGGGGCCCTGCCGACCGTCCGCCCGGTCCAGCACGTTCTGGACGACGGTGACATCGTCATCCGCACCGACGAGGGCGCGGCGCTCACCTCGCACGCCGGGCAGGACGCCGGTTCCGGCGTGGTGGTCGCCTTCGAGGCCGACGCCATCGACCCCGTCACCCACCTGGGCTGGAGCGTGGTGGTCACGGGGTACGCCCGCCTTGTCACCGATCCTCGGGAACTGGCTCGGATCCGGTCTCTGCTGTGCCCGTGGGCACCACAGCAGGGCACGGACCACGCGGTCCGCATCCGTCCGGAACTGGTCTCGGGCGTCCTGCTCACCGGCGAGGACACCGTTCCGGGCGGGCGCCGGGGCCCGGCCGGCGGCCGGTGAGTGGCGAGCGGCCGCTGCGTCGGCGGCAGACCCCGGCCGACGGTGCTGCCCGGGGACACGGTGCTATCGAGGAACACCGATCCGTCGCCCGGTCACCGTGTGCGGCTCGATCCGCACCCATACGTCGCGCGAGCTGCCCGCCCAAGGCGTGCTGTACGCCTGTTCGCTGAACCGGCGCCTGTCCCTGTCGTCCGTCACGACCCGGGCGCAGCCACGGACCAGCACGCTCCAGCCCTGGCTGAACGCGTCGTCGATCCGGTCGACCTCGAACGCCACCTGGTGCCCGCAGGAGAACGAGGGGGTCACGCCGTCGGCGGTCCGGAAGACGATCGCCCCGTCGACGATGCTGTAGTTGACCGGCACGATCACCGGCCCCGTGCCCGTCGGCACCGCAAGGCGGCCCACTCCGTGCGACCCCAGCAGGGCGTGGCACTCGCAGAGTCCCAGATCGGCGAACCGGGGCTCCCGTACCGCGTGTCCGAGGCCGGGCGACAGGTCCACGGCGCCACCCGTGGCCGCGCCCGGCTTCGTCTGTTGTTCGGTCATGGTTCGCTCGTCCTTCCGGATCGGGCCGCGGGAACGGCGACTTCCGCATGCTGCTCGCCGCCGAGCACCACCTTGAGCGCGCCGGTCTCGGCGGCCTTGGCGAAGACGTCGTACGCCTCTTCCATCTGCTCCAGCGGGAAGGTGTGGGTGACCAGTTGCCCGGTGGGCAGCCGGCCGGCGGCGGCCATCCGCAGCAGGGTCGGGGTGGAGTAGGTGTCCACCAGGCCCGTCGTGATCGTCACGTCCTTGATCCAGAGGTCTTCGAGGTGCAGCGTGGCCGGCCTGCCGTGCACGCCGATGTTGGCCACATGGCCGCCCGGGCGGACCATACGCGTGCACAGCTCGAAGCTGTCGGGGACGCCGACCGCCTCCATGACCACGTCGGCGCCGAGCCCGTCGGTCAGGTCGGCGACCAGTTGGGCGGGGCCCTCCCGGACGTCCGCGACCGCGTCGGCGCCCAGCCGGTGGGCCGCTTCCAGCCGCGCCGGGGCCAGGTCCACGGCGATGATCCGCTCGGGCGAGAACAGCCGGGATGTGACGACGGCGGCCAGCCCGATGGGCCCGGCGCCGACGACGACCACGGTGTCTCCGGGACGAACCTGCCCGTTGAGGACGCCCACCTCGTAGGCGGTCGGGAAGATGTCCGCGAGCAGGACCGCGTCCTCGCTGCGGACGGCACCTGGCAGCGGGTGGACGGACAGGTCGGCGTAGGGCACGCGGACGTACTCGGCCTGGGTGCCGTCGATCAGATGGCCGAGGATCCAGCCCCCGCCGCCCCGGCACTGGCCGTAGGTGCGCTCCCGGCAGAAGCGGCACCGTCCGCAGGAGGTGATGCAGGACATCAGTACCCGGTCCCCGGGCCGTACGGTGCGCACGTCGCTGCCGACCTCGACGATCTCACCGACCGCCTCGTGACCGAGGACCGTCCCGGGGCGCACCTCGGGCACGTCGCCCTTGAGGATGTGCAGATCCGTGCCGCAGATCGTCACGATGCCGACGCTCATGATCGCGTCGGTCGGCTCCTTGATGCCCGGGTCCGGCACGTCCCGCCAGGACGCCTGTCCGGGACCGTGGAAGACGAAGCCCTTCATGGCATTCCTCACCCTCTTCGGTCGGCCCGTCGCGGGACCGGCGGCTTCCGGCACGGGCCGGAAGCCGCCCCACATGTTCAGCTTCGCCAGTGCGCGAACCGTTCCGCTTGGGCCGACCGGCCCCCACACCCGGCCGGACGGCGGCGCCCACGGGCACCCACGGGCCCGTGCCGGCGGCACGGGTGCCCCGGACGGACCGGTGACCAGGGCCGGTCGGCCCTACCCGACGGGCCGGTGTCCCCGGTTCGATCTCCTCATGGCCGAGAACCACACGCCGCGGGTGACCGGAGGACACAGCGATCCGGTATCGGCCGTGGCCCACCATGGAGCCTGCGGAACGACGGTCGTGACCCTACGGGGCGAGATAGACATGCTGACGGCGCCCGCTCTGTCGGCACGGCTCGACATGCTCACCGCCGCATCGCACTTCGACCTGGTGCTGGATCTGCGTACGGTCGCGTTCATCGACTGCGCCGGGCTGGGCGTCCTGTGCCGCGCACGCAACCGGGTGCACGCCGGGCAGGGCCGGCTGCGGCTGGTCACCGGCGACACGAGCTTCTTGCACCTCCTGCGTGTCACGGGGCTGCGGAACGTCTTCGAAGTGCACCCGCAACTCCCCCGGCCCTTGCCGCAGCCCGACGTCTCCCCCACCAGGCCATGAGGCGGTGCGGAAGGCGTCGCCGCGAGGACGGAGTTCACCATGTACGGCACGCCGAACATCGTCAGCGATGTCATGACGCAGACGGTAGCCGCCGTCGGCCGCCGGGCACCCTTCAAGGAGATCGTGCAGTTGATGCAGGACTGGCAGGTCAGCGCCCTGCCGGTCATCGAGGGCGAGGGCCGGGTCGTCGGCGTGGTCTCCGAGGCCGATCTGCTGGTCAAGGAGGAACTGCGCGACGACCCCGACGCGGCCGACCTCCCACTGCGTCGACCGTCCGATGTGGCGAAGGCCGAAGCGCTGACCGCGGGCGACCTGATGTCCTCCCCGGCCGTCACCGTCCAGGCCGGCGCCACCGTCGCCGAGGCCGCACGGATCATGGCACGGGCCGGGGTCAAACGGCTGCCCGTCGTCGACGAGATCGACATGCTTCAGGGGATCGTCAGCCGTGCCGACCTGCTCAAGGTCTTCCTGCGCGACGACGCGGACATCGCCGCGGAGGTCCGGCACGAGATCGTGGCGCACCTCTTCCCCCCGGCGTCCTCGTCCGTCCAGGTGGAGGTGCACGACGGAGTCGTCACCCTGGGGGGCCTCATCCGCGACAGCGCTCTGGTTCCGGTGGCCGCGCGGCTGGTGCGGGCCGTGAAAGGCGTGGTGGACGTGCGGTTCGGCCTCGCGCGCGACGACCATGAAGTGAGTGGGGCCGGTCGGCCCTAGTGGGTGGGACGCCGACAGGTCATGATCGGCGTCACGGACAGTCCGCAGTCCCGTCACCGGGGAACGAGAGGTCGCCATGACCGAGCCACGCACCTTCACCGCGCAGGACCCGATCCGTGTGTTCCTGCTCGACGACCACGAAGTCGTCCGGCGCGGGCTGACCGATCTGCTCGACGCCGAACCGGACATCCACGTGGTCGGCGACGCGGACACCGCCGAGCACGCGCTCACCCGCGGCCCCGCGCTGCGCCCGCACGTCGCCGTGCTCGACGTCCGCCTGCCCGACGGTGACGGCATCACCGTCTGCCGCGAACTGCGCAGCAGGCTGCCGGAGTTGGCGTGCCTCATGCTGACGTCCTTCGACGACGAGGAGGCCCTGCTGAACGCGATCATGGCCGGAGCGTCCGGCTACGTCCTGAAGCAGATCAAGGGCTCCGACCTCGTCTCGGCGGTCCGCACCGTCGCCGCGGGACAGTCGATGCTGGACCCCGCCACCACCGCTCGGCTCATGCACTCCCTGCGGGACCCGGCGACGTCGCCCACGCTGCCGCCGGAGCTGGCCGCCCTGTCGCCCCGGGAACGGGACATCCTCGCCCTCATCGGCGACGGACTGACCAACCGGGAGATCGGCAAGAAGCTGTACCTGTCCGAGAAGACCGTCAAGAACCACATCTCGCGCATGCTGTCCAAGCTCGGCGTCCAGCGCCGGGTCCAGGCGGCGGTCCTCGCGTCGCACCTGGAACCGCAGGGGTCCGCGGAACGCTCGGACCACTGAGCGGCACACCGCGGAGACCTGGTCTTCCGGCCTGCCGGCCTGCCCGACGTCACCACCCTGGCGCGCGAGGAACGGCCGAACCCGGCGTCGTCACCGCAGCACACACGGAGGCGGGCCGGGGCGCCGGTTCCGAGAGCCATGGCCGGAGGCGGCCTGCGCTTCGTCGGCGCCCGGGGCCGCTGTCACACCTCATCCCGGTCAGCGGCGCCGGCCGCGACCGGCTCAAGGGCCTCATCCGCGCCCCCGCCGTCCGGATAGGGCGCGTCGTCACCCGGGCGCGGACGGCGGCTGACGGTCAGGTACACGAGGGCGCCGGTGAACAGGAGGATGGAGACGTAGTCGTTCAGGCGCAGGCCGAGGAAGTGGTTGGCGTGGTCGATACGCAGGGCCTCGATCCAGGCCCGGCCGGTGGTGTAGGCGAGCACGTAGCAGGCGAACAGCCGCCCCCGGCGCAGCCGTTGGTGGTGCCGGCGGTCCAGCCACAGCAACAGCGCCATGACGCCGACGTCCCACAGCGACTCGTACAGGAACGTCGGGTGGTACAGGGCGATGTCCGGGCTGTCGACAGGCCGGTGCGCCGGGTCGATGTACAGCGCCCACGGCAGATGGGTGGGGCGGCCGTACAGCTCCTGGTTGAAGTAATTGCCCCAGCGGCCTATCGCCTGGGCCAGCACCAGTGCCGGGGCGACGGCATCGGCGAAGTCGGCCAGCCTGATCCCGCGGCGGCGGCAGCCGAGCCAGGCGCCGACCGCACCGAGTGCCACCGCGCCGGGGATGCCCAGGCCGCCGTCCCAGATGTAGAGGGCGTGGAGGGGCTGCTTGCCGGCGGTGAAGTACAGCTCCGGGTCGGTGATCACGTGGTAGAGCCGGCCGCCCAGGATGCCGAACGGTACGGCCCAGATGGCGATGTCGGCGATGTCCTCGCGGCGCCCGCCCCGGGCCTCCCAGCGGCGGCCGGTCAGCCACACGGCGGTGAAGATGCCGGTCAGGATGCACAGTGCGTAGGCGCGGATCGGCAGCGGTCCGAGGTGCCAGACCCCCTGGGAGGGACTGGGGAGGTACGCCAGGTTCAAGGGCTCGGCCATTTCTCGCACGTACGGAACCCGGCCCACGAGCCGGAGAGGATCCACTCGACGATACATCGGACACTGCCCCGTCCTGGCGGGGCGGAGCCGCCGTCCTCGGAGTCGAGCACCGCACCGGTCAGTGCACCGTGACGACGGCGGTCGGCACCACCGGTCCGTCTCGGATCCGCGATGTCACGCGGAGGTGGGACCCCTACCACGTCCAGCCATGACCACCGCTGTTGTGACACAGGGCCAGCACGGCGGTGGTCACGATGAGGTACCCGGTGAGCCGGCTCTCGCGGAACAGGGCCGCCGTCACGAAGGCGAGTGCCGTGTACCAGGGCATCGACCACGGGGCGGCGAGGATCCAGGCGAAGGCGAGCACGAACGGTACGGCGACTGCGGCGGGCACTTCCGCCGGGACCCGTCGGTGCAACGCCCAGGCCAGCGCGAGCATCAGCAGCGGCCACAGGAGGCTGGTGGCGGTCTCCGCCGCACGAGCGCCCAGGAGTGCGACGCCGACGTCGTCGAGCGCCGCCCACAGTGACGGGGTGGACACCAGGTGGGAAGCGGCGGAGAGCGGGGCGAGGGCGTGCAGCCCGTAGGCGCAGTACAGGACGGCCAGGGTCAGCAGGGCCGCGCAGGCCTGTCTTGCGGTCTGCCGCCAGGCTCGCGCGCGCAGCAGCGGCCAGGCCAGTCCCGCGCCGAGCAGGGCGGCGCTGATCTTGACACCGCAGGCCAGGCCGACCAGCACTCCGACGATCAGATCGTGGTGCCACCGGGTGGCCCGGCGGGCGACCTGGACCGCGCAGACGGCCAGGCAGGCGACGAGGGTGTCCAGATGTCCGCCCGCGACCAGTACGCCGATCAGCAGCGGGTTGGCCGTCCACAGCAGGCCGGCCCGGACCGGGTCGTCGGCGGTGCGCAGCAGCAGCCAGCCGGTGCCCAGGAACGCGGCCCCGTTCGCCAGCATCAGTGCCCATATAGTCAGCCACGGCCGGTCGCCTCCGACCGACGCGGCAGCCGTCTGCCACCAGGTGGCTACCGGCCCGTAGACGGACGGGGTGTGCTGCCAGGCGTCGCTCACCAGGTGGGCGTAGGCGCCGCCCAGTTGGGCGGGGATCGTCACGTACGGGTCGTCGCCGAGTGCGGCGATCCGCCCGTACGCGGCGTAACTGGCTGTGTCGGAGGAGCCGACCGGGGTGAGATCGGCGACGAGGAGTACGGCGAGCGCACCCGCCCCGAACAGAAGCCGCGGGCTGGGCCGCCAGCCCCGCGCATGGGCGTTGATCATGCCGAGTGTTCCGAGGCACGCCAGCACTACGGCCGCGGAGGTGACTGCCTCGGAGACGGTGCCGGACATGGCCGGCAGCCGGAGCCACGGGATCGGCGCCCTGAGGGTGTTGTGATTGGGCGCGCTCGCGCCGACCAGCGCGAACAGGGCGATGCCCGCGGCGGACATCCAAACGGCAGCGCGTGGCCGAGGCCGCGCCACGGCGGTCAGTACCGACGGGAGAGCGGTCGGGTTCCCGTAGGCGGAAGGCCGAGCCCACTCACTGTTGCTGGTCGTCAAGGTCACTCTCTGGCTCGTCGGCGCGTCAGCTCGCGGCGAGGAGGGCTGTCACGATCTTGCCCGCGAACTTGTAACCCTCGCCGCTGTCGGGCACAACGGCCGCAGCCGCCACGTCGTCACGGTACGCGACGAACCAGCTGTCCGGTTTCTTCCGGCCGTCGACCTCCGCGGTGCCGGTCTTCGCGCCGACATCGCCGTTCAGGCCGCCGATGGTCGGCGCCGCGGTCCCCTCGCGCGCGGTCAGCTTCATCAGATCACGCAGGGACGCGTCGGCCCGGGCACTCAACTGCCCCGGCGCTTGCGCGATCCGGCGGTTGTCCACGGAGGCCGGCACGATCACCGGCTGGTGGAACCGTCCCGCCTTCGCGGTGGCGGCCACGGACGCCATGTCGAGCGGGCTGACCAGCACCTTGCCCTGGCCGATGTACGTCATCGCCTTCGACGCTCCGCCGGTCGTCGGCACGCTGCCGTCGAAACTGGGTACACCGGTACTCCAGTTCAGGCCGAGGCCGAACACGTCGCGGGCCTCGTGCTCGACCGCGCCGTCCGGGAGGACCTTGGCCGTCGACATGAAGGCGGTGTTGCAGGACGCCGCGAAGTCGGCCCCGAACGTGGCGTGGTCGATTTTCATCTTGTCCACGTTGTGGAAGGTGAGACCGCCGTAAGAGAAGTACTGCGGGCAGTTCAGCGGCGTGCCCGGGGTGAACTTGCCGGTCTCGAGCAGGGTCGAGGCCGTGATGACCTTGAAGGTGGAGCCGGGCGCGTAGGCGCCCTGGAGGGCCTTGTCGTAGCCCTTGGCCGGGGTCATGGCCACCGCCAGCACGTCACCGGTGCTGGGCCGGACGGCCACCACCGACGCGTCCGGTCCCTGCTTCCTGACGTCCTTTTCCGCCTCGGCCTGCAGGTTGGCGTCGATGGTGGTGGGCAACGGCTTGCCCGCCCTGCCCTGCGAGAGCACCTTGAGCACCCGCCCCGCGCTGCCGTCGGCGTTCTCGACCCGGATCTCGGTGCCGGGCAGGCCCTGCGTCTTCGTGCCGTACCGGGCGGACAGCTGGCCGAGGATCCCGGCCAGCGAGGGGTAGCGGGCGGCGGTCAGCTCTTTGCCGGTGCGGTCCACCGCCTTGACCGGCGGGGCACCGGACGCCGCTGCGACGACCGACTGACCCGGCACCAGGTTCGGGTGGAGAACCGACGGCATCCACTTCACCACCGCACGACCGTCCGTGCCGCGCGCCACGGTCAGCGACGAGTCGTAGGTCCACGTCGACTTCCGCCCGGCGTAGGCGAGCTGCGCGCGGACGGAGAACGGGACCCGGAACCCGGTCGGCGGCTTGCCGGTCAACGTCAGCGAGGTGGTGTGCAGACCTTTGTCGAAGGAGGTCAGTTGTGTGCCCGCCCGAGCGGCGTCGTCGGTGAGCGCCGCCGCCTTCGCCGTGTTCTGCGACTGCCAGGCGGCGAGGAACTGCCTGGCCGTGCCGAGTACCTCCTGAGACGACGGCGGACTCGTGTTCACCGGCTGCGCCGCACCGGAACGCGCCCCGTGGCCGGTGCCCGCCCCTGACTGTCCCCAGCCGTAGCAGGCGAGCGCCACCGCCACGGCAGCCACCGACGCCGTAGCGCCGGCAAGTGCGATCTTCGTCGCTTTTCGCACGGAGCCCCATCCCTCTGACGACAACGCTTGCGGCGCGGAAGCCCGGGCCCGGGACCGACCGATGGCACACTCCTGCCCCGGTGACCTGGATGGATGCGCGGGATCACACCTTTCGTGGTCCGCGCGCCTCCCGCGCCCTTCGGCGCGCCTCGTCGGGCCCGCCGTTCCGGCCGGCACGACCCTACATCGGCTTCCGAAACCTCGGGATGCCGGGGCAATGCCGGCCGGGCCCCGGCCGGCGCACCGAGCGGTACCCCGGGCTCGCGGCGTCAGGCGGGAATGCGTACCGTCTCCACCCAGCTCGGGGGCTGCGGTGCGGCGGAGCCGATCAGAGCCGCGATGATGCGGCAGGGCGGGTTCTCGTCGGGCCAGGGGGTGAGCCCGTCGGTGAGGACGATGACGATGCCCGGGCGGTCCCGCGTCGCGAGCGCCGCTTCGATACCGACGCGCATGTCCGTGCCACCGCCACCGCCCAGGGTGATCTGCTCGGTGGCCGCCACCCGGGACACGGCGTGCACGTCTGCGTCGCACGCGAGGACGGCCACGCGATTGCCCCGTACACCCACCTCGCGCAGGACGCCGGTCACCTCTGCGAGGGCGGCGGCCAGTTCGGCGTCCCCCATGGAACCGGAGGTGTCGATGACGACGGCCACCCGTGGCAGCGGGCGGCGCAGGCTCGGCAGGACGACGCCGCGCAGCGCCGGGGTGCGGCGCGAGGGGCGGCGATAGGTGTAGTCGACGGCTCCGGCGGCCCAGGCCGCGGCTTCCCGGACCGCGCCGGACAGCGCCCGCCGCCAGTCCACCGTGGGTTCCAGGATCTCCTCGGCCCAGCGCTGCCAGCCGGCGGGCAGGGTGCCGCGGGTGCGCTGATGGGCGCGCATGGCCTCGGCGGTCTGCCGCCGCAGGGCCTGCGCCTCGACCTCGCCCAGCCGTGCGGGGCCGGCGGACTCGGGAAGTTCCCAGGGCGCGGGCCGGCCGTGGGCGCCCGATCCGCAGTCCGGCGACCGCACGTCCGGGGGCAGCCGGTCGAGGTACACCTCGAACAACTGGCCGTCGGGGAGGCCGAAGAGGCGGGGTTCCATGCGGCCCTCGGGCAGGCGCAGGCCGTCGGCGAGCAGGTCGTCGTTGATCTCGCAGTCCTGCGCGACGTTGACGCGGTGCCAGTCGCGCTGGGCGGCGGCGGGCAGCCGGTCGGCCCGGCCGTGGTGGTCGCGCAGCAGGTGCGCCACCTCGTGCACCCAGACGCCCGCGAGTTCGGGTACCGGCGTCGCGTCGACGAAGGCGGGGGACACGTAGCAACGCCAGTACCGGTCCACCCCCATCGTCCGGACCTCTGTGCTCGCGACGACGGTCAGGGCGTACAACGCCGACGCCAGGTACGGCCGGTCGCTCGCCGCCCGGTAACGCGCGGCGAGCAGTTTGGTCATGTCCAGGGCACCGCGGGGATCCCCCGTCGTCCCGGCACGCCTCACCGGCCGCCGCCGGGCAGCGCCCCGGACATCTGCAGCAGGTCCAGGAACCCGTCGATGCCGGGCGGTACGGGCCAGTCGAGGTCCCGCATCGCCGCGAGGTCGGTGGCGGCCCGGGCGGCCACGTCCGGTACGCCCGCGTCGACGGCCTTCGCCAGCACCGCCCAGCCGGCCTCCCACCGGGGCCGGGTGAGGTCGCTCTGGATGGCGGCGACCACCGCGATGAGGAACGCCAGCTGCCGGTCGCCGCGTTCGGGCAGGGCGAAGGCGTCCGGGTCGGCGAGGACACGGTCGGGGTCGGGCAGATCGAGGTGTTCGAGGTAGGACAGCAGCTCGATGCCCGCGCCGTCCCCGACGGCACCGGTGAGCGCGGCGGCCAGCGCCTCACGGCCGACGCCTGCCGCGTACCCGGCGGCGAGCAGCTTGAGTGCCATCTCCCAGGTCCGGGGGGAGGGCCAGGACCGGCCGCGGCTCTCGGCGTCGCCGGGGATGTGGTGGACCAGGCCGGGCCGGGCCGTGAGGAAGCCGGAGATCGCGCCACGGGCCCGTGCGACCGCACCGGGCACCTTGGCGCCGTCGACGAGGGGCACGGTCACCTCCGGCCAGGTGCCGGCCATGCCACGGGCGACCGTCCGGGGGTCGTGGGTCCATTCGAGGTGGACGAACCGGTTGGCGAGCGGCGGGCTGAGATGCCAGCCGTCCGCCGCGCTGGAGGGCGGGTTGGCGGCGGCGACGATCCGTACGGCCTCCGGCAGTACGAGGCTGCCGACCCGTCGTTCGAGCACCACCCGCAGCAGCGCGGCCTGCACGGCCGGCGGGGCGGAGGACAGTTCGTCGAAGAAGAGCAGGCCCTGTCCGGCGCGGGCGAGGCGCACCGCCCAGTCCGGCGGGGCCATCGGCACACCGGTGACGGCCGGGTCGTCACCGACGATGGGCAGTCCGGCGAAGTCGGAGGGCTCGTGCACGCTGGCGATGACCGTCTCCAGCGGCAGGCCGAGCCCGGCGGCGAGCTGCTCCAGGGCGGCCGACTTGCCGATGCCCGGCTCTCCCCACAGCAGTACGGGCTGATTGGCCGTCACGGCGAGGGCGAGCGCCTCCAGCTGGGGGTTCGCGGCGGGCTCGGTCCGTCGGGTGCGCAGCCTGCGGTTGAGGTCGTCCGCGGCCGCCAGCGGACCGGACGGCGCGGCGGGGGTGGTACGGCCGGTGCTCAAGAGGGCAGCTCTTCCTCGTCGTCGGGGTCGGCGAACTCGTCGGCGTAGTACTGCTCCTGCTCGTCCATCCATTCGTCCCACCACTCGGCGCCGACGTCTGGGTGTTCCTCCCGTACGCGTGCCCGGAGGAATTCCAGGTCGGACCGCTTGTAGCGACGGACGAGCTGGGCCAGCGACAGCTCGGACTGGTCGATCACGTCGAGCCGCGCCCCGGCGGCGACGAGCGCCTCCACCAGCGCCTTCGAACCGAGGTCGTTGACTGCCACGAACAGCGGCGTGCGCTCCCGCAGGTCGCGGGCCTCGAGGTCCAGTCCCTCCGCCAGCAGCCGCGGCAGCAGCGTCTCGTGGTCGAGGAGGTTCAGTACGTGAAGCAGGGTGCGCCCGGAGGCGTCCCGCACGCGGGGATCGACACCCGCGTCCAGCAGTTCCAGCACGCCGGGGGTGTCACCGTGCCCGGCCCGCAGGAACAGTTCGTGGCGTTGTGCCCGCAGCGCCTTGGGCAGGCGGCCCTTTCCGGAGGTCCACGTCTGCTCCACGGCGAAGCAGCCGGCGACGGCACCGCCGAAGGCGCGCATGGCGCGTTCGCGCTGCTGTTCCTCGTCGCTGTGCGGCATGCCCAGCAGGCCGCCGGGCCGGAAGGACACCTCGTGCCATTCCCCGCGGCACCTGACCCGCACATGTGCGGGAGGCGTCGGTCCGGGCGGGCCGGCCGGGCCTTGCGGGACCCGGAGGGCGGGGAACAGTGCCTCGCGGACGAGCGGATGCAGATGCTCCGCCGCGACGCCTCCTACGCGCATCAGGTCGAGGTCGGGGAGCCTGCGCCACAGGGCCTCGGCGAGGAAGGCCTCGTCCTTGACGTCGTCCCGGTCCACGGCTCGCACCAGCAGCCCGCCGGTGTCCATGGGCTCCAGCAGGAGGTAGGTCCGCCAGTGCACGGCGATGAGGAAGCGGTCGGCGACGCCCTCGGCCATCTGCCGGCGGATCTCCGGCTCCAGGCGGGTGTGGTTGAGGGCGAGGCCGCTCACCAGCCGCTCCGGGTCGGCGCGGTACCAGCCGGATGTCGGCGGTGGCGTCAGGTCCAGCTCGAGGCCGGCGGCGGCGAAGGCAGCCTGGGTCTCGCCCCTCTGGTGCAGCAGCGTGGCCCACTCGGCCCGCGCCGCCAGGTCGCCGTCGCCGGGATCGGCCGATGGCAGGTCGTCCGTGCCGAGCAGGGTGGCGTCGGCGTGCAGGAACGGCGGCCGCCGCGTGCCGCCGCCGCACCGTTCACGCAGTTCGCCGGCGTGCCGCGCGTCCCACAGGTGCCGTGCGGACCGCCAGTCCTGTGTGGTCCGCCCGAAGACGCCCGCGGCCCGCTCGTCCTTGACCGTCCTGAACCGCAGGGCTATCCGTTGCGGTCCGTCGACCATCGCCGACGTGGTGATGTGCAGGTACGGCGTGGCCCGGGGGCCCTCGCCCGTTGCCTTCGGGCGGTAGCGTGCGAGAACGACGGTCGTGTCCGTGGCGAGCGTGGTGCGCCCGCCGAGCACGCGCGGCAGGTGCCAGCGCAGCAGGTCGGGGGCGAAGTGGCGGAGGTCGTCCTCGAGGGCCGTGGCGACGAGGTCGCCGCAGTGGTCGGCGACCTCGGACAGGTCGAACGTGACGTCGACGTTCGCCGCCGCACAGGCACCCCGCCAGTCACCGGCCAGACGGCGTTCGGTCGCCCGCTCGATCATCCAGCGGGGCACCGCGTACCGGCGGATGCGTCGCCGGCTTGCCGCCTCGTCGGCGGGGAAGCAACGGGGTTCGCCACGGGAACTCAACGGTAGACACTCCCTATCGCGCGCAGGTCGGGATGCGCCCTGCCGACGGGCCGCAGACGCGAGGTGAAGGACCGCTTCACCTTGCGGGGCAGGCCGGGTCCCAGACCGACATACTCCAGGGGCGAGTTGTCGGGCACGGCTGCCAGGAGTGTCTTGGCGCCCCGCCCGGTCAGGCCGGTGTGGCACAGCTCCAGCCGGCGCAGCGGGCTGCCCGGCAGGGCGTCGGCGAGTGCGTGGGCGCCTTCGTCTCCGGTGGTGTTGGCGGGGGCACCGAGGCTGCGTTCCGACGGCGGCCGGCCCAGGTCGAGTGCCTCGATCCCGCCGAGGGAGCCGGCGAGGGCCCGGGCACCGGCGGGGCCGATCCCGTTGCCGCCCAGGCCGAGGCGCACCGGCCGTGCGGGGTCGGCCGCGGCGGCGAGGATCGCGGCGCCCTCGTCTCCGAGGTGGTTGGCGGGGAGGTACAGCTCGCGCACACCCGCCTCACGGATCAGCGCCGCCAGCAGCGGGGCGGCGTCGGCGGTCAGGCCGTTGCCGCCGAGGAAGAGACGTTCCACCGGGCTGGGCCGGGTGGTGAGGGCCTCGTACAGGGCCCGCAGACCGTGGGTGGTCAGACCGGTGTTGACGAGGTCGAGGGTGCGCAGCGCGGTGTTGTGGCGGAGCATCGCGGCGAGCGTCCGGGCGCCGTCGTCGCCCACCGGGTTGCGCTTGAGCCACAGGGCGCGGACGGTGCGGTCCGTCGTCAGCGCGTGGGCGATGGCGTTGACGCCCCCGGGGCCGATGCGGTTGCAGCCGAGGTAGAGCGTGCGCAGGCCGTGGCCGTCGGCCAGTGCGTCGGCGACCGTGCGGGCTCCCTCGTTCCCGATGGCGTTGGTGCCGAGCAGCACATGCGTGGCGTGCGCTGATGCGGCGGCCACGGGCATCAGCCGGGCGGCGCCGACTGCTCCGAGGCCCTGCTTGCACAGGTCGATACGCCCGTCCGCGCGCACGGTGCCGAGCGGGAAGGACTCGTCGGCCTCCACCGGGTGTGCGCAGCGCAGTCGCGCAAGCAAAGGCTCCAGGGCGGCGGGATCACTGATCGGGATGTCCGGGTGCTCGATCGCGGGGCAGCGTACGGGTGTCGGCTGCGTCATCACCACTCCACCGGTCCATGGCCGGTGCCCGGCGGGCCGAGGGCGGCATCGCCCTCCGCCCGCCCAGGACGAACCGACGCCAATCGACTTTCCTCCACGACAAGGGCGGCAAGGCTGGTCGGATTCGAACCGACGTCCTCCAGCTTGATGCTTGGGCGCGACGACCTCTGCGCTACAGCCTTGCCGCGTGGATCATAGCGGCTTACGCCCTTGTGTTCGAATGCAGTTGGTCATCGACCCGGATCAGATGCAGGGCGCGGAGGTGTACTGCACGGCCGTCGGGCCGTCGTCGCCGGGACCGCGCAGCCGGTGCTGGCAGCCGTGCAGCACCCTTCCTTCGATCGTGTGTCAACACATGCCAACCGTCTAGGTTTTCCAGGTACATCCTGGTCAACTCATGTTCTTAGAAAGGACTGTGCTTAATTCATTGACAGCGAAAAAGAACCTCCCTAGGTTTCCGGCCATGTGCCCGGCCCTCTCCCACGAGGCAGCCCCGGCGATGACGCCGGCCGCTTCCCTGGTCTTCACCACCCTGCTCTCCCACGGTCCGCTCACTCGGTCCGAGGTGGCGCGGCGGACCAGCCTCTCCCCGGCCGCCGTCACCAAGGCGGTCCGTCCGCTGATGGAACTCGGCTACCTGGTCGAGGGAGTGGACGAAGAGGCGCGGCCCGCCGTGGGCCGTCCGGCCAGCCTGGTGTGGGTGGACGGCGGAAGCGCGCTGTTCATCGGGATCAAGGTGACCGGCGACGAGATCATCGCCGTGCTCGCCGACCTGTGTTGCCGTGTCCGGATCTCCCGGCACCTGCGGCTCACGGACCGCGAGCCGCAGGCCGTGCTCCCCGCCCTCACCGCGCTGGTCCAGGAGTTGCTCACGGAGGCCGACGGATTCGGTGTGCGGGTACGGGGGGTCGGCATCGCGATCTCGGGGGACGTGGACCGCACGGACGGCGTGGTCCGCTACTCCCCCTTCCTGGAGTGGCGGGACGTACCGCTCGCCGAGATCGCCAGGACCGCGACCGGGCTGCCGGTCACGGTCGACAACGACGTGCGGGCGCTCACCGTCGCCGAGCACTGGTTCGGGGCCGGAGTCGGTCTCTCGGACTTCGCCCTGGTAACCGTGGGCGCCGGCATCGGCTGCGGCCTGGTCGTGCACGGGCGGGTGGTGTCGGGCGCGCACGGTGTGGCCGGCGAGATCGGGCATGTGTCCCTCGACCCGCTCGGGCCGCTCTGCCACTGCGGCAACCGGGGGTGCGTGGAGGCCATCGCGGCGGACCCCGCGATACTCCGCGCGGTGCGCGCGGCCACCGGCCGGCAGGTCGGGGACGCGGCCGAGGCACTTGCCCTGGCCCACCGCGGAGAACCAGGTGTCAGGGCGGTCTACGCACGGGCCGGTGAAGCCATCGGCAAGGCCATCGGCTTCCTGGTGAACCTCCTCGGCTCCGAACGGGTCATCATCTCCGGGGAGGGCTTGGCCGCCTACGACCTCGTCGCCGAGGGCATCCAGGACGCGTTCGCCGCGTCCGCCTTCGGCACGGCCGCGCAGTGCGACGTGATGACACGTCCCCTGCCGTTCGAGGAGTGGGCGCGCGGGGCCGCGGCCACCGCCATCCAGTCCTTCATGGGATCAGACATGTACGAGGAGTGACCATGCCGCGCGCTCTCATGACCACGATCCCCACGTTCCTGGTGGACCGCACGCGCCGGCGACGGTTCATCAGCCCGCTCACGACCGGCCCGGGCGCGGGCTGAACCGCGGGCCCGACGCCCCGGCCGCCGGGCTCCCGGCCGCTTCGGCCCCGGCGTCCCGCCCGGAACCACGTCCTCTCCCCGCCCGGACCACCGCCCGCCCCCCACCGGGTACCAGCGCACGACACCGCCACCCCACCCCAGGAGGCGACCCATGCGGTCATCCCCGTACCGAACCCTGCGCGGACACCTCTCCGGCTTCCCGCGCCGCACTCTCAGAGCGACGCTGGTCCTGGCCGTCACAGCCGGACTCGCCACGGCGGTCCCGGCCGCCGCCACCCGGGCCGTGGCCTCGGGTTCCCCGTCCACGACCGCATCCGCCACCTCGGCCTCGACCAGTCAGGACGCCGGATCCGGCCTGGCGGCCAAGCCGTACATGGGCTGGTCCAGTTGGAGCATGCAGTCCTCCCACTACCCGGGCCTGAACCCCGACGGCAACTACAGCTACCTCACCGAGGCGAACGTCCTGAAGCAGACGGACGCCCTCGCCACCACACTGCAGAAGTACGGCTACGACCACGTCAACATAGACGCCGGCTGGTGGATGGACAGCAACTGGACGTCCGAGTTCGACCAGTACGGCCGGCAGACGCCCGACGCGGCCCGGTTCCCCGACGGCATGAAGTCGGTCGCCGACCACATCCACGCCAAGGGTCTCAAAGCCGGCATCTACCTGCCCGTCGGCCTGGAGAAGGGCGCGTACGGCGACGGCAAGGTGCCGGTCTGGAACGCCCCGGGCTGCACCACGGCCGACATCGTCTACCCGGACCTGCGCACCACCAACGGCTGGGACAGCGCCTACAAGCTGGACTTCGACAACCCGTGCGCGCAGAAGTACATCGACTCGCAGGCGCAGATGCTCGCGGACTGGGGCTACGACTTCCTCAAGCTCGACGGCGTGGGCCCCGGCTCGTCCAAGTCCGGTGACAACTACAACAACGTCGCGGACGTCGCCGCCTGGCACCAGGCCATCGCCGCCACCGGCCGCCCGATCCACCTGGAGATCTCCTGGTCACTCGACATCGGGCACGCCGCCGACTGGAAGAAGTACTCCAACGGCTGGCGCATCGACACCGACGTCGAGTGCTACTGCAACACCCTGGTCACCTGGGAGAACTCGGTCAACGACCGGTGGAACGACGCCCCCGCGTGGAGCCACCGGGCGGGCCCGGGCGGCTGGAACGACCTCGACTCGCTCGACGTCGGCAACGGGGCGATGGACGGCCTCACCAACGCCGAGCGGCAGAGCTACATGACCCTGTGGGCCATCAACAAGTCCCCCCTGTTCACCGGTGACGACCTCACCAAGCTGGACAGCTACGGCCTCTCCCTGCTGGGCAACCAGGAAGTCATCGCCGTCGACCAGAACACCTCGCCCGTCGCGCGACCCGTCACGCCGCTGGGCGACCAGCAGGTCTGGGGTGCCAAGAACCCCAACGGCACATACACGGTCGCCCTGTTCAACCTCGGCGATGCGCCGGCCTCCGTCACCGCCGACTGGGCATCCTTCGGTTTCACCGGGGCCGCCTCCGTACGCGACCTGTGGAACCACCAGAACCTCGGGACGTACCGGAACGAGATCACTGCGACGCTGCCCGCGCACGGCTCCCGGCTGTTCGTCGTCAAGCCCGGCGGCACGCCGCTGGCGACCACCCGCTACGAGGCCGAGTCCGCGGACAACACCCTGACCGGCAACGCCTCCGTCGCCTCCTGCGGCTCCTGCTCCGGCGGCAAGAAGGTCGGCAACCTGTACCTGGACAGCAAGCTGCAGTTCAACGACATCACAGTGAAGAAGGACGGCATCTACACCGTCGACGTCGCCTACGTCAGCGGCGATCCCCGCTCGGTGACCGTCTACTCCAACGGCGGCAACGGCACCAGCCTGAAGTTCCCCTCCACCGGTGACTGGGGCACCGTCGACACCGTCAGCGTCCAGCTGGCCCTGAAGGCGGGCTCCAACACCATCACGTTCGACAGCGGCTGGGACTACTCGCCCGACATCGACAGGATCGACGTGCCCAGGTCCGCCTGATCTCCCCTGCGGGCCCGGGAGTTGGCCCGAGGGGCCCGCACACCCTGTTCCCGCACCCGCCGTCTCCCGCATGCGCCGTCCCTTGGACATGGAGTGCACAACGTGGACAACCAGCACACCGAATCGCGCGACAACCACCCGAACCGCAGGGGCTTCCTCGCCCTCGCCGCCGCAGCCGGCACGGCCGCCGCCCTCGGCGCTCTGCCCGCCTTCAGCGCCTCGGCGGCTCCCCTGCGCCCCACCTCCTCGCCCCTGTTGTCCCCGGCCGCCGCGGCGAGGAACCAGCTGTGGTGGCAGGCCCCCGCCTCCCCCGACTCGATGATCCGGCAGGGACTGCCCGTCGGGAACGGCCGACTCGGCGCGCTCGCGAGCAACGACCCCGCCAGCGAACTGCTGATGATCACCGACTCGACCCTGTGGACGGGTGGCATCAACGACACCCTGCAGAGCGACGGCCAGTTCCCCTACGGCCGCGACGACTTCGGCTCCCTGACCCTGCTGGCCCATCTCACCGTCGACGTCCCCGGGCACGACCTGGGCTCCGTCGACAGCTACCGTCGCACCCTCGACCTGGGCCAGGGCCTCGTCAGCGCGTCGTACGACCTGTCCGGAGTCACCTATCACCGGCAGATCTTCGCCAGCCGCCCCGACGACGTCATCGTCGTGCACTTCTCCCAGCAGGGCGGCGGAACCTACACGGGTACCGTCTCCCTCGCCGGAACGCACGGTGAGTCCACCACCGCCGACGGCGCCGGACGCTCCGCCTCGTTCGGGGCATCCTTCGCCAACGGCCTGAAGTACGGCGCCGCGGTCACGGCCCGCAGCAGCACCGGCACAGTTGCCGTCGACGGGACGTCGATCTCCTTCAGCGGCTGCGCGGACCTCACCGTGGTGGTCAGCGGCGGCACCGACTACGCGCCGGACGCGGCCGCCGGGTTCCGCGACCCGTCCGTGGATCCGCAACACCTGGCGCGGACCAAGGTACTCGACGCGGCAGGCCACTCCGCGGCCACTCTGCTGCACACGCATGTCGCCGACTTCCGCCCCCTCTTCGAGCAGTTGGACATCGACCTCGGCCCCTCGTCCGCCGCCCAGCGCAGGCTGGACACCTGGCAACGGGTGCAGGCGCGCGACCGGGACAACGTCCCCGACCCCGAACTCGAGGCCGCCTACCTGCAGTTCGGCCGGTATCTGATGATCTCCGGATCGCGGGGCAGCCTGCCGATGGGCCTGCAGGGTCCATGGCTGGACGGCAACGATCCGGACTGGATGGGCGACTACCACACCGACATCAACGTCCAGATGAACTACTGGATGGCCGACCGGGCGGGTCTGTCCGCATGCTTCGACGCCTTCGCGGACTACTGCCTCGCGCAGCTCTCCTCCTGGACGGACGTCACCCAGCGGCTGTTCAACAGCCCCACCAACCGGTACCGCAACTCCAGTGGGAAGATCGCCGGTTGGGCGGTGGCCTTCTCCACCAACCCCTACGGCGGCAGCGGCTGGTGGTGGCACCCCGGCGCCGGCGCCTGGCTCTGCCAGAGTCTGTTCGAGCACTACGAGTTCACCCAGGACCGCGCCTACCTCGAGAGGATCTATCCCCTCCTCAAGGGCGCCGTCGAGTTCTGGGAGGCCCGCCTGGTCACCACGACGGTCACCGACTCCTCCGGAGCCCCGCGCGAGGTCCTCGTCGACGACAGCGACTGGTCCCCCGAGCAGGGCCCGCAGGACGCCAAGGGCATCACCTACGCCCAGGAACTGGTGTGGAACCTCTTCGGCAACTACCACACCGCAACGCGGATACTGGGCAAGGACATCTCCTACAGCACCACCATCGACGCTCTGCGTGAGCGCCTGTACCTGCCCGTGGTCAGCCCCAGCAGCGGCTGGCTGGAGGAGTGGATGTCGCCCGACAACCTCGGCGACACCACCCACCGGCACCTCTCCCCGCTCTTCGGCCTCTTCCCCGGCGACCGGATCCGCCCGGACGACTCCACGCCGAAGGAGATCCTCGCCGGCACCACCGCACTGCTGACCTCCCGCGGCATGAACAGCTACGGCTGGGCCAACGCCTGGCGCAGCCTGTGCTGGGCCCGGCTGAAGAACGCGGAAAAGGCCTACCAGCTCGTCGTCAACAACCTGAAGCCGTCGGTGCACGGCAGCAACGGCAGCGCGTCGAACCTCTTCGACATCATGGACATGGGGCAGGGCCGCGGCATCTTCCAGATCGACGCCAACTTCGGCACACCCTCCGCGATGATCGAGATGCTGCTCTACTCGCGCCCGGGCCACGTCGAGTTGCTGCCCGCGCTGCCCGCCGCGTGGGCGGCATCCGGCTCGGTGTCGGGCGTCGGCGTGCGCGGTGGCTTCGTCGCCGACCTCCATTGGAAGAACGGCAAGGTCACGCAGGTGACGCTGAAGAGCGTCGGTGGCCGTGACACGACCGTCTTCGCGGGCAGCACGTCGCGGAGGATCAGTCTCGAGCCCGGTGAGTCCGTCACGTTGGGCAACCTCGGCTGAGGCCGGCCGCAATGGAATTCATGGTGTGCGGACGACGACGAGAGTGGAGAGCGACGATGTCCCGGAAGACGATGTGCCGGAAGAAGATGTCCCGGAAAGAGGAAAGAACGGCGGCGGATCGCCGACCGCGTCGCAGGTCGTTGCTGTGCGTGTGCGGCGCACTGACCGGCTTGGCCCTCGCGGTCGTTCCGTTGAGCACCGCCAACGCGGCACACGCCGCCACGTCTTCGCCGCAGGGCAAGGGCACACGGGTCAGTGCCTGGTCGCCCGGCATGACGACCGGCGGTCCGTCCTTCGGCAACCAGACCATCCGGATGGTGGTGCACAGCAGCGTCGCCGGCTCGGGTGCACGCATCACCCTGTCCAACCGGTACAGCACCACCCCGCTCGACGTCAGCGCCGTGGACGTGGCCGTCCAGGCGAAGGGTGGCGAGGCGACGCGCGGCACCACGCGGAACGTCACCTTCGGCCGCTTTGGCCGCCTCACGATACCCGCCGGTGAAGAGGCCGTCAGCGACGTCGTCCCGATCTCGGTCAGCGCGGGCGAGAACCTGCTCGTCAGCCTGTATGTGCCGGGCACGACGGGAATGTCGACCTGGCACTCCGACGCGTTCGACACCACCTACATCGCCTCCGGCGACCACACCGGTGACGACGGTGCCGCCGCGTTCGGCACGACGACGACCTCCTGGTACTACCTGGCGGGGCTGGACGTCGTGTCGCCGACCGCGAAGGGCACCGTCGTCGCCTTCGGCGACTCCATCACCGACGGCTACCATTCGTCGACCGGCACCTACAGCCGCTGGCCCGACTTCCTCGGCCGCCGGCTGGCCGCCGGACCGGGCCCGCAGAGGCTGAGCGTCGTCGACTCCGGCATCGGCGGCAACCGGGTCCTCACCGACGTCCCCAACCTGTGGCAGGGCGTCAGCGCCCTGAAGCGCTTCGGGCACGACGCCCTCGGCCAGCCGGGCGTCAAGGACGTGATCCTCTTCGAAGGGATCAACGACATCGGCAACAACGCCGGGCCCGACGGCCGGCCGCTGACCGCCCAGGATCTCATCGACGGCTACCGCACTCTGATCGCCGAGGCGCATGCCGCCCACGTCGGCGTCGTCGGCGCAACCCTGATGCCCGACGAGGGGAACGGCTACTACACGTCTGCCGCAGAGGCGATCCGACAGAGCGTCAACCAGTGGATCCGCACCAGCGGCGCCTTCGACGGGGTCATCGACTTCGACCAGGCCATGCGTGACCCGTCGAACCCGGCGGCCCTCGAGCCGGCGTACGACTCCGGTGACCACATCCACCCCAACGACGGGGGTATGAAGGCCATGGCCGACGCGATCGACCTGCGGCTCCTGCGCACCTGACGCACACCGGTCCGTTCCGGCCGGGTGACCATTCCACCGGGACAACCGGGCGGCCTCGGGCCGACGGCGCGCCTCACACCGCCGTCAGCCCGAGCTGCGCCCAGTGCCCGTCGCTGAGCCCCAGGAGCCGCTCGATCGTGTCCGTATCGGGCAGCGGCCCGTGGTCCGCGCTCGCCTTGAGGGCGGACGACGCCGTGATGTGGCCTTGCCGCAGCGCACGCCGCAGGTCCCCGCCGTCGAGCAGTCCGGCGAGGAAGCCCGCGGCGAAGGCGTCGCCCGCGCCGACGGGTTCCACAACCCTGGTACGCAGAGCCGGCACGGTGCACGCGCCCTCCTCGCCGAAGGCGGTGGCGGACCGAGCACCGTCCTTGACGACGAGGATGCGCGGGCACGGCAACAGCCCCCGTACGTCGGCCGTTTCGAGATCGGAGCCCCACAGACCCTGCGCCTCGTCGAGGCCGACGAACACGATGTCGGCGCGGCCGGCCAGGTCGCGCAGCATGGCGGCGGCCGTGCCGTCCGACCAGAGCGCGGGGCGGTGGTTGACGTCGAAGCTGACGGCGTACGGCCGTGCGCCCGCCGGGGCGCCGAGGGCGCGTTCCACGAGGTGCCGGCAGGAGGGAGACAGCGCCGGGGTCACCCCGGTCAGGTGCAGCAGGGCGGCGGTCCGCAACCGCTCGTCGTCCAGGATCCCGGGGCCGAGGGCCGAGGCCGCCGAGCCTGAACGGTAGTAGTGCACGCGGGTGCGGGCGGGGCCCGGGTCCTTCACGAGCAGGCCGGTGGGGCGCTCGCGGTCGGTGCGTACGCCGGTGACGTCGACGCCCGTTGCGGCGATGGCGGCACGCACCCGCCGGCCGAAGGCGTCGTCGCCGAGTGCCGACAGCCAGGAGACCGGACGGCCCAGTTCGGCCAGGTACATGGCCACGTTCGACTCCGCTCCGGCCACCGACAGCCGCAGGTCCCCGGCACCGTCGAGCGGCCCGGTCGGTGTGGGGGCCAGGGCCGCCATCGTCTCGCCGACACACACCACAGGGCCGTCGGCCGGCCGCCACATACCGGTCATGTGTGTCATGCCACCTCCTTCGCCGGCCGGCACACTCCGGCCACCTGCCGGGCACCGTGCCCAACGGTCCCGCCTTCACGCCCGGCGGTGTACGCCATGCTGCCCGCCCAGAACCAGCCCCGCGCCACCGCGCCCAGTGGGAAGGGCAGTTGGGCCAGTTGCTGCAGCGGCGCGGCGGGCTCGTCGGGTGCGGCGAGCAGACGGCCGGCGAGGATGTCGACGCACGATCCCCCCGGCGGTCCAGCGGACACCTTCGCCGGGTTCCAGCCGGTCTGGACGCAAGGTCCAGGTCACGGCGTGAACTCCTCGGCCACCGCGCGGAAGGAGCGGGCGCGGGCGCGCAGGGCGGAGATGCTGCCGCCGTCGGCGGCATCGCCGACCAGCGGGGAGCCGACGCCGACCGCGGTCGCCCCGGCGGTCAGGTAGGCGTGCGCCGTGGCCTCGTCCACGCCGCCCACGGGCACGAACGGCTCGTTCGGGAAGGGTCCGCGCAGGGCTTTGAGGTAGGCGGGCCCGCCCACCTGGGCTGCCGGGAAGATCTTCAGCGCGGCGGCGCCGAGGCCGCGCGCGGCCACGATCTCGGTAGGGGTCAGCACGCCGGCCAGGACCGGCATGCCCGCCTCGATCGCCGCGCCGACGCCCCCACCCAGCGCGGGGGTGACGGCGAAGTCGGCGCCGGCCCCTCGGGCGGCCCGGGCGTCGGCGGCGTTCAGTACGGTGCCGACGCCGAGCGGCTGGTCCGGGCCGAGTGCCTGCCGGGCCCGCTCGAGGACGGTCAGGGCGCTCTTGCCGGTCAGCGACACCTCGATGAGTTCGATGCCTTCGTCGGCCAGGGTCAGTACGGTGCGCAACGCGGCGTCGGGATCGTCACCGCGCACGATCGCGACGAGACGGTGCGCGGTCAGAGCCGCTCGCAGGTCCATCAACAGGGAGTCCAATTCACTCGGGTACGGCGGGGGTCAGGGGCAGACACAGCTGTCGGTCAGGGTCAGCCGCCGGCGCACCGCTCCGGCCCCGGGGACGACGGCCGCGTCACCGCGGGCGGCTTCGGCGGGGTCGAAGACGCGGCCGGGCATCGGCTCCACTCCGATGCTGCGACAAGGGGTGTGAGCGGATGGTCCGCATCAGCGCGAACGCCTGCGCCGGCTGGTGGATGCGGGGTTGCTGGAGAAACGCGTCTACGAGACCCAGCCGGTCAGGCACGAGTACCTGCTCACCGAGTCGGGCCGCGACTTCTACCCCGTGATCCTGGCCATCACCGCCTGGGGCGACCGCTGGCTCGCCGAGGAGGCGGGAGTGCCGGTCACCACCCGTCACGAGCCGTGTGGTCACGACACTCGCGCCGAGGTCGTCTGCTCACACTGCAAGGAGCCCCTGTGCTGGGAGGATGTCACCCCTCGGCCAGGTCCGTCCGGGCCGCAGAGCAGGGCCAGTCCGCGAACGTCGTACGCCTCATGACCCGATGATACGAGTCCCTCCTTGAAACTCAGCAGGCAGATGCGGGTCAGAAGCCTTGCCAGGGTAAGTCTCAATTCGCAACTACGCAGTGCTGGAACTCACCGGCGAGATCACCGACGGCTGGCTCGGGACGAACTTCGTCCCAAGGGGGCCGGCGCCTGCTTCACCCACCCATATGGCCCCAGGTCCCCGGTTGCAGGCCGGCCGGCGAGCGACCAGCGTTCAAGTTGTGCCGGCACCGGCGGCAACCGACGAATCGAGGTGTCCGGCACCGTGAACGGTGCCGACGAACAGCGTGGGAGAGGTGGAGATGGACACTGACTTCGATGTCGTCGTGCTCGGGGCGGGCCCCGGCGGATACGTGGCGGCCATCCGCTGCGCGCAGCTGGGGCTTCGCACGGCCATCGTGGAAGCCCGTTTCTGGGGCGGCGTCTGCCTGAACATCGGCTGCGTCCCGGCGAAGGCACTGCTGCGCAACGCCGAGGTCGCCCAGCTGATCCTGCACGATGCGGACAAGTTCGGCGTGAAGATCAGCGGGGATGTGAACCTGGACTACCGCAACGCCTACGAGCGCAGCCGGACGGTGGCCGACGGCCGCGCGAAAGGCGTCGGCTACCTCATGCGCAAGAACAAGATCGCCCAGTTCGAGGGCCAGGGCATCTTCATCGACCCGCACACGCTGCAGGTACGCCTGCGCGACGGCGAGACGACACTCTCCTTCCGCTCCTGCATCATCGCCACCGGCGCGACCGTGAAGCTGTTGCCGGGTACGACCCTGGGCCGGCGCGTCGTGACGTTCGAGGAGCAGATCCTCGCCGACAGCCTCCCGTCGAGCCTGATCATCGCCGGGGCGGGCGCCATCGGCGTGGAGTTCGCCTATCTGCTGCGTTCCTACGGCGTCGAGGTGACGCTGGTCGAGTTCCTCGGCCGGATCGCGCCCCTGGAGGACGAGGAGGTGTCGGCGGAGCTGGCCAAGCGGTTCGCACGGCAGGGGATCCACGTGCTGACCTCCGCCCGCGTCGAGTCCGTCGAAGAGGGCGCCGACCGTGTCCGTGTGATGGTCCGGCAGGGTGACGAACCACAAGTCCTGGAGGCCGACAAGGTCCTGCAGGCCACGGGTTTCCAGCCGCGTACCGCCGGCTACGGGCTGGCCTCCGCGGGGGTACGGCTGACCGACCGCGGTGCGATCGACGTGGACGGCCGTTGCCGCACCAGTCAGCCGCACATCTATGCCATCGGCGACGTCACGGCGAAGCTGATGCTGGCCCACGCCGCCGAGGCGATGGGGGTCGTCGCCGCCGAGAGCATCGCCGGCGTGGAGACGATGGAACTGGACTACCGCATGATCCCGCGTGCGACGTTCTGCCGGCCCCAGATCGCCAGCTTCGGCTGGACCGAGGCCGAGGCGCGCGCCGGGGGCTTCGATGTCCGGGTGGCGAAGTTTCCCTTCACGGCCAACGCCAAGGCACACGGGTTCGGCGACACGGCCGGTTTCGTGAAGCTGGTGAGCGACGCCCGCTACGGCGAACTGCTCGGCGCCCATCTGATCGGCCCGGACGTGACGGAACTCCTCCCGGAGCTGACCCTCGCCCAGAAATGGGATCTGACGGTGTCCGAGCTGATCAGGAACGTCCACGCGCATCCCACCCTGAGCGAGGCGGTACAGGACGCCCTGCACGGCCTCGCCGGCCACATGATCAACCTCTGAGCACGCGAGGTCCCGGAAGTTCCCGGCTACCCGGTGATGGTTCCGTAGCCGTCGTTGCCCAGACCGGTCTGGGTCTGGGACGACCACAGCCGTCCGCCAGTGCCGAGTGAGGTGACGTCGGCGATCACCAGCGAGTCGACATCGTCCCGGGGCAGGTCGCCGGCCTGGGCGACGGCCTGCGCGTACGCGTCCCGCGCGCTGGCCGCGGAGGCCGCCAGCGACGCGGTGGTGGGCGACCAGGGGGAGGCGAGGCCGGTGGCGCCTGCGCCGACACCGAGCGCCGTGCCGCCGAGCTTGCCGTCCTTGTCGCCGTCCAGGATGTTGCCGCTGTTCCAGACCGTCTGGTGGGCCATCTGGTAGTAGGCGTTGGACGCCGTACCGGTGACGGGTCCGGCGATGAACGCGTTGTCGGCCACGTCGTGCCGGAAGGTCCCGCCGGAGTTGCCGGCCGTGTACCCGCCCTGGTAGTCGTACACGACATTGCCGACGAACTGTGTGTCGGCCTTGGCCAGCGGGTTGCGGTTGTGCGCGTCGGCGAAGACGTCGTGGTACCAGGTGAACGGTCCGCCCTCGGTGTGCGCGGCGAACCGCTGCCCGATCGGGTCGGCGATGATCGAGTCCTGCACGGTGATGTTCTTGGCGCCGACGGCGTCGATGTCGTCCCACTTGGCGAACTCGACCGACACATGGTCGAAGATCATGTCGCTCGCCCGGGCGAGCGCCAGGCTCGCCTTGCCGTTCGCCGGGTCGAGCGTACCCTCCCGGAATCTGACGTAACGGACGATGTCGTTCGAGGAGTTGGAGAAGGACACCTCCCTCCCGCGCAGGCCGATGCCCTGGCCGGGTGCGGTGTCGCCCTCGATGGTGATGTCGTCGGCCACGGACACCGCGGAGTTCAGCGTGATGTAGCCGCCCACGTCGAAGACGACGATGCGGTGCGATGCGCTCACCGCGTCCCGGAACGATCCGCTGCCGGAGTCGTTGAGGTTGGTCACGTGGTACGTGTTCCCGCCCGCGCCCCCGGTGGCTGTGGCGCCGTAGCCCACCGCGCCGTCGAACGCCACCGCCGGGCGTGCGGCCCGGGCCGGGCCGGCCCAGGAACCGGGAGCGAGGACGGCGACGGCCGCCGCGCCCAGGGCGGCGGCCGCGGCGACGACGGTACGGCGTGCGGTACGGCGACTGTGTGCAGGTGAAGTCATGTCTGCCTCCGACTCGTTGATGCCGTGAAGTTGCCGGCCACCACGGATTGGTTGCCGTCGATTGACGCGTGTGAGGGGCGTTGCTACGTTCCCCGGCTGACAGTAAGCGCTTTCCCCGTGCTCTGCACTCCTTGCGGATTCCAACCCACTTGAAAGGAACCGGAATTGGCCCTCAGCAGACGGTCCGTGCTTGCGGCCTCCGCCGCCCTCGTCCCCCTCGGCAGCGCCGGTGCGGCCGTTCTCACGGCCGCCGGTCCCGCGCGGGCCGCGGCGGGCTTCGGCTACACCAGCGGCGGCGGCTACTACACCGTGAACACCGGCGCCGGGCTGACCTTCAGGATCAGCCAGAGCAACGGCGACATGACGTCCCTGAACTACAACGACACCGAACTCCAGCCCTCCGGGACCAAGGGGTCCCACGTCGAGTCGGGACTGGGCGGTTCGGCGACGGTCACCGCGGCACAGACCGGCGACTACATCATCGTCACCGAGTCGGTCACCAACTGGTACGGCAGCGGCACCCTGGTCCACTACTTCGTCGTGGCGAGCGGCCGGAACACCATCTACATGGCCACCTACGTGGACTCCGCGGGCGGCGGCGAACTCCGCTGGATCCAGTACCTCAACCGCTCCGTCCTCAGCACGATCAACACCTCGTCCGACATCAGCGGCGGCACGGCCATCGAGTCCTCGGACATCTACCAGGTCGGCAGCCAGACCCGCTCGAAGTACTACTCCAACCGCCGCGCCCTGGAATTGACCCCGCGCGGTGTCACGGGCGGCGGCATCGGCGTCCACATGGTGTATGGCAACCGGGAGAGCAGCGCCGGCGGACCCTTCTTCCGCGACATCGAGCAGCAGGGCACGGACTCGTCGATCGAGCTGTACAACTACCTGTACTCCGCGCACAACCAGACCGAGAACCAGCGGCTCGGCGTCCTGTACGGGCCCTACGCGCTCATGGTCGGCGGCACGAGCACGCCCAGCGCCCCCGACATGAGCTTCCTGTACGGGCTCGGGCTGCGCGGCGCGGTGGCGGACTCCGGACGCGGCTATGTGAGGGGAAAGGCGTCCGGCGCGGCGAGCGGCTCGGCCGTCCTGGTCGGTTTCGCCAACGACACGGCGCAGTACTGGTGCACGCCCGACGCCTCGACCGGCAACTTCAGCAGCCCGATGATGAAGCCGGGTACGTACACCCAGACGCTGTACCAGGACGAACTGGCCGTCGCCACCCGCACGGTGACGGTGTCGGCGGGCACCGCCACCACCGGCCAGAACATCACGTCCACCTGGACGACGCCCGCCGCCCTCTTCCGCATCGGCGAGTGGAACGGCACACCGGCGTCGTTCGGGAACGGCTCCCGGCTGACCTCCATGCACCCTTCCGACGCGCGGATGAGCAGTTGGGGGCCGACCACCTACACCGTGGGCAGCAGCTCCGCCGCCGACTTCCCCGCTTACCAGTGGAAGGACGTCAACAACCCCACCAAGGTGGTCTTCACCCTCACCTCCGCCCAGATCGCGGCCCGCACGGTCCGCATCGGCATCACCGCCGCCTACGCGGGCGGCCGGCCCCGGATCACCGTGAACGACTGGACCTCGTCCGCACGCGGCGCCTCCGGCCAGCCGAGTTCCCGCAGCCTGACCATCGGCACCTACCGCGGCAACAACACCTTGTTCAGCTACTCCGTCCCGGCCGGTGCGTTCGTCGTCGGCACCAACACGCTGACCATCAACGTCATCAGCGGCTCGAGCGGCAGCGCCTATCTGAGTCCGGGCATGAGTTACGACTGCGTGGAGATGTACTGATCCCGGGGACGGGCCGCGGGCGGCTCGATCGTGCCTGCGGTTACGGAGCGGTGCGCCGCGCCCGCCGAGCGGGCGTGGGGCTGTGGACCGCGTCGGGGTGATCGGCGAGACAGTCGGACAGGCCTGGCGGCGGATTCAGGCTCGTGCCATGGACGTGCCACTTCGGGTCTGGCGCGGCCTGCGAGTCCGCACCAGACGCCGGAAGCTCTGGACTTCTTCTGCGGCGGGCAGTCCCCCGGCCTGCTACTGCTGGGGCTCCATCACGTCCGCCACGACGCAGCTGACATTGTCGGGGCCGCCGGAGCCGTTGGCGAGGGCGATCAGTTCGCGCACGGCCTGTTCGGGCTCCCTGGTGCCGCAGAGCGCCCGGCGGATCTCCTCGGTCGCCACGACGGTGGACAGGCCGTCGGAGCACACCAGGTACCGGTCTTCGGGCAGGGCGTCGTGCAGGCGCATGTCGGGGGTGCCGTCAGCACCCCGGCCCAGCGCGCGCACCAGCAGGGACCGCTGGGGGTGGGACATCGCTTCTTCCGGGGTGAGGCGTCCTTCGTCGACCATCGACTGCACGACGGTGTGATCGTGGGTGATCTGGAACAGCCTCCCGTCACGCAGGAGGTAGACCCGGCAGTCACCGATGTGGACGAGCGCCATCTGCGAGCCGGTCCACAGCATCGCAGTCAGGGTCGTACCGGCCTCTTCGGGGCGGGAGCCGGCCGCGGCGGCGCCGTGCACGGCCTGCTGGGCCTGTTCAACGGCGTCTTCCAGGACGTCGAGGAGGCTGCCGGCCGGGATGCTGTCGGTCTCCAGGTGCTTCAGCGCCTCCACGGCGGCGGCGCTCGCGGGGGCTCCGGTGGTGCCGAAGCCGTCGGCGACGGCCAGCAGGCGGGAGCCGGCGTAGGCGGTGTCCTGGTTGCGTTCGCGGGCAAGGCCTGTGTCGGACAGGGCGGCGTAGCGGATGTGCAGGGGCCGGGCGGTCGAGGCCATGACGGGATCCTTCCGGGACAGGTGGTCGATGAGGAAGGCGGCCAGGTCCCGCCGGGCGGCGGTGTCCGCCTCCACCCGGGCCCAGAACGCGCGGATCTCGCGGGCCGCCGGGCCGGGCTCCAGCGTGCAGACGTACCGGATGCGGGTCAGGGGCATCCCCAGCCGCCGGAGCCAGGCGACCAGCCGGGCCTGCTCCAACTGCTGTGGGGCGTATAGGCGGTAGCCGGTTGCCGGGTCCACGCGAGCGGGAGTCAGCAGGCCCAGCTCGTCGTACAGACGCAGTGCCTTCGGCGACAGCCGGGACGCCTTCGCGAACACCCCGATGGTCAACAGTCCCATCCCGCCCTCCTCATGCCGAGCACGGCGCCCGGCCCCACCGATGCTGCGGCCTGCCCCAAGGTGAAGGTCAACCGAACGTGCGCCGCACACGCGCCGGTCGATTCCGGTCGCACCCCGGCTGCGGGCGTCGGACCGGCCCTTGGCGACCGGCCGGGCTCCCGTGTGGCCCGAGGTGTGTTCCGGCCCGAGAAACGCCGCCGAACACCGCGCCTCGATCCTCTCCGCGGCCGTACACGCCCACAGCCCTCCAAGCACAACCGCCCCCCATGACACTGCAGTCACCACTGCCACAGCACACCGAACGTGTGCGTTCAGGTCCATGACAACGCAGCTAGGGTGATCAAGTGACGGAATTCAGCATCCTCGGTGATCACACGCATTGGCGGAAGGACTTCGAGCGGCGGCTGCGCGCCTCGTACGCGGCGGCGGGACTTGGAACGGCCGCCGCGGAGCGCATGCTCACCAGAGCGTGCGACGGCATCGGCAACTGGACCGTCGCCGAGATCACGGACGCCGGTACCCGAGTGGGACACGTCGCCGTGATCGTGAGCGACGACAAGGGGACACCCGAGGGCCTCATCGGCGACCTCCGCGTCGATGCGTCCCACGCCGGCCGGGGACTCGAGCAGGGCGCCCTGGAGTGGGCCGAGGACTGGTGCGCCGAGCGCGGCGCACGCCGACTGTACACACGGCTCACCGAGACCGCCGGCGCGCTGTTCGACGGCTACTCCGTCCTCGGCCAGGTCAGGACGCGGTCCGTCGGTTCCCCGCCGCAACCGCTCGACGGCATCACCGCGCGGCCGATGACTCGGGCCGAGTACCCCGAGTGGCTCGCCTCCGAGAAGGACTCGTACATCGCCGGCATCGTCCGGTCGGGAGCCCTCAGCCCCGAGGAGGCCGTGCTCAAGTCCGAGCGCGACTTCGCCGACCTGATCCCCGAGGGCCTGGCCACACCCGGCAACACGTTCCTCGTGCTCGAGGCGGCCGGCGAAAGGATCGGCACCGGCTGGCTGAAGCACGGATACCTCCCCGGGGTCACCTACGGCTACTCCCTGCACGTCCAGGAGCAGCACCGCGGCAAGGGGTACGGGCGGGCCGCGATGAAGGCCGGCGAACAGGCGACGCTCGCGGCCGGCGACTCGTCGCTGATGTTCACCGTATGGGGTGGCAACGAAGTGGCCATGAGCCTCTATACGAGCGCCGGCTACCACGTCATAGAGGAGTCCCGTGCCATCGGGCTTCCCCGCACCCCGGCCCGGTCGTCATGACGGCGCACCGGCTCAAGGGCGTCTGGCGCCGCTGATGGCGACGGAGCACGTTGGATTAGGCTGCCTTTCATCAGGCAGTCGCCTCGAGCAGAAGGCCCTTGGGTATGGCAGTACGGGAGCTTCGTCCGCACCAGCGTGAAGCGGTGGACGCGGTCCTGCGCGCCCTGGAGTTGCCGGCCGGGGCGACGGTGCCGGAGCGGGGGCTGCGGACCCAGGTGGTCATGGCGACCGGGTCGGGCAAGACTCTGGTGGCGGTGCGCGGTGCGGAGGAGTTGCGAGCGGGCCGGGTACTGGTACTCGTCCCCTCGCTGGATCTGCTCGCGCAGACCGAGGCGGCCTGGCGTGAGGGCGGGCGCAGGGGGCCAGTGATCGGGGTGTCCTCCCTGCGCGGGGACCAGGCATCCTTCCCGAACACGACGGATGTGGGTGAGCTGATCGCCTGGGTCGGGCCGTTCGAGAAGGTGACGGTGTTCGCGACGTATGCGTCGCTGGGACTGGGAACCCTGGAACGAGCCCACGCCGCCGGGCTGCCGGGCTGGGATCTGATCGTGGTCGACGAGGCCCACCGCACCTCTGGGCGGATCGGCAAACCGTGGGCGGTCGTGCACGACAACACCCGGATCCCGGCGTTGCGGCGGCTGTACATGACGGCCACACCCCGCCTGTGGCAGCCCGACGACGAGAGCGAGAGCGCGGAGCGGGGGGTGCCCGGAGAGCTGGTCGCCTCCATGGACGACGACCCGGACGGTCCGTTCGGCAGCCGGTGCTTCACGCTCACGCTGTCGGCCGCCATCGACCGGGGCATCTGCGCCCCGTATCAGGTGGTGTGCGTCGACGTCACCGACACCCACCTCCAGGCCGCCCAACTCCTCGGCATCGAGGGCTACTCGGACGCCGTCCGCGGGGCCCGGCTCGCGGCCCTGCAGACCGCGCTGGTGAAGGCCTGCACCGAGGAGGACTTCCACCGCACCCTCGTCTTCCACCACATGGTCAAGGAAGCCGAAGCGTTCGCCGCCGGACTCCCGGACGTCGCCCGGCGCCTGCACGCGGCCGAACCGGAGCGGTATCCGGGGCGGGTCTGGGCGCAGTGGCTGTGCGGCGACCACACGCCCCGACACCGCCGGCGCGTCCTCGACCAGTTCGCCCGTGGCACCACCGACGACGGGACGGCCGTGGACAGGGGTTTCCTGGGCTCGGTGAAGGTGCTGGGCGAGGGCGTCGACACCCACGCCTGCGACAGCGTCTACTTCGCCGACGTCCGGGGCTCCATGCCCGACCTGGTCCAGGCCGTCGGCCGCGCCCTGCGCACCCGGCCCGGCCACGGCAAGCTCGCCTCCCTCGTCGTCCCCGTCCTCCTCGGCCCCGGCGAGACACCCGACAACCTTCTCACCTCCCGCGCCTACGACGGACTCGCCAAACTCCTCGCGGCCCTGCGGGCGCACGACGCACGCATCGTCGAACGCCTTGCCGAACCACAGGCGCAGAGCCGCGCCAAAGGCGTGCAGACCCGCACCGGTGATCACGACACCGACCGTGCCGAAGACGACGGTCACCTGTCGGCGCCGGCACGGGCACTGCTGAAGTTCTCCACCCCGCGCGACCCCGAACACCTCGCCGCCTTCATCAGCCTCCGTGTCCTCAACCCCGAACGCGCCCACTGGCGCCGTGGCATCCAGGCCGCCGTCCACTACACCCGGCTCCACGGCGACCTCAACGTCCCCTTCACCTACCGTGTCCCCGAAGGACACGACGCGGAAGGAGCGGGATGGCCGCGTGCGCTGGCCGGGTACCCGCTCGGGCAGTGGACCGCGGACGCCCGACGAGCCCACGCACGCGGCCGTCTGGACTCCGAGCGTGTCGCACAGCTCGAGAAGCTCGGCATGATCTGGTCCCACCACGACACCTCCTGGGAGCAGGGCATCGCCGCCGTCCGCGGCTGGGCCGCTGAACACGGCCACGCCCTCGCCCCGCTCGACGCCACCCACCAGGGCTACAAGGTCGGGATCTTCCTGAAGAACGCGAGGGCCGCCGCGCGCAAGGCCGCCGAACTCGAGCGGCGGCGTGCCGAAGGACTCCCCGTCCACTCCACGACCGGCGCCCTGCCGGAGGAACGACGCGAGCAGCTCGACGACATCGACCCCTCCTGGTGCCCCGCCTGGCCACTGGACTGGCAACGCGCCTTCCACCTCACCCGGCAACACCTCGAAGCCGGCGGCTCGTTGCCCACGTCGCCGGGCGAGGTCGTGTACCAGGGCGAGGACCTCGGACGCTGGGTGCACCAGCAGCACCTCGGCCACGGCAGACTCACCACCGTCCAGCAATGGATGCTCGAGCACATCCTCGGCATCCGGCCGGCCGGCGAGGACGAGAAGCCGAAGGCGCGCCGGAGCCACAGCGACAGGTGGACGATGTACTACACCGCCGCCCGCCAGTACTTCCAGCGCGAGGGACACCTGCAGGTCCCGCGCAAGCACATCGAGACCATCGCCGTGGCCCGGGGTGACGGCCGGCACCTGGAGCAGGACGTCAAGCTCGGGGCATGGATCAGCAACCAACGCTCCCGGGCCGCGGCCCTCACCCCCGAACGCGTCGAACAACTCACGGCGATCGGCATGCGGTGGACGTGAGTCAGGGCGCCTTCCGGGTGCGGGCGGACACGCGCCGCCCTGCCCTGCGCAACACCTCCTCCGGGACGGCCTCGCTGTCCTTCTCGGCCGGTCGCGCCACTACTCCGACGGCGCCCACGGGGCGGACAGCAGATCGGCGACGGTGCGCCGGTCGCGGGTCTGCGGCGGTTCTCCGGCCGCCTTTCCCAGCGCGATCATGGAGATGATCGCCCATCCCGGGTTCGGGCACAGCTCTTTGGTGAGGCCCTCCAGGTCGAACGCGCGGAACTGGTGGGCGGCCAGCCCCATCGCCTGAGCCTGGACGGTCATGTGGGCGATGGCCTGACCGAGGTCATAGTCCGCGAACTCGGAGTAGAGCAGCTGCGTGTCGCCGACGTGGCGTCGCGTCAGCGTCACGACGAGGAGACCTGCGTCCGTCGCCCACCGGGCCGAGCTGGGCGCGAGGTGGCGCACCACCAGTTCGTGCTTCGGCTCACCGGGCCGGCTCGTGAAGAAGCCCCATGGCTGGGAGTTTCCGGCGGACGGTGCCCACCGCGCTGCTTCCAGCAGCAAGCCCAGTGAGTGGTCGTCGACGGCGGCCGACGGGTCGAACCGGTAGGGGCTGAACCGGCCCGCCAGCAGAGGATGAAGGCCGGCGGGCGGTTCGGGATCACGTTGCATGTCCCGGTGCAACCGGCCACCGTACGGGCGTATTCCGGCCGGAAGCCGGCGGACCGGGTCCCGAGTCGGCCGCCCGGGTGGTGATGCCTTTCAGAGGTAGCCGGGGAAGGGCTGGACGCCCATCAGGACCGCGCCTGCGCCGTCGTACATGCCTTCCTGGAGGAAGGCGTGCTGCGGCACCACCGAGGCGTCGCGCAGGTAGCGCTGCATGGGGCTGTCGTCGGCGATGGCGGAGATGCCGGCGAGTTGGTAGGCGGCCCGTACGACCTCGCTGGAGGTCTTGGCGAGATGGGCGGCGGTGAGTCGCAGCAGGCTGGCCTGTTCGGGGGTCGCGCGGTCGCCCGCCTCGACCGTGGACCACACTTCTTCGGTGATCTCGTAGAAGAAGGCACGGGCGGACCGGAGTTGGGCCTCGGCCTGGCCGACCGCGATGCGGTACGTGGCCCGTTCGGCGGGCTTCGGGGCGCCGGTGTAGCCGGAGCGGCCGCCCTGCGCGATGACATGGTCGAGCGCGGCGCGGGCGACGCCGAGGCCGACGACCGCCAGGACCTGGGCCGCGTACGGGACGCTCGGGTAGCGGTACAGCGGTTCGTCGACGGTGGGCTCGCCGCCGCGCACGAACGTCCACTCCTCGGGTACGACCGCTTCGTGGACGACGAGGTCGTGGCTGCCGGTGCCGCGCAGACCGATGACGTCCCAGTTCTCGGCGATCTCCACCTGGTCGGGCCGCAGCAGCGCGGTGAGCGGGCGTCCAGCCTTCTGCTCGCCGCCCTTGATGCCGACGCCCAGGATGTCCGCGCCGTTGCAGCCGCTCGCGAACTTCCAGCGGCCCGAGAACCGGTAGCCGTTGCCGACCCGTTCCGCGGCCTGCACGGGGAACAGGCCGCCGGCGAAGACCACGTCGGGTCCGTCCGCGTACAGCTCGGCCTGGGTGTCCCGTGGGAGTGCCGCTAGATAGATGAGGGAGGAGCCGAAGCTGGCGACCCAGCCGGCCGATCCGTCGACGACCGAGATCCGCTCGATGAGGCGGAGGAACTCCGCCGGGGGCAGGGCGTCGCCACCGAACTGCTTCGGGGTGCTCGCCCGGTAGATCCCGGCCTGCTTGAATTCGGCCACGACATCGCGCGGTATGTGCCGCTTCTCCTCGAATTCGGCCCGCCGCTGCGCCACCACGGTGAGCACGCGGTCCAGTTCCGACGGCGTCCGCGTCATGAGCGATTCTCCTCGCACTGCCGGGCGGATTCCGATTCCGCCTCGCCTCCACGCCAGGGCTCCGCAAGCGCTCTGCTGCCCTGAAAGGGACTACCCGTCGGCGTTCTTCGGCTCGCTGATCCGGCGGGCGGCCTCCACCACGGCCGCGCGGTGCTCGGCCAGCCGCTCCGGTGACCACCCCGACCCGCTCGCCTGCGCGTCAGCCCCTTCCGCGGCCCAGAACCACGCCTGGGCCGCGGCGAGGATCATGGTGAGGAGATCGACGGGGGGCATCTCCCGAGCGAGGTCGCCACGCTGTTGCGCGTCCGCCACTGCGGCGGTCTTGCGCTCGAACGCCTCCGGTTCGAACTCGGTGGCGGAGGGGCGTTCCAGGAGCTTCCACAGGCGCAGGCGCATGAGGTCCGGCCGGGCCACCAGGTGGTCGAAGATCGCGCCCGCGTATCCCGGCAGGTCGTCGACGTCGAACGGCACCGACTCTGCGCCGGCCGCCAGCGCCCGCCGCAGCACCTCGTCGAACAACTGCTCCTTGTTGCCGAAGTAGGCGTAGATCAGCCGCTTGTTCGCGCCCGCGGCCTCGGCGATCCGGTCCACCCGGGCCCCGGCGATGCCATAGGCGGCGAATTCACTGAAGGCGGCGTCGAGCAGCCGGGCCTTGGTGGCACTGGAATCGCGTGGCATGTCCACCACCCTAGCAAGTAACTATCTAGTTATTGACACCGGCGATCCCGGCACCTACCGTGTGTATCTATCCAGTTAGTTACACAGCTGGTCACCAAGCTGGTCATCGAGTGGAGAGAAACCTCATGGAACACCGCGCACTGGGCAGCCAGGGCCTGACCGTCGGAGCCCAGGGCCTCGGCTGCATGGGCATGAGCGCCTTCTACGGCGCCACCGACGAGACGGAGTCGCTGGCCACCATCGACCGCGCGCTGGAGCTGGGCGTCACCCTGCTGGACACCGCCGAGAGCTACGGCCCCTTCCGTAACGAGCAGCTCCTCGGCGAGGCGCTGGCCGGGCGCCGTGATGCCGCTGTCGTCTCCACCAAGACGGGTGTCGAGATCACCGACGACGGCACTGCGCTCGGTCTCAACGGCCGGCCCGAGTACGTGCGCCGAGCGCTCGAACGCTCGCTGCGGCACCTGGCCACCGACCATGTCGACCTGTACTACCTGCACCGTATCGACCCCGACGTGCCGGTCGAGGAGACGATCGGTGCGCTGTCCGAGCTGGTCGCCGCGGGCAAGATCCGTCATATCGGTGTGTGCGAGGCGTCCGCCGGTACGATCCGGCGTGCTCACGCCGTGCACCCGCTCACCGCCGTCCAGACCGAGTACTCGCTCTTCGAGCGCGGGATCGAGCACGACGGGGTGCTCGACACCCTCCGGGAGCTGGGGATCGGCCTGGTCGCCTACTCCCCGCTGGGGCGTGGCTTCCTGTCCGGCGCCATCACCAGCCCCGACGATTTCGCCGAGGACGACTGGCGCCGTACCGACCCCCGGTTCCAGGGCGAGAACTTCGACCGCAACCTCGACGTCGTCCGTGCGGTCCGTCGCATCGCCACTGCCAAGGACGTGACGCCGTCCCAGCTGGCACTCGCCTGGGTCCAGCACCAGGGCGCCGTCGCCATCCCCGGCACCAAGCGCCGCCGCTACCTCGAGGAAAACGTCGCCGCGACCGAGGTGACCCTCACCGCGGAGGAACTCGCCGCGATCGAGGCGGTCGCCCCTCACGGCGTGGTCACCGGCGACCGCTACGCGCCCGAATTCATGGGGACGCTCAACGGCTGAGAGCCGCCGGCGCTCTCACGCCGTCCCGCCGTTCGCATGGCCCGGCGTTCATGTCCGATTCTCAGACACCCCACGCCTTCGGCCACAACCGCCGCGGAGGTGATCGGACCTGCACGGCCGCCGGGCCGGGGTCACCGGAGCCGGTTCCGGAATCGGGGTGGAGACCGCCCGGGCGCTCACGTCGGCGGGCGCCGGGCTCGGGCACACGGTCACCAGCCGCTGACGCGGCTCCAGACGGCCTCGACGGCAGGCGCGCCGGTCGTGGGCCGGCTGCTGTCGATGACGTGGTAGCCGCGGTGCTGTGCCGCGGTGGCGCAGGCGTGGTTGGGCAGGATCCGCAGCCGGGTGCCGATGGGAAGGTCGGGCAGGACGGCGTCGTCGCGGACGGTGAGGGTGCCGTGTTCCTGGCTCGCGGCGCTCATCACGAGGCCCGGGACGAGGGTGCCGTCGAGGTCGGTGACCAGGCCGTAGCCCTGGTCCCGGGCCTGTGCGGAGGTCCCGCGGTCGCGGGACATGGCCATCCAGCCGCCGTCGGTGACGATCCATCCGTACTCGGGCCGGTGCCCGATGACGGTGACGACGACGGACAGCGCCAGGTCGTCGGTCCGGCAGACTCCGAGGCCGGCCATGACCAGGTCGAAGAAGACGTAGTTGCCGGCGCGCAGTTCGGTGACGCCGGTGAGGTCCTCGGCAGCGTGGGCGGTCGGTGTGGAGCCGACGCTGACGGTGTGCACGGGCAGGCCGGCGGCGCGCAGTCGGCCGGCCGCCGTGACGGCGGTGTCCCGTTCGTTCTTCGCGGCCTGGCGCTGCTCCTCGGCGCTGTAGGCGAAGTAGGACTCGCCCGCGTGGGTCAGCACGCCGTCCAGGCATGCGGCATCGTGCAGGATCCGGCCGATGCGGGTGAGGGCGGGGGCGTCGGTCCTGAGGCCGCCGCGGTGGCCGTCGCAGTCGATCTCGATCTGGGTGGGAATGCCGATACCGGCCCGGCGGGCGGCTTCCGCCACGGCGGTGGCCTGTTCGGTGCTGTCCAGCAGGATGCGCAGTGTGACACCGCTACGCAACAGGGCGATCACCCGGGGCAGTTTGTGGGGATCGATGCCGACGGCGTACGTGATGTCGGTGTAGCCCCCGTCCGCGAAGGCCTCTGCCTCAGCGAGGGTGGACACGGTGACCGGGCACGGGGCGCCGCTGTGCAGGAGCGCCGCGACGTCGAGGCTTTTGGCCGTCTTGACGTGCGGGCGCAGCACGACGCCGAGCCGGTCCGCCTTGGCCGCGAGCCGTTCGATGTTGCGCAGCATCCTGTGTACGTCGACAACGGCGAACGGGGTGTCGGGGTCGGCCAGCGTCTGGGCGATGACGGGGGCGGTGTGCATGGGGTGACGTCCAGTTTCCTCAGAAGGTCCGGGCCGAGCGCTGTCGCCGTCAAGGTCTTTCACTTGGTGTAGTTGTAGACGGTCGCCCGGGACACACCGAGCAGGTCGGCAATGGTCTGGGCGGCGTCGCGCGAGTGGAAGTAGCCGTCGCTGTGCAGCTGTCGTACGAGCGCCTTCTTGTCGGCTCGGCTCAGTGACCTCGGGGTGCCCGCGCGTTCCGCCGCCAAAGCCTCGACCGTCTGGCGCAGTTCGCGTGCGTTGCGGTCCCGCAGTGATTCCAGGGGGTGGTCAGGGTGTTCGCTGTCCGTGGCGACCAGGTTGGCCAGGGCGAGTGTGACCGGGGAGAGCACGGACACGTCGAGGTTGAGACACAGGGCCGCGATGTACTCGCCCCGGGTGTTCTTGATGCCGATGGAGGTGCTCTTCGCGGGGCGGCCGTCGGGGAACTGGTTGGGGTAGTTCTGCAGGACGCTCGGGTAGTCCGGGTCGGCGATGCGGGCCAGGCCCAGCTCGGTCGCGGAGTCCCCGACCTGGCGGCCGGAGAGGTTGTTCTCGATCGTCCGGATCGCGTGCTGCGGGTCACGCAGATCGTGCAGGACCACCTCGCAGAGCCCGGGGAACATGCGGCCCAGCGCAACGGCGATCTTCTCGGCCTCATGGATGAGGTGCTCGTCCGATGCGGCCTGTGTGCGTGCGGCGTGGTTCATGGTTCCTTCATCAGAGGCGCTTGCTGGGCAGCAGACTATCCACACCTAGCCGAATTGTCTAGATCTATATTTGCAGTCTAAGGACGACGGGGGCGAGCCGTAGAGCCGTACCGCGAAGCCGCCGGCCAGGCCGAGAGAGACGGCGGGTGCCAAGACCCTGACGTGCAGTTACCTGGGGTCCGAAGATTGCGCATCCGCTCCCCCGCCGCGATGGGTGCATGGCACACTCACGCTCGCAGTGCCATGAAGCGGCGCCCAGCGGCGTCGGCCGAGCCAACGGAGGCGGCTACATGCCGGGTCCCATCCAGTCCCTGTCCCGAGCCGCGGCAGTGCTGCGGCTTCTCGCCACGGGTGAGCGCCAGTTCGGCCTCTCCGACACCGCCTCACGCCTGGGTCTGCCGAAGGGCACGGTGTACGGCATCCTGCACACGCTCCGCCAGGAGGGCTTCGTCGAGCAGGACCCGACGTCCGGCAAGTACCGGTTAGGCGCGGAACTGGCGCGGATGGGCGGCAGCTACCTCCAGACCCACGACATACGCGCCCACGCCCTCGTGTGGGCCGACGACTTGGCCAGGGTCACCAAAGAGACGGTGCACGTGGGCGTGCCCCATCCGTCGGGCGTGCTGATCGTCCATCATGTCTTTCGGCCCGGCGCCGCCGATCTCATACCGGAGACCGGCACAGTGGCGTCGTTCGAGAGGAGCGCCCTGGGCATGGTTCTGGACGCCCACAGGCCGAGGCCGTCCGGCGCTCCGGCGGCTCCTGAGCACATTTTGCGGAGCGTGCGCGACCAGGGCTGGGCCTGCGCCCCCGCACCGGCGTGCGCCGGCATGCTCTCCGTCGCGGTACCGATCCGGGACAGGCGGAAGGCCGTTGTCGCCGCGGTGAGTGCCACAGGAGCGAGCGAGCGCATCTGCGACGACGGCAAGGTGTGCGGGTCCGTGCTCTCCGCCGTCAGGACCTGCGCCCGCGCACTCTCGAACGGTCTGGGCGCCGATCACCTGCGATAGACAGACGCCCGGTCTTCGAAATATTTCGCTCCGAACCTCGAATGATGCGAGGGGTATTGACGCCCCGTCACCCCCTCCTATCATCCCCTGCATCCGGAACATCGATCGCCGTTCGGCATACCGAACTCCGACGAAGGGTACTGTCATGCTCACGCCATTACCTGCGGCGAAACACCGACGGCCCGGCCGACGCCTGAGCGCGCTGCTGGGCGCACTCGTCGCCGCCACGCTCGCGGCCACCACCGGAACGGCCGGCGCCCAGCCCGCACCGGTGCGGGCCGGCACGCTCGGCGCCCAAGCCGCCCAGTCCGGACGGTACTTCGGCACCGCGGTAGCCGGCGGGAAGCTCGGTGACGGGACGTACACGACGATCCTCGACCGCGAGTTCACGACGGTCACACCCGAGAACGAGATGAAGTGGGACACCACGGAGCGCTCCCGGGACTCCTTCAACTTCGCCCCCGCGGACCAGATCGTCGCGCACGCCACCGGCCACGGACAGCGCGTCCGGGGCCACACCCTGGTCTGGCACTCCCAACTGCCCAGCTGGGTCTCGGCGATCACGGACGCCACCACGCTGCGCGGCGTGATGCGCCATCACATCACCACGGAAGAGAGTCACTTCAAGGGGAAGATCTACGCCTGGGACGTGGTCAACGAGGCGTTCGCGGACGGCAGCAGTGGTGCGCGCCGGGCCTCCGTCTTCCAGAAGGTCCTCGGCGACGGCTATATCGAGGACGCCTTCCGCACCGCCCGCTCGGCCGACCCCGCCGCCAAGCTCTGCTACAACGACTACAACATCGAGAACTGGTCCGACGCCAAGACCCAGGCCGTCTACCGCATGGTGCGCGACTTCAAGTCCCGTGGCGTACCGATCGACTGTGTCGGCTTCCAGAGCCACTTCGGCAGCTCCGGGCCGCCCGCGAGCTTCGGCGCCACCCTGTCGAACTTCGCCGCGCTCGGCGTGGACGTACAGATCACCGAGCTGGACATCGCCCGGGCCCCGGCGACGGCGTACGCGGACACGGTCAAGGCGTGCATGGGCGTCGCCCGCTGCACCGGCATCAGCGTGTGGGGCATCCGCGACAGCGACTCCTGGCGCAGCGGCGACAGCCCGCTGCTGTTCGACGCCGCCGGCAACAAGAAACCGGCGTACAGCGCCGTACTGTCCGCCCTCGGCGGTACGGCAGCCACGCGGACATCCGCCGCCGCAGCGCTGCCGTCGAGCTTCAGCTGGTCCTCCAGCGGCCCGCTGATCGCGCCGAAGCCGGACGCCACGCACCAGATCGCCGGGATCAAGGATCCGTCCATCGTCCGCTTCAACGGCAAGTGGCACGTCTTCGCCAGCGTGGCCAGCTCCTCCGGCTACAGCCTGGTCTACCTCAGCTTCAGCGACTGGTCGCAGGCCGGCGCGGCCACCCACCACTACCTGGACCGCTCGGCCATCGGCACCGGATACCGGGCCGCACCGCAGGTCTTCTACTACGCGCCGCAGAAGCTGTGGTACCTCGTCTACCAGACGGGCAACGCCTCGTACTCCACCAATCCGGACATCAGCAACCCCGACGGCTGGAGCGCGCCCCGCAACTTCTACGCGTCGATGCCCGACATCATCAAGCAGCACATCGGCAACGGCTACTGGGTCGACATCTGGGTGATCTGCGACAGCGTGCACTGCTTCCTGTTCTCCTCCGACGACAACGGGCACCTCTACCGCTCGCAGACCACCGTCGGCCAGTTCCCGAACGGCTTCACCAACACCGTCATCGCCGCTCAGGACTCCGACAAATACGCCCTGTTCGAGGCGAGCAACGTCTACAAGGTGCAGGGCGGCAATCAGTACCTGCTGCTCGTCGAGGCGATCGGCTCGGACGGGCGGCGCTACTTCCGCTCCTGGACCTCGGGCAGCCTCACCGGCTCCTGGAGCCCGCTCGCCGCGTCCGAGAGCAATCCGTTCACGCGGGCGAGCAACGTGGCCTTCCCGTCCGGCGCCTGGACCAAGGACATCAGCCATGGTGAGATGATCCGGGCCGGGTACGACCAGACACTGACCATCCCGGCCTGCCACCTGCAGTACCTGTACCAGGGCCTGGATCCGAGCGCGAGCGGCGACTACAACAACCTGCCGTGGCGTCTCGGCCTGCTCACCCAGACCGGCTCCACCTGCTGATACCGCACCGGCCGTGCCCGCGCGGACCGCAGCGGGCACGGCCTCGCGACCCTGGCTTGACCCTCACACCGTGTCAGGCGGTCAACTCGGAGACATCATGTTCACCATCGGAGACTTCGCCAGACACGGCCGTGTCTCGGTCCGGATGCTGCGCCACTACGACGCGACCGGTCTGCTGCACCCGGCCCACGTCGACCCCGTCAGCGGCTACCGCCACTACACCGCCGCCCAACTCGCCCGCCTCAACCGGATCATCGCGCTCAAGGACCTCGGCTTCACCCTTCAGCAGGTCCGCGACATCGTGGACGAGAAGGTCAGTGCCGGGGAACTGCGCGGCATGCTGCGGCTGCGGCGGGCCGAACTGGAGACTGCCGTGGCCGCAGCAGGCGCACGGCTGGTCCGGGTCGAGGCGAGGCTCCGAGCGATCGAGAGTGAGGGCCACATGCCCACGAACGACGTCGTCATCAAGAACGTCCCCGCCGTCCGGGTGGCGGAGCTGACCGCGACCGCCACGAGTTTCGAGCCCGAGCACATCGGTCCGGTCATAGGGCCGCTCTACGACGAGCTGTTCCGGCGCCTGGAGGCGGCAGGCATCACCCCCACGGGCCCCGGCGTCGCCTATTACGAGGACGCCCCGGAGGGCGATGGCAGGATCAGCGTGCACGCCGCCGTCCAGGTCTCCGCGCCGCTCCGGGACGACGGCCTGCGCATCCTCGACCTGCCGTCCGTCGACCAGGCGGCGACCATCGTGCACCGCGGCTCGATGGACACCGTTCTCCCCACCGCCCAGACCCTGGCCCGCTGGATCGAGGCCAACGGCTACCAGTCGACCGGATACCCCCGCGAGATCAACCTGGAGTGCCCCGACAACCACGACGACTGGGTTACGGAACTGCAGGCACCGGTGGCCCAGGCCTGATCCACGGCACCGCGACGGTCTTCCCGGTCGGCAACCCCGTGGGCAGGTCGGCTGCTCGACGTGGACCTGGCGGCGTTGCGCGCGCGGTTGCCGGAGTCCGCGACCGGATCGCCACTCGTCAGTTGGCGCTGGTCCCCGCCCTCGACTCCACGAACCACTCCCGGCCGAGCAGCCATCCAAAGACGGGAGTCGGCAGACGGATCAGCAGCCTCATGACGGGAGCCAGCCGGCCCGTCCCGGACACCTCTGAGCGATGCGCGGCGAGTGCGGCCTGTTTCTGCCGGGCGAACCGTCGGACATCGATCCGGTGAGTGATGGCGGCGCGGGGGCTGTAGGCGCTGCGCAGTGCGTCCGCGTCGTACCGGAACGGGATCCTCAGCAGGCGGACGAGCCTGACCAAGCGGTCCACCACGTCGCGCGGCATCGTCGCCTCCAGCACCCGGGACACCCCGGCCAGCTCGGCGGCGCGCTTGCCGACCTGGTGCACCTTGACGTGGTCGCGGTGGCCGTATCCACCCCGGGCGTCGTAGCTGAGGAGGAGCTGTACGCCTTCGGCACGGAGGATGTCGGCCAGCCGCTCGGCCGCCTCCTCCGTGTCCGCCCGCGCAAAACGTGTCCGGTCCGGCGGATCCGGATGGAGCACGGGTCCGTGTCCACTGTCGGCGTATCCCAGGTGCACCACACGCGCCACACCCAGCACGGCCGCACTCGCCCGGAGTTCCCCCAGCCGCGGTGCCTCGCCCTCCGGGGTGGCGCCCATGAGGCCGTCCGTGGCGACCACGATGACCACACGGTGCCCATCGGCCGCGGCCCGGGCGAGCGTGCCACCGGTCAGGAGCACCTCGTCATCCGGATGTGCGTGAAAAGCAAGGATGGTCGCCATGCAGCCATCCTGGACCACGGCAGCCATCGCTGTCCTGCGCACCACGGCCGCTGGGGCAAAGGGCCGAGCCGCAGGAAGTCACTCTCCCTCGGGGGGCCGGCCGTGCCGACCACTGGGGCGAGTGTCCGGCAGCGAGCTGAGCGGACCGACGCCGGCGGGGACTTCCCTCATGCCGCCCCGTGCGCTCCCGGCTTCCCTCTCCTGACGCCACGACAGGGGGTGTGCTCCGCGTGCCTCGGCAGCGAGAAGGATGAACCATGCCGCGATGCTGACCAGATGGATGCGCTGGGCGATGCCCTGGCCGCCGGGATGCCCCAGGTAGGGGCCGACGGTGGCGATCGCCGATGCCATCGACACCGGCATCAGGTACGGCGCCCAGCGGCCCGCGGCCGACTCCGGGCGGCCGGGGCCGGGGCGGCGCGCCGCCAGGCCGAACAGCGCCATGGAAGCGAACAGCGTGAATTCGACCAGGCCGCTGGTGGTGGTGTGCTGGATGTTGTCGGGCGGGCAGCCGTGCTCCACCGAGGGCGCGCATCCCATCGGCAGCAGCACGTCCAGGACGGAGCATCCGCCGAATGCTGCCACGGCGCCCCAGCCTGCCAGGGTCAGGCCCCACGGCGCGGAGCGTGCGGCCAGCGCCGCACCGGCGATCACCGCCGCGGAGCAGGCCAGTTCCACCGTGCCGAACAGCAGCCGGTGCGGCTGATCCGCCGCGAAGGTCTCACTGACGTAGGAGCTGGCCTGAGGCAGGCCGGTGGTCACGCAGAACTGCAGCAGCCAGTCGTTGTAGAGGACGGCGGCGACGCACAGCAGCACCGACGCTGCCGCCGCAGCCGCGCCCCGTGCCAGACATCTTCGCAAGAGAACCAATTCCGTCCAGCTCGCACCGGTGCCGTTGCCCGTCGCCGTCGAAAAAATGCACTTACTACCGTACGCGACGTCCGTGCATATACGAGACATCTCGTACGCCTTGTGCCGGTACGTCGATGGGGGCTCCCCCGTACGGCTTCGCACGCGCGGGGGCACCAGGGGAACGGCTTCTGGCCGACGATGCCGCCGTGAGCGGCCAAACGGCGTCCCCGCATCCCGGGTCCCGGGTCCCGGGTCCCGTACCGGCCGTGCAGTGGCCGATTTCGCGCCTTACTTCAAGTAGCACTTGCAGAACGGGGCCGACTATATGATCAAATCTACCGATGCGTACCCCCCACATACCGACGCATCAAGCTGATCAGTCCGACGGACCTCCCACCAGGATGGTTCCGCCCGGCCGCAATCCGTACGACGAACTCGCTTCGCTGGCAGACCATTCGCTGGACGACTTCCTCACCGAGGACAGCGCGGCGACCCGGCAGGACGACGATGCCGAAGAGCCCTGGGCCCCGCCCAATCACAGGCGTGGCAGCCGCCGTCGCAATCGCGCCACCGGCCTGCCCACCCTGGTCCGATTCCTCGTCTGGGCACTGACCTTCGCCTGCCTCGTCACCCTGGCCGACCGCTGGGCGCTGCTCTACGCCGAGCACAAGGCCTCCCAGCAGCTCAAGGACAAGCTGCATCTCGCGGCCGCCCCCGAGGTGCACATCGGCGGCTTTCCCTTCCTCACCCAGCTGGCCGCCCGGCGCCTGGACTCGGTCCGGATCACCGTGCCCGACATCCCGGCGCACCGGGTCACGCTCACCGAGGTCACCGCCACCGCAGACGACATACGCATCGACGGCGACGGACCAACCACCGTACGCGGCGCACTCGTCCGGCAGGCGCACGGTCAGGTCCTGCTGTCCTTCGCCGACATGAACCGCGAACTCGGCGCCTCGCAGCTGGCGTTCACGGCCGAAGGACCCGGAACCATACGGGCACACGGCACCCTGCACATCGCGGGCCGCGACCTGAGCGTACGGGCCGACGCCCGCGTCCGGCTCGACGGAGAGCGCGGCATCGCCACCTCCGTGGACGGCATACGGCTCGACATCGACGACCTCGCTACGTACCAGCCCGGCACCCGGCCCACCGAAGGCCTCCACCTGACCAGCGCCACCGCGCGCCGCCTCACCCGGGAGGCCGAGAAGATCAAGGCCTTGCTCGCACTCCCTGCCATCGTGCACCGCCTGGGCGTGCCCGACAGCGCGGTGAGCGCCGCGCTCCACGACGAGGACAAGCTCCACCAACTCACCGGCGCGCCACGCTTCCTGCACGATCTGACCAGCATCAACCTGGTGGACGTGGCACTCGCCCACCCGTGGGTCCTCGAGAAGCTGGGCCTGGATCCGTCCCTGCTCCCCGCGCTGACCAAGCTCACCCGCCCGCAGATCGCCGACCGCTTCTCCTTCGCCTTCCAGCTCCCGAAACCACCTTCGGGCGCTCTGCGCCTCGAGCGTGTGACGGTCGGCAAGGACGGCATACGTGCCGACGTCTCGGGGGCGGGACTGCTCCTGGGCCACTGAACCCGCCCGCCGTGCAAGGGCGATGCGACAGGAGCGGCGGGGCATGGGCAGTGCCGCGGTCGCACCGCGCCACCCGGACAGATACAGGTGGCGCGGTGCCGAAGGGATCCGGTGAACAGCACCATCCGCGAGTGACAGGCGCCTGAAGTCCGTGAGCGCCTCCACGACTGTGGTGCGCATCACATCCTCCTCATGTCACGGGCGGGCCGTCTGCTCCCATCTGGTGGGCGTCAGCAGGCGAGCCGAGGAGGACGCAACGATGAGCGCACAGCGGGAGACCGGCAGGGCGGGCACGCACCGTGTGGTGGTGCTGGGGGCGGGGTACGCGGGCATGGCCGCTGCCGTCCAGCTCGCGGCCCGGGTGAAGGGGCGCCGGGGCGCGGAGGTGACGGTCGTGAACGCGCAGGAGCGGTTCACCGAGCGGATGCGGCTGCACATGACGGCGACCGGTCAGCGGCTGGCCGACCTGAGCATTCCGGAGCTGCTCGAGGGCACGGGGGCGCGGTTCGTGCGCGGCTGGGTCACGGCGGTGGACGCGGACGCGCGGACCGTACGGATCGACGACGACCGGGTGCTGCACTACGACACGCTGGTGTACGGGCTCGGCGGGGTCGCCGACACGTCGGCGGTGCCCGGCGCCGAGCAGCACGCGTACACCCTGAGCGGCGTGCAGGACGCCGAGCTGCTGGCCGACCGGCTGGCGCGGCTCGAGGGCGGCACGGTAGTGGTCGTCGGCAGTGGACTGACCGGCATCGAGTCGGCCGCGGAAATCGCCGGACGGCACCCGGAGTCGACCGTCGTGCTGCTGGGCCGGGCCGATCCCGGTGCGGCCATGAATGCCAAGGCCAGGGCGTATGTGCACGCGGCGCTCGACCGGCTGGGCGTCCAGGTGCGCTCCGGGGTCGAGGTGGTGAAGGTGCTGCCCGGTGCGGTCGAACTGGCCGGCGGGGAAAGCGTGACCGCCGACGCGGTCCTGTGGACGAGCGGTACGCGGGTGTCGCCGCTGGCGGCCGCCGCGGGGCTGGCCGTCGACGAGCGCGGACGCATCGTCACCGACGCCGCGCTGCGGTCGGTGTCCCACCCCGAGGTGTACGCGATCGGTGACGCGGCCGCGATCCGCCAGGGCTACGGCGTCATGCACGGCACCTGCCAAGGGGGCATGCCGACCGGGGTGCACGCCGCGCTGTCGATCGACCGGGTGCTCAGGGGCAGGCAGCCCAAGCCGTTCCGCTTCGGCTACTACCACACGCCGGTGAGCCTGGGACGCGGTGACGCCGTGGTGCAGTTCACACGGCCCGATGACAGCCCCCGCCGAATCTGCCTGACCGGCCGCATGGCGGTCAGGTACAAGGAGACGGTGACTGCCTCCCCCTGGCCGACGTACGGCCGTATGAAGAAGATGCCCGCCTCGGGCGCGATCTGGCCCCGCGGGGGCCGGTTCACGCGGGTCAGGAGGACCAAGTGACCGCCCTGTCCACCCACCCGGACCAGCAGATCTTCCACGAGCACCGGCGGCTGCTGTTCTCCGTGGCCTATCGCGTCCTCGGCAGCGCGGCCGACGCCGAGGACGCGGTCCAGGACGCCTGGATCAAGTGGTCCGCCGCGGACCGCTCACAAGTGGCCGACCCCAAGGCCTATTTGACACGCATCGTCTCGAACCTGGCGCTGGAACGGTTGCGGTCCGCGCGGCACAAGCGGGAGACGTATGTGGGGCCGTGGCTGCCGGAGCCCATCCTCACCGGCGGGGACGCCTGCGAGGCCGTCACGGACGCCGAGTCGGTGTCGATGGCCATGCTGGTGGTGCTCGAGACGCTCAGCCCGCTGGAGCGTGCGGTGTTCGTGCTGAAGGAGGTCTTCGACTTCAGCCACGCCGAGATCGCCGAGGCGGTGGAGCGTTCCGAAACCGCGGTACGGCAGGCCGCGCACCGGGCCCGTGAGCACGTTCGGGCCCGACGGCCGCGCTTCGCCGCGGACCGGTCGCGGCAGCGTGCGGCCACCGAGCGGTTTCTCGCCGCCGCGACCGGCGGCGACGTCAACGCCTTGCTGGAACTGCTGTCCCCGGACGTCACCTTGTGGACCGATGGCGGCGGCAAGGTCCGTCAGGCCCTGCGCCCGGTCGTGGGCGCGGCCACGGTGGCGGCCTGGTTCGCGGCCATCGGCACCGTGACCTATCAAGGAGTCCAGCCCACCGACATGAAGGCCGAACTCCTGGAGATCAACGGCGAACCGGGCATGGTCTTCAGCGGCCCGGGACGCGTGATCGCCACCGTCACCTTCGACTTCGACACCGACGGCCGTATCACCGCCATCCACAACGTGGCCAACCCGGACAAACTCCAGGCGATCAACGACGGCACCACCTACGACATCGGCACCCGGTGAGGCCCTCCTGCCACGACGACGCCTCGGCCGTGATGTACGGCGGCCGGCGCAACAGCGCGAACGCGGCCGGCCGCCCTCCCGGTCGGCGACGAATCCCGGTCTCTGCCATGCGCCCCGTCAGCGACGCCGACGGGAGTTGAGCCGAGCGGCCTGGCGTGTCAGGTGGTCGCGTTCGGCGAGGTCGGGTGCCTTCTGGGCCGCCTCGGCGTACAGCCGTGCCGCCGTGACCAGGTCGCCGTCACGCTCGTGGAGATACGCCGCCACCGCGGTGTAGCGGGGCAGTGAGGCGTCCAGCACCGCAAGCGCCGCCAGGCCGGCCCGCGGTCCGTCGGCCTCGCCCACGGCGACCGCGCGGTTGAGCCGGACGACCGGGCTGTCGGTCAGGCGCGCGAGTTCGTCGTACCACTCGACGATCTGCACCCAGTCCGTCTCCTCGGCGGTGGGTGCGTCGGCGTGGAGTGCCGCGACGGCGGCCTGGGCCTGGAACTCACCCAGCCGGTCACGGGCGAGGGCCGCCTGCAGGATCCCGACCCCCTCGGCGATCAACTCGGTGTCCCACCGGCCGCGGTCCTGCTCGGCGAGCGGTACCAGGCTGCCGTCCGGCGCGGTCCGGGCGGCGCGCCGGGCGTGGTGGAGCAGCATCAGGGCGAGCAGCCCCGCCACCTCGGGATGGTCGATCTGGGCCGCGAGCTGCCGGGTCAGCCGGATGGCCTCGGCGACGAGGTCGACGTCGCCGGAGTAGCCCTCGTTGAAGACCAGGTAGAGGACGCGCAGCACGGTGGCGACGTCGCCGGGCTGGTCGAACCGCACGCCGGAGACCGTTCGCTTGGCCCGGCTGATGCGCTGGGCCATGGTCGCCTCGGGCACCAGGTAGGCCTGGGCGATCTGGCGGGTGGTCAGCCCGCCGACGGCGCGCAGCGTGAGCGCGACCGCGGACGACGGTGTCAGCGACGGGTGGGCGCACAGGAAGTAGAGCTGGAGGGTGTCGTCCACCGCGGACGCGGGCCCGGGCGCCGGCTCCTCGTCGACGAGGTCCTCACGCCGGCGGCGGGCGGTGTCCGCGCGGGTCGCGTCGAGGAACCGGCGCCAGGCCACGGTCACCAGCCAGCCCTTCGGATCGCGCGGCGGGTCGGCCGGCCACACCCGGACCGCCTCGACCAGCGCGTCCTGCACGGCGTCCTCGGCCGCCGCGAAGTCGGCTCCGCGGCGGACGAGGACGGCGAGCACGCTCGGCGTGAGGCTGCGGAGCAGGGCCTCGTTCATCGATGGGGGCACTCCGTGATGGTGGGCGGCGGGGCCAGGAACGGACGCACCTCCAGCCACTCGTGGATCGGCTTCCCGCCCGCCCCGGGAGCGGCCGACAGTTCCCCGGCCAGCTCGACGGCGCGCAGGTAGCTGTCGACGTCGATCACCATCCAGCCGGCGATGAGGTCCTTGGTTTCGGCGAATGGGCCGTCGGTGACCGGCGGGCGCCCCTCACCGTCGTACCGGACCCACATCCCCTCGGGGGCGAGCGCCTTGCCGTCGACGAACTCGCCGGTCTTCTCGAGCCGGGCCGCGAAGTCGTTCATGTACTGCACGTGCGCCGAGATCTCCTCCGGCGTCCACTGGTCCATGGGCACGTCGTTCACCGCTGCCGGAGCGCCGCGGTAGTGCTTGAGCAGCAGGTACTTGGCCATGGTGTCTCTCCTCGGTGCTGGTGCGACCCATTGTGGCCGCGTTCACCCCTGGGACGAAGCCGGCCACGGGTTCTCGACATCGCCGCCCGAAATTTTTTTGGGATCTTCCGTCAGGGGCGAGGCACGTTTCCCGCGTCGTCCCTCAAGCCGCCTCGTGCTCCGGTGTGTTTCCGGTGGTCCATGTCTGGCCCGGGGCCGTGATGACTGCGGTGCCGTCGGTGAGGTGGAGGACGAGGTCGGCCTGTGCGGTCAGGCGCAGGTCGTGGGTGATGAGGAAGGTCGTGCGCCCGGCGGTGAGCCGGCGCAGGGGCGCCATGATGCGGGCCGTGGAGTCGTCGTCGAGTCCTGCCGTGGGTTCGTCGAGGATCAGCACGGGTGCCGTGCGGAGCATGGCCCGCGCAAGGGCGATCCTGCGGCGCTGGCCGCCGGACAGGTTGTTGCCGCGTTTGCCTACGGGGCTGTCGTAGCCGTCGGGCAGCGTGCTGACGAAGTCGTGCGCGTCGGCCGCGACGGCGGCTGCGAGCACGTCCGCGTCCGTGGCGTCGGGTCGGCCGTAGGTGATGTTCTCGCGGACCGTGCCGTCGAAGAGCATGCTGTCCTGCGGGAGCAGGGTGATGTGCCGGCGCACCTCGTCCACCGGGAGTTCGGCGATGTCCCGGCCGTCGAGCAGGATGCGGCCCCGGGACGGCTCGTGGAACCGCAGGAGCAGCTTGCCGAGGGTGGACTTTCCGGTGCCGCTGGGCCCGGTGACCGCGACGAGCAGGCCAGGGGCGATGTCCAGGCGGACCCGGTCGAGTACGGGTTGGCCGCTGCCGGGGTAGGAGAAGCCGACGTCCTCGAAGGTGACGGCGCCGCGCACCGGCTCGGCGAGCGGCGGGACGTCCGGCCGCGGGGCGCTCTCGTGGACCGTGCCGGTGCGCAGCACCTCGATGAGGCGTTCGCAGGCGGCGGTCGCGGAGGAGGCACTGACGACGAGTTCGCCCAGTTCCTGGAGTTTGGGGTGGAGATAGCCGAGGAAGGCGGCGAAGGAGAGCAGGCCTCCGACGCTGAGGTGGTGTTCGGAGATCTGCCAGGCCCCGGCGCCGATCACGGCGAGGACGCTGAGGGTCTCGACCAGTTCGCCCATCGGCCCGTACACCGACGACAGCCGGATCTGGCGCAGCCCGGCGCGCATCCAGCTGCGTCCCTCACGGTGCACCTTGCTGTGCTCGGCCTGCTGCCGGCCGTAGGCCTGCACCAGGGGCATGTTGGCCAGGCTCTCCTCCAGGAGGGTGGCCAGCCGGCCGTTGCTGTCGCGTTCGGCGCGGGTGGCGGAACGCATCAGGGTGCCGAACCAGCGGGCGCCGAACCAGATCAGCGGAGCGGCGGCCAGGGTGATCAGGGCCAGCTGCCAGCTGGTCCAGAACGCCGCCACACCGAACACCACCGCGCCGACGGCAGAGGTGATCAGTTCGACGGGCGCGGAGGCCACCAGTGACTCGACGGTCTCGATGTCGCCGGTCAGCCGGGAGACCAGGTCGCCGGTGCCGAAGCGGTCCAGGGCGTCCGGGGGCACGCGTTGCAGGTGCTGGAAGACCCGGTCGCGCAGGCCCAGCAGGAAGTGTTCGCTGGTCCAGCCGGCCAGATACCCGCCCGCCGCGGACGCGACCGCACCGGCGGCGGCGAGCCCCAGCCAGAGGGCGGCGGGCCCCCAGAAGGCAGCCAGGTCGCCAGGGGTGAGTACGTCGTCGGTGAGGACGCCGACGATGCCGATGGCGCCCGCGTCGCACCCGGCGGAGACCACCAGCAGCACGGCGGACATCAGTACGGCCGCACGGTTGACGCTGACCAGCGGCCAGAACGTACGGAACGCGGCCAGTGGTGAGATACGGGCGTGACGCATCCGCGATGAGGTACCGGCCGCGGCTTCCACCCCGGAGCCGGCCGCGGACATGGTGGGGGGTGCTGCGGTGTGCATGACCGGCGCCTCCTGGGCACTGCCCGATCCGACGACGTGCCGGGATCCGTCGCGCACATGTGCTGCGCGCACGGACCCCGGCACGGTCTCTGCCTGTGTGGTCGTGTTCCGCCAGGTCTCGCTACTTGGCGGCGGCCTTCTTGTGCTTGCGGTGGTGCTTCTTCTTGTGGTGCTTGGCCTTGGCGGCGGCGCCGCCTTCCTTCTTCTTGGCCTTCTTGGCCAGCGTGATCTTGGCGAAGGACATACTGGTATCCCTTCCCGATGGGCCGTCAATCGGCGCTGCTCGCCGCTGACTTCTCCTTGTGTTGCACCTGTGATTACGGGGGCGGCCGATGCCTCATTCAAGAGGGAAGGTGAGCGTTGAGCTATATTCCCTTACCAAATCCACAGGCGAGTGACGGCTCAGGAAGGGATGACTCCCGGCCGGAACGGTTCGACGCCGATGATGTGGCGCACTCGGTCCGGCTCGACCAGCACATGAACCCGCTGCTCGCCTTCGATCAGCCAGGGATACCCGTTCAGGCCCAGGTACTTGCGGGCCAGCCGGTCCATGCCGCGCTCGGCCTCCTCGCCCTCCACGAAGCGCACCGCGCGACCGGAGATCTGCACACGGTCGTAGGGGTTCTCGGCGTCGGCGTGCGAGAGGTGGACACGGGCGTCGTTGCGGAGGTTCTCCTCCTTGATCCGGCCGACCGAGGTGTTGAAGACGATCAGCCCGTCCTCCAGACCCACCCACATCGGCGTGACATGCGGCGCCCCGTCCGGCGTCACCGTGCCCACGTACCAGAAGTTCGGCTCCTCCAGCCGCTTGCGCACCGTCTCGTTCAACTCCGCAGCCATGGAAGCTCCTTGCTCTTGATCACCTCTTGCACGGCCACTCTGTCACACCCGTTCGCGCCCGGATCCGGTGCCGCACGCGGGTGCCGAGCGTTCGGAAGACGGATGTTTCTCGGGGGTGGCCCGGGGCGGAGGAGGGCTTGGCCTGCCCGGCGCGCGACGCCGCGCCTGTGGTGGCAGGATGTGGCGGGTGTCCGTCATCAGCAAGCTGCAGATCAAGCCCGATCAGAGCGTCGTGGTACTGGGCAAGCCGCACGACGTCCACCTGGAGATCGAAGCCGCGGGTGACGCGGCTACGGCCGACGCGGTGCTCGCCTTCGTGACCACCTCCGGCGACCTTCTCGGGGCGGGTGCGCAGGCGGCGCTCGCCGCCGCGCGACGCGACGCCCTCGCCTGGGTGGCCTATCCGAAGGGCGGGAAGCTCGGCACGGATCTGGACCGCGACACCCTGGCCGCGGCGCTTTCCGAGCGGGGCGTGCGACCCGTGCGGCAGATCGCCATCGACGACACCTGGTCGGCCCTCCGATTCCGGCCCGGCGACTGATCTCCCGATTCGGATTCGCATCGCCGCGAGACGACCGTATGCGTCGCGCTCCCCCGGGTACCCGCGAAGCGGAGGAAAACCGCGGAGGAAAAGGATGTTTCATACCGGCTGGTCAAGAATTTCACCGGCCCTCGCTCCTGCTGGTGACATCTGTTCACGGAGGGCGGTTTCGGCATGGCACGTGCTGTGTGGAGCGGTGTTCTGACCTTCGGCCTGGTGTCCTTGCCGGTCCAGTTGTACACGGCTACGGACAGCCACACCATCCGATTCCGTCAACTTCAGCGCGGCACCTCGGATCGCGTACGCAACAAACGCGTGAACGAGCGTACGGGCGAGGAAGTGCCGCTGGACGATATCGTCAAGGGGGTGGACGCGGGCGACGTCTACGTGATCCTCGAGCCGGAGGAACTGGAGGACATCGCGCCCGGTCGTTCCCGGGAACTGGAGATCACCGGATTCGTCGACCTGGCGGATGTCGAGCCGGTCTACTTCGACAGGACGTACTATCTGGGACCCAAGGGCGAGCAGCACCAGAAGGTGTATGCCGTGCTGGAGAAGGCCCTGGAAGACGCGAACAAGGCCGGGGTCGCCACCTTTGTCATGCGAAACCGGGAGTATCTGGTTGCGGTGAAGGCGGAATCCGGAATTCTGTCCCTGCACACCTTGCACTGGGCGGATGAAATCCGTGATCCGCGCGCAGAGATCGACGATCTTCCCGGGCGGGTCAAACTGGCCGACCGCGAGCTGAAGATGGCCGAGCAGCTGATCGACTCGTTGAGTATGGAATGGGATCCGCAGGATTTCCACGACACCTTTCACGACAAGGTGCAGGAACTGGTCGCGGCCAAGACGAAGGGCGAGAGCGTCGAGAAGGCCGAGCAGCCGGCCGAGGCCACCAACGTCGTGGATCTCATGGCGGTGCTCCGGGCCAGCGTGGACCGCGCGGAGTCGAAGAAACACGGAACGTCGCAGGGCAAGGGCGGCACGTCGAAGAAGGCGGCCACCACTCGCCGGGCCCGGCGGCAGGCGCAGGCCTCACTCGACTCGTTGACCAAGTCGCAGCTGTACGCCATGGCGGCTGAGGCCGGCGTCAAGGGCCGCTCCGCCATGAGCCGCGAGGAGCTTCTCAGAGCGCTCTCCCGTGCCGGCACACGCGGCCATGCCCAGGCGTCGTGACGCGGGGACCCGACGAGTATGCGCCGAGCCCTCCGCCCGACGCTGTGCCCCGTTCAGTGCTGGCAGTTCTCGCACCAGACGGTACGGCGGCCGGAGACACGCGAGGAACGCAAGCGTGCGCCGCAGCGGGGACACTCCGGTTCCGCGTCGTCGCGACGGCCCGTGAGCCAGGTCCGGCGCGGCGGCACGCACCCGTCACGAGTGGCGGTGGCGAGCACGCGCCGCATCGCCGTGAAGATGTGCCGCGCCTCAGCGTCGTCGAGGTCCCGCGCCGGACGCCGGGGTGCCACCCGCGCCCGCCAGAGGATCTCGTCGCTGAGCAGGTTCCCGAGCCCGGCGATGAGGGACTGGTCCATCAGCACGCCCTTCACGGCTCCTCTGTGTCTGGTGAGCAGGTCCAGGAAGTCCGGGCGTGTCATGTCTAGGGCATCGGGGCCCAGCTCGTCCAGCAGCCGCTCCAGCGTCCGCGGGTTCGGGGACAGGCGTATGCCTTGCAGTTTGCGCTGGTCCCGGTAGCGCAGCTGCCGTTCGTCGTCGAAGGTCAGGACGACCCGGTCATGGGTCGCCGGTGGGTCGTCCGCCGAGGCGCTCAGCAGCTCGCCCGTCATGCCGAAGTGCCAGACGAGAGCCGGGCCATCGCCGATCGGGACGACCAGCAGCTTCCCATGGCGTCGCGGCCGGCCGAGCCGCTGCCCCTCCACTTCCCGGCGCAGACGTTTCGCGGTGACCCCGCGCAGCACGCCCGCGTCACGCACCTCGACGCGCCGTACGCGTCGGCCGCGGCAACAGGTGTTCAGTACGCGACGAAAGCTCTCGACGTCAGGCAACTCCGGCACGCCTGCCTCCCGGAGCATGTCAGGGCGGGTACGAACCGCTGCGCCACGCGGCCGGTTCCTACGGCTGGCGGCGCGGTGTCCGACCCGGCGGCTCTTGGCCGGTCGGGTACCCGAACCGTCACCCCGTATGTCTCGACCAAGTCATGGAACCGACCGGCCGGGGCGGCAAGGTCATCCGTCCTCGCCCGGTCGGGCGTGGCCGTCGTCGTCGCCGTCGCCGTCGCCGTCGCTGTCGCTTTCCGCCAGGAGGTCCGCCACGAGTCGCAGGTCGCCCACAAGGCCGTCGTAGACCTTCGTGCGGTCGGCGTCGTCGGCGCGCAGCACGGCGGACGGGTGGATCGTCGCCACCAGCGCCCTGATCCCTTCCTCGGCCTCGCCCGTACCGCTTCTTTCTCCGTGTCCTTCTCCTTCTGCATCTGCGTCTACGTCGCCTTCGCCGCTCTCGCCGAGGCCCGGCCAGGACAGGAGCATGCCGCGCTGCTCGGTCACCCGGAATCCCGAGCCGAGCAGGGCTTTGCCCGCCGTCCCGCCGAGCGCGACGACCACCTCCGGTGACACGACCCTCAGCTCCGCCACGAGCCACGGCCGGCAGGCCGTCATCTCGCGAAGGTTCGGAGCCTTGTGAATACGGCGTTTGCGGCCTTCGGGAATCGTGAACTTGAAGTGCTTGACCGCGTTGGTGACGTACACCCGCTCCGGATCGATGCCGGCGTCTGCGAGCGCCCGCCTCAGTACCTTGCCGGCGGGGCCGACGAACGGTCTGCCCTGCCGGTCCTCCTGGTCCCCGGGCTGCTCACCGAGGAGCAGCACGCGTGCGGACGTGTCGCCTTCGCCGAACACGGTCTGGGTGGCTTCCCGGTACAGCGGGCAGCCCTGACACCGCGCGGCCGCCTTCCGCAGCCCCGGCAGACCTGCGCGCCGTCCCGGGAGGAAGGGCGTCGCGTCATGCCCGCTGGCGTCCTTTACCTCGGTATCCGTTCCGGCCATGACATGTCATCCCTCAAGAAGTCCACCTCATGCATCGGGCCGGGCCGCGCTGATGTCTCCGAGCGCGGAGCCGGGATCCCGTTCGATGGCCAGGTCTCCCAAGGAGACGATTCCGACGGGGTGGCCGTGCTCGACCACCGGGATCCGGCGCACCGCCCGCTCCCGCATCAGGCCGATGACCTGATCGATGTCGTCATCGGGAGCGACGGTGACCGGATCGTCGCTGCACGCGCTCACCACCGTCCGGTCGCCGACGGCGCCGCCTTCCGCCATGACGCGGACGACCAGGTCCCGGTCGGTCACCACGCCGCGCAGCCGGCCCTCGTCGACCACCAGGACGTCGCCGACATCCTCACGACGCATCAGCTGGGCGACGTCGATCACCGATGTCAGCGGGGCCACCGTGACAAGGTCCGTCGTCATGATCTCGCGAACCTGCTGGGTCATGCTTCCTCCCTCACGATCCGCAAACGCAGGGCGCCGGAAGCGGCAGGACGTCCGGTCCGGCATCCCGGCCCCCGGGTACCCTCGGTCCGTCGCGCGATGCCGGGAGCGGCGTGGCCCATTCCGCACCGGGCTGGTGGGAGGCTCCCGTGGCGATGTGCCGCGACGGCGGCCATGAGGGCCCGTACGGATTCCGGGCTCGCGGGGTCCGGGGCAGCGTCCGTCACCACGCTCAGGTCGGCCGTCATCCGGTGGGCCTCTGGCGTCGAGCAGATCGAAGTCGAAAGCGAACTCATCGCCCTCCGCCCCGAGTTGGACGGCACCGAGTGCCCGTTCCGGGAACTCTCCCGCCCTGATCGCCTCCCACGGGTCACGCCGGTTGAAGTCCGCGCCTCGTCGCATTCACTGTCCCGCCGCCTCCTCCTCGAACACGTCCAGACAGGCTTCGCAGAACGCCTTCAGATCGCCCGGCTTCCGGCTGGTGACCAGCTTGTTGGGCCCGTGGTCACAGATCTTGACCTGCTCGTCGACCCAGGTGCCGCCCGCGTTGCGGATGTCGGTCCGCAGGCTCGGCCACGAGGTCAGCTCCCGCCCCCGCACCACGTCCGCCTCGACGAGCGTCCAGGGCGCGTGACAGATCGCGGCGACCGGGCGCCCCCGCTCGAAGAACTCCTTCACGAACGCGACGGCCTTGTCATTCATCCGCAGGAAATCCGGATTGGCCACCCCGCCCGGCAGCACCAGGCCGCCGAACGACTCCGCGGACACATCGCCGACGACCGCGTCCACCGTGAACGTGTCCGCCTTGTCGAGGTGATGGAAGGCCTGAACCTCGCCGGAGCCGGTCGACACCAGCACCGGATCATGCCCGGCCGCCAGGGCCGCCTGCCAGGGCTCGGTGAGTTCCACCTGTTCGACGCCCTCGGGCGCCGTCAGAAACGCGATACGCATGATGGACCTGCTCTCCTTTCCCGGTCGCCCCCCTCTGCTGACGCTCTCGGTTCCTGTCCTTGTCGATACGTGTCCTTGTCGTTTTCCTGTTCTTGTCGATACCTGTCGTCGTGCTCTCTCATTCGCCGGGGTCGACGCTGCTGTGGAGGTCCGGCGTCGGTGCCACCGTGGGTGCCGAGGTCACCTCGCGAGCCGGATCGTCGGCGCAGACGTGGCCCACGGGTGCACCGTCCTCGATCACCGCGGCATACCGGGCCGAGTGCTCGCGGATCGTCTTCGTCGCCGTCTCCAGGTCCTCGTCCACGTCGACGTGATCAGCTCCCCGTGCAGGGCCTGGGCGACGGGCATCCGCTGGGGGTCGGCTCCGTCCGCGACGGCGCCGACCAGGAGGTCACGATCACTGACCAACCCCATCAGATCGTCGTCGTCCATCACCAGAACCAGGCCGATGCCCTGGTCGCGCATCACCTGAGCCACTGAGGTCACAGAGGCCTCGGCAGTCACGGCTGTCGGAGCACCGGCCATGACGTCACGCACTGTCCTGGCCATTTCGGCCCCCTTCAACGCTCCGATACGGCGCACTCGCCGATTTCCTCGGTCGGGTACCCCGTGTCGTACGACTCACCGCGTGCGCACTCCTTGCACATGCCAACTTGATCCGCAACGACCTGCTTCTGTGCCATCCGACGAGAGCCTGGTGATGGTCGCCCGGCACGTGCGTGAGTTCCACGACCTGACGGCCGGCACCCCGCTGGCCGGGAGGTCGTGTGTCCACGATCTTGTGGTGGCAGGACCGGTGCTGGCGGGGCAGGAGCAACTGGCCAAACCGCTGGCGGAGGTACGGGCCGAGCGGGACGAACTCGCCGTCGCCGTTGGACCGGTGACTTCACGTTGGCGGAGGTTCAGTGCAGGGGGTGGGGCGAAAGGACGGTCAGCCAGAGCAGGGCGATGGTCCCGGCGCCCATCAGCGGCGTCAGTATCTCGGTCTCCAGCTTGTTGCCGCTGCTCTTGATCAGCACGATCTCGTAGCGCGTCTTCAGCGGCCACAGCCAGGGTGCGCCCTGTTTGGTGATGGAGTCTCCGAGGAGATGGGCCAGGCAGCCGAGTCCGATGACGTAGGGCAGCCAACCAGGAGCGGAGGGGATGAACTTGGCGATGGCCGCGGTGCCCAGAGCGGCCAGGGCCACATTGGTGCCCCAGGCATGGAAACCATGGCCGGGCGGGCAGAGATTGAGTGCCCGTACCGCCAGCGCCAGCAGGAGGAAGCACATCCCGAGCGTGAACGGCCTGCCCAGATAGGCGATTCCGGCCCAGGTGCCCACAGCCATGAAGGCGACGAAGAACAGGGAGTGGGTGGCGTGGCGATGGCCTCCGGAGACGAAGGCGACAAAGCGGCACAGCAGTCGCGAGACCGGACCGAGGAAGTTCGCGATCGTGCCGTCGTGGTGGTCCAGGTCGGGCAGAAGTGCGGCGCCCGCGCACAGTACCGTGCCCATGAGCATCTCCTGGGGCGACAGGTGCGTGTGCAGCAGCGCGGGTGGCAGGTACGGAGCGGTGCCGGCGAACAGCAGGGCGCCGCTCACGGCGTGCGAATGGCCCATCATGGTGCGGTAGTTCTCCCCCGATTCGGCGCCGCGGCAACGGCGCGTCCATGTTCGAGTGTCAATGATGTGCGTGCGTCACAGGTTGGTGAGCTGTTCACCCTCGCGGTCCTCGATGATGTGGTCCACGCACACTGCGAGGATGATCAGCAGCAGCCAGTCCGGTTCGCTCATCACGTCGATCGCGTAGGCGTCGCGGATGGTGAACCAGCGGCGCGAGATGTGGGCCAGGGTGCCACTGTCGTCCGCTATGTCGAACTCGCGGTCCCAGAGGTTGCCGGCGATGCGCAGCCGGCGCCCGCCGCGCAGGCTCACCTTGAAGCGGTCGGCGAAGATCCGGAACGTCCGCTTGCTGATGCGGCCCACGGTCTCGCCGTTCTGCTTGATGAGGATCGTGTGGTGGAAGGTGAGCGCCTTCTTGACGATGCTCGCCACCTGATTGCCCTCGGTGTCGACGAAGTCGAACGTGGTGCGCAGCCGCAGCAGTTTGCGGTCGACCTTGAACAGCTTCTCCCGGTGTTCCGTCTCGACCCATGCCTCCTCGTGGAAAGCCAGCATGCGGTCGCGTACCAGGTAACGCATGAGAACCCCGTCCAGATCCGCCGATAGGAAGAACCATTGCCCGACGCGATAATAGTTGCGGCGTTGCGCAAGACAGCAACCGCATCCGCACATCACACGGGGAGGACATGAATGACCCTCACACGTCGGCAGGGCCGTAAGGGCCGCGTCGCTGCCGTACTCCTGACGCTGCTGCTCGGCCTCGGTCTGGCGGTGACGCCGGCCGCCGCGGCACCGGCCGCCGCTCGGCACACCACGGCGACCACCGGCACCGTACGCGCCGTCACGGCGTTTCCGGGCGCCGCATCCACCATCCGCCTAAGGCGCACCACTTCCACACATCACGCATCGGCGGTCCATCTTCGCAGGACGAAGACGAAGAAGAAGAGCTTTCTCAAGAAGCTCGGCATCTTCCTCCTGGTCGTCGTGATCCTCGTGATCCTCTTCATCGTCCTGGTCGTCTGGCTGCTTATCCACCTCATTCGCCGGGCCTTCCGTGGGAGGCGTTGACGCGAAGAGCCGGTTACGGCACCCCGGACACGCAAAGGCCCCAACCGGCCTCGATCGAGGGCCGGTTGAGGCGCATGCGCGACGGATACGGCGTCACGGGCAGCCGGTGGCTACGGAAGAGTGGCCCCCTCCGCGCTCAGCGCCGCCGGCACCGGCTGGAAGAAGGTCTCGCCGCCGGACGTGCAGTCACCGCTGCCACCCGAGGTCAGCCCGATGGCCGCGTCGGCGTCGAAGAGCGCGCCGCCGCTGTCGCCGGGTTCGGCGCACACATCGGTGTCGATGAGGCCGGAGACCGAGCCCTCCTGGTAGTTCACGGTCGCGTCGAGCCCGTTGACCGTCCCGCCGTGGACGCCCGAGGTGCTGCCGCTGCGCTGGACCGACTCGCCCACGTAGGCGTCGGCGGCGTGGGTGATCTGCTGGCTGCTGCCGTCGTAGAGGTCGACGACGCTGGCGTGGTCACTGCTCGAGTCGTCGTACTGGACCAGGGCGTAGTCGGTACCGGGGAACTGTGAGTCGACGGTCTGGCCGACCTCCCCGCCGCCCTGCGAGTCGGACCACGTCGAGGAGGCGTTGCCGCAGTGCCCCGCGGTCAGGAAGTACGGGGCGCCGTTCACCGTCACGTTGAACCCGAGGGAGCAGCGCACGCCGCTGCCCCAGATGGCGTCGCCGCCCGCGATCAGCGGCTTGAACGCGGAAGTGGCCCGCCGTACGAGGACCTTGTCGCCGAGCGAGTGGATCACGGAGTTCAGCCGGGTGCGCTTGGCACCGGTGACCGTCGGGTCGACCGTCACGACCACCTTGTCCTGGCGGGGGTCGATCGACCAGGCGGTGCCCGCGATCCGGGCCCGCTGGGTCAACGTGCCGAGCGCGGCGTGGAGTTGGCTCGTGGTGTAGCGCACGGTTCTGGGCACGGCACCGGTGCCGAGGACCTGGCTCGCCGCGGACGGGTCGGTGATGTTGACGACGAACTGGTGGGCCGCGGCGTCGTAGTAGGAACCGGCAGCGCGGTCACCCAGCCGTGCGACGAGGGCCGCGGCGGACGCGGCTCGGGCCGCGGACGGGGTGGCCGCTGCGGACGCGGGGGCGGCCGCGGCCGATCCGGCACCGGGGAGCAGGGCCGCGCCGGCCGTGAGGACGACGACGCTCGCTCCGGTCAGCGCGCGGGTGGTGAGAGTCGTTCGGCGTTGCGTCATGTGAAGCCTCCAGTGGGGGTTGCCCCGTCCGCTCGACGGGCCGGGGCCGGAGGAGTGCGAATCACGGGGACGCCTCGACCTGGGGATCGGACGTGCCCATGCCAAACGCCGACGAGTATGGCGATCCGCTCCCGCCCTAACAAGGAAGGATTCCGGCCGGAGATCCGGTACACCGGTCAGCCCGGAGCCTCTCCCGTCTTCGCACTCCGAGCCCCCGCCCCCGTACCCGGCGTCACGCACAGTGCCGGCCGCCGCGCCGACTGCCCACGCTCGGTTCACCGCCGGCTGGCCGGTATGCAGCGATTCCGTCCGGAATACGGACCAGCCGTCCTTGATTTAGAGCACTCTTGGCCCATCGATGACCTGACGCCGCCGCACCTTCGATTCCGGCGGGCATGCGGAGGTTCTCACGCCTCAGCGGGATGCTTCATGAGCGGGCGCCGCGCACAGGGGCGGCGGGTGAGCCCCCGTGCCGGATCCAGGGAATCAGTGCCGGGACATGGGCGCGGTAGGCCTCGTAGGCCGTGCCGAACCGCCCGGCCATCAGACGGTCCTCGGCCCGGACCCGCAGGAGCAGCCAGGGAACGGCGACTATGAGGACGGCCACCCAGACGCCGAAGCCACAGGCCAGCATGCCGCCGGTGACGAGGCCGAGCAGGCCTGTGTAGATGGGGTGGCGGACCAGCCCGTAGGGGCCGTCCGTGCGGAGTTCGTGGTGTTCCCGGACCGTGGGGACGCTGGCCCACATCGTGCCCAGCACCCACCGGGCCCACAGCAGCAGGGCGGTGGAGGCGACGGCGAGCGCGGCCCCCAGGAGGGCCAGCTCGGGTTGCCAGTACCGCAGGTGCCGCCAGAAGCTTCGCGAGTGGCTGAGCAGAACGGAGAACACGTAGACACCCGCGACCAGGAGGACCCGGCGGGGGAACGTACGCCGCTGTCCGCGCCACCAGCCGCGCACACCGGCGTGGCTCTTCACGCCGAAGTAGACGGCACCGACGATCCAGGCTGCGTAAAAGACCAGGACGCAGATTCCGATGAGCACGACCAGCGCCGAATGAAGCGATCCCATGCCTCAAGGGTGCTCCGGGAGCACCACGCATGACCACCACCCACGGGTCGATGGACGCGCCCCACCCGTCTCCACCCTCAGATGGAGTCGGGCCGCCTCGGCACCGAAGCCGCCGGAATTCAATACCGAGGACCGCTGAGCGCGAGCCGCCAATTATTGGACCGGATGAAATTTCCGGGCGGATACTCGAACTCGCACTCTCCCAGCAATTCGAATCCCGCTTTCCGGCACACCGCGTTGGACGCGCCATGGTGCACGGAGGGGAAAGCATGCAGCCATGGGCGCGAACCCTCCCGGGCGGCCCGTTCAGCGCAGAGACGAACGGCCTCGGCCGCGAAGCCCCGGCCCTGGTACTCGGGGAGGATGCCGTACCCGGTCTCGTAGATCCGCTGCCCGTCCCACTCCCGCGTCCAGTACCCGACCGAGCCGACCGCCCGGCCGTCCAGGACTGCCAGGAACATTTGGCCATCGGCAAGGCTGAAGTACCGCTCGTGACGGCGCAGAAGCTGTTCGGCGGTCTCCGGGCCTCCGAGGTGTTCCATCAACTCGGCGGTGTTCTGCCGATGGAGCACGTCGAGCCCTTGATCGGACCACGGCGCGAGTATGAGAGACGTCATGCGCCCAAGCTAGTTCAAGGGTCCGACAGTGCCCCCTTTCCCCACCGACTCGGTCACCGGTCCGCAGAAGGACGGGGCGCCTCCGGGAGCCTTACCTCGCGCCCCGGGGACGCATGATGAGTGCCGCGACGCAGTACGAGCACGGTGTCGGTCCGGGGTTGGCATAGCTGTGGATGACGTCGGCCGCAAAGTACACCGAGTCACCGGCACCGAGGTCCACGGACCGGTCGGCCAGTGTGAGGCGCAGGGTGCCGGATTCCACGGCGATGAACTCATGCGAGCCCGAGGCATAGGCGGGGAACTCGCCGGCGTCGCAGCCCGGGGGCAGGACAGTACGGATCCACTCGAAGTTCACCCCGGGCACCACGGGGGTCAGGATCGTCCGGCGCCAGCCACCCGGCTCCTCGACCGTGTCCTGCTCGGCGGCGCGGCGCACGATCACGCGCAGGTCGTCCGGCTCGGCGACCAGCTCGGCGAGCGGGACGCCCAAGCCGTCGGCGATGCGCGCGAGGACGACGACGGTGGGCGCCTTCTGGCTGCGCTCGACCGACGACAGCATGCTCACACTCACCGCGGCCGCATCCGCGAGCTGCTGCAGAGTCAGGCCGAGCCCGTGCCGCAGCCTCTGCACACGGCCGCCCAGGGTCACGAGATCCAGCATTCCTCTATAATAGCCATCTCTTCGCTATAGAGGAATGGGTGCTCGAGATGACAGCAGTCCCGGCGACCGTCCGCACGGCGACCGCCTCCGACCTCAAGGCCGTGGCCGACATATACACGCACTACGTCCGCCACAGCGTGGCCACCTTCGAGGAGATCCCGCCGACCGTCGCCCACTGGAAGCAACGGCTGGACGACCTGTCCGGACGGAAACTGCCCTTTCTCGTCGCCGAGTCGGACGGAGCGGTGACCGGCTTCGCCCATGCGTCGCCCTGGCGTCCGAAGCCGGCGTACCGGAACACGGTGGAGGACACCATCTACCTCGCGCCCGACGCCACCGGCCTGGGCCTCGGCACGGCCCTGCTCGAGGCGGTCATCACCGAGTCCGCCAGGGCGGGCATGCGGCAGATGATCGCCGTCATCGCCGACACCGGCAGTGAGGCCTCCCGCGCCCTGCACCGCCGCTTCGGCTTCACAGACGCCGGCCACCTGGTGGGGGTCGGCCACAAACACGGCCGCTGGATCGACACCTTCCTCATGCAACGCACGCTGACCGCGGGGCACGACCCTCAGGTACGGTGACCGATCTTCGCGTGTGGCGCGGAGCCGAGACGACCGCACGAACACCAACAGGAAGAGGTGTCCCTCCCCATGGTCAACGCCTGGACCACGCGCGCCGAGGCGCCCGGCGACATCCCCGCCATCCGCGAGGTCAACCTCGCGGCCTTCGGCACTCCTCTGGAGGCCGACCTCGTGGACGCGCTGCGCGCCGACGCCTCCTGGATCGAGGGCCTGTCCGTCGTCACCACGGCCGCGGACGGTACGGTCGTCGGTCATGCCCTCCTCACGCGCTGCCACATCGCAGACACCCCGGCGCTGTGTCTGGCACCCGTGGCCGTACGCCCTGGACATCAGCGCACCGGCGCCGGCTCTGCCGCCGTCCACGCCGTCCTCCAGGCCGCCGAGGGCAGGGGCGAGTGCCACGTCGTCGTCCTCGGAGACCCGTCGTTCTACTCGCGCTTCGGCTTCGGCCGGGCCTCGGAGCATGGCATCGGCGTCAGCATCGACGTCCCCGACGAGGCCCTGATGGCCCTCACCCTGGACCCGGGCCGTCCGCTGCCCAGCGGCGTCGTGCGCTATGCCGCGCCGTTCGGCATCTGATCCACCTCGCAGCGCGCGGATGCCGCCGGCGCCGGACCTGGCTCGGTCATCCCTTCGGTGCGCTGGTGTGGTGGCTGAGGAAGCTGAAGGCCGCCGGGTACAACCGTGTCCAGGTGTTGTAGTTGTGGCCGCCGTCGGGCAGCACGATGGTCTGCGTCCGGACCCCGGTGGGGGCGGCCGCCTTCGCGAACTGCTGGATGTAGTGCGGCGGGCTGAGCCGGTCCTCGGCCGATGTGGCCAGGAACAGGCTCACCGATGCGGTGCTGTGCCTGACCATGTACGTTGGGCTGGTGCGTTCGCGTGACACCGGGTCCGTGATGACGCCCGTGTCGCCGGTCAACGGGTCGGGATCCAGTGCGGCGCCGGCTCCGAAGACCTTCGGGTAGGCCAAGGGCAGCCCCGCGGCGCAGAAGCCTCCGGTGGAGAAGCCCATGACGCCCCAGCTCCTGGCGCCGGGGAGGGTGCGGAACTTGTGGCTGATCAGTTCCGGCACGTCACGCGCCATCCAGGTGGCGACCTTCCGGTTCGGCTGATCGGTGCAGTCGGTGTCCACACCGCCCGGGTCGACCACCGGCATGGCCAGGATGAACGGGTGTGAGGTGCCCGCGTTCATCAGGCGCTGGAAGTCCCCGGGCATGCCGCCGTGTTCCAGCCAGGATGCGGGGCTGCCCGGCACTCCGTGCAGGAGCAGCACGACCGGGAAGCGCGTGTGGCGGTATCGGGGCTGGTTGTACTGCGGCGGCGTCCATACGATGACCTGCCCGGACAGCTGTGAGTGCTGACCACGGAAGTAGGTGTCCAGCATCCCTGTGTCGCTGTGGGTGAACTTCGCGCGGTCGGGCGGCGGGCCGGGCATGGCGACGGGCGCGTTGTCCCTGCCCAGCAGGTCGTCCCAGGAGGCGTAGAGGCCGTAGTCGTTGTTGATCCAGGTCGCGACCACCGAGATCGCGGTGAGCTGGCACAGGCCGATCATGGTCAGCCGGAGCAGCCAGCGCAGCGACTGGGGCCCCCGGAGCCGTGACCAGAGCACCATGGTGCCGGCCACGCACAATGCGGTGGCCGCGATCAGCAGGACGAAAAACGGCGTCCCCGTCAGACTCATGGGCAATCCCCCAGCAGGTCGATGTTGCACAGTGTTAGACGTGCGCCGCGGAATCACGGTTGGGCGCGTCGACAAAACCGTGATCCGGACGCCCGTACCGTCCGCCTGCGAGCAGCCTGCGCCCCGTTTCGCCTTGCCGTTTCGAGACCTCCGTCACACCTTTGAGCCTCGAGGGCCGCCGCGAGTGCGGCGTCCGCGTCCCGCCGTGCGCAGGCCGTCAGGATCTCCCGGTGCTGAGGGCCGGCCAGGCTGTGGCGCAGGTCAAAGTGCATACGGATGCGTTCGGCATCACCCGGACGGTGCAATGCGTCGGCGTGGCGATGACTTCCGCCCGGGCAACCGGTCTTCATGGAAGGGACGAAAAGGAGATCCGCCATGCCGAAACAGGGACCCGCCAAGCAGCCCACGTCCGAGCTGGACTCCCGCTACAGCTCCGCGCTCAACCCCCGCCCGGGTGCCGCGGACGTCACCGCCACCGACTGGTCCGAGGCCCAGCGGCGGCTGTCCGCCGCCGAGATCTTCTGGGTGTCCACAGTACGACCCGACGGCCGGCTGCACGTCACCCCCGTGATCGCCGCTTGGCACGACGGGGCGCTGTACTTCTCCACCGGCGCGGAGGAGCAGAAGGCGAGGAACCTCGCTCACGACAGCCACTGCGCACTGACCACCGGCGGCAACTCGCTCAGCGAAGGCCTTGACCTCGTGGTCGTGGGCCAGGCCGAGCCGGTCGCCGATCCCGCCCTGCTGGAGGAGGTCATCGCCGCATACGAGGCGAAGTACGGGGCGCACATCACCTCGCCCGAGGGCACCTTCCACGGGATCGGGGACGCGTTCCGCAAGGGGCGCGCGATGGTGTTCGCGGTGGTCCCGGACACGGCGTACGGCTTCGGCAGGCGCGACGGGGTCTACACCCATACACGGTGGGCGTTCTGATACACGGTGAACGCCACTGCGTGATCCGTGGGCAATACAGCCAGGGCGTGCCAGACCCCACGACGCCGGGATGATCCAAACGACACCCGCTAGGGGCGCGGATCACCCGCGTCCTCACCGCGCTCCTCACCGGCCTCGGTGTGCGCTCCGCCACGACCGGCTGAGGGTTCGCCGGCGCGCTCGGCCGTACTCACTCCCCTGCATCCGCTCGGCCCCCGGGCGCCTTCCCGTCCCGCAGGAGCCCTTCGAGCGCCGTGAGCACGTGGCCGCAGATGTCGTCCGGTTCCGCGCTCGCCAGTGGTTCCTGGCCGACCACGACCCGCATCAGGCCGATGCCGAGCAGCCAGGCCATGGCGAGCTGGGCGCGCAGCTCGCTGTCGTCGGCCGACGACAGACCGGCGAGCGCGGCGGCGTACTCCTCCCCCAGCGCGCGGACGGTGTCCGGGGCGGCGTCGGCGCTGCCGATCGAGCGCAGGTAGACGGCCAGCAACCGGTCGGAGTCGGGTTTGCCGCCTTCCTCCAGGACACCGCGCAGCGCGGTCTCGAACAGCCGCTCCGGCGGGGTTTGGCGCAACTGCTCCTTGCCCCCCTGCGCCATGACCTCGGTGAGCAGGGCCTTCTTCGATCCGAAATAGCGGAATATGAGCGCTTGGTTCACCCCGGCACGGCCAGCGATGTCACGGACCGTCGCGGCCTCGTACCCACGCTCGGCGAAGACCGCGCCGGCCGCGTGGAGAATGCGCGTACGGGTACCCCGGGCGTCACGCGGGCGGTGCGGAAGGTCCTCGTTCAGCGGGCCGCCGCCGGGCCGCTCCTCATCCCGCGTGTGCTCGCTGGTGTCCACCCTGTGCTCCTTCTGCCGCCGTGAGCCCGCTCGCGCCTGCCGAGGAGCCGACAGCGTAACGGCCGATTAGCGTCGTTGACCGCCCGGTGAGCACCTCCTAGCGTTGTAAGCGCGTGCTTACACCAGGGAGGCAGCAGTGACGGCAATCGACACCCCCCTCGCCTATCCCTTCAACTCCAGCCGGGACCTGGCCCTGTCCGAGGCGTACGAACGTGCCCGTGACACCCCAGGACTGTTGCGCGTCCAGCTGCCGTACGGGGAGCCGGCCTGGCTGGCCACCCGTTACGCGGACGCCCGGCTGGTCCTCGGCGACCAGCGCTTCAGCCGCGCCCTGGCCCTCGAACACGACGAGCCGCGTGCCTCCGAAGGCCGGCGGGACAGCGGGATCCTCAGCATGGATCCGCCCGACCACACCCAGCTGCGGTCCCTGGTCGCCAAGGCCTTCACCGTCCGCCAGGTCGAGAAACTCCGCCCGAACGTCAAGGAGTTGACGTCCACGCTGCTGGACGAGATGGAAGCGGCGGGGCCCCCGGTCGACCTGGTCGACCACTACGCCCTGCCCATCCCGGTCGCGGTGATCTGCCGACTCCTCGGGGTGCCTGAGGAGGACCGCCCGCGCTTCCGTACGTGGAGCGACGCGGCGCTGTCCACCAGCTCCCTGACCGCCGAGGAGTTCGACCGCAATCGCGACGAGCTGCGGGCGTACATGGCCCAGCTGATCACCGCCCACCGTGCGCAGCCGCAGGACGATCTGATGACGGCTCTGATCGACGCGCGCGATCACGACGACCGGCTGTCCGAGCTGGAGCTTGTCGACCTGTGCGTGGGCATCCTCGTCGCCGGCCACGAGACCACCGCCACCCAGATCCCCAACTTCGTTCTCACCCTCCTCGACCATCCCGAGGCGCTGTCCCGACTGCGCGCCGAGCCCACACTCATCACCAGCGCGATCGAGGAGCTGCTGCGGTTCGTCCCCCTGGGCAGCGGCGCGAGTCAGCCCCGCTACGCCAAGGAGGACACCGAGGTCGGCGGCACGCTGGTGCGCACCGGGGAACCGGTACTGGTCGCCGTCGGCGCGGCCAACCGCGACGCGCTGCGCTTCACCGAGGCCGGCGCCCTCGACATCTCCCGCAGCGGCAACGCCCACCTGGGCTTCGGCCACGGTGTGCACCACTGCCTCGGGGCTCCCCTGGCACGCCTCGAACTCCAGGAGGCCATCGGCGCGCTGATGGCACGGTTCCCCCGGCTGCACGTCGCCGGCGACATCACCTGGAAGACCGAGATGCTGGTACGCGGTCCCCGCGTCCTGCCGGTGGGCTGGTGAGACGGCCCATGAGCTGGCAGCTGCACATCGACTCCGGTCGCTGCATCGGCTCCGGGATGTGCGCCGGAGCGGCACCGGACCTGTTCGCTCTCGACGCCGACCACGCGCACCCCGTGAACGAGCACATCGCGGAGAACGACGACCGCGCCCTGGAGGCCGCCGACATCTGCCCGATGCTGGCGATCACGGTCCGGGACGCGGAGGGAAGGGAGATCGAGCCCCGCACATAAGAAGGATCAGGGCCCCGCGAATAGCAAGGTCAGGGCCCTGCACATAGGGAGATCGGGCCCTGCGCAGAAGATCCTGCGAACGCAGCCCCGCAGTTTCCACGTCGCCGGCGGCGAGATGCCCGGTGCGGACATGGGCAGGCGGTTGCCGCGCAGGAGGTCGTGGGCGGCGCGTGCGCCGGACTCTTCGGTGGAGTAGCCATCGGCGGCAACGACCGCTGCGCCGCAGGCCTGCTGGAACCGCGTGTCCCGACTGTCGTACATCAATCGCAGAGCCGACGCCGATCCGGCTCCCGAACGCCCCGAAGCCGCCCACCGGGCGGCTTCGGCATGCGCGGCTCCTGCAACAGGCCAGTACTCTCTCACGCTCTCCAACCTCGACCTATTGACATGACATATGAACATGGACCATCGTGCTGGATCAGCACGTACTAAGCGCGCGCTGGGGCGAACTCTCGCCTGTACGACTCCACGGAGTCCCCCGGAGTGAAGGGAAACCGCGAAATGCCGTTCGAGGTGCTGACCATCGGCCGTGTGGGAGTGGACGTGTATCCGCTTCAGACGGGTGTGGGGCTGGCGGAGGTCACGTCGTTCGGCAAGTACCTGGGCGGGTCGCCGACGAACGTCGCGGTGGCCGCCGCCCGCTACGGACACACGGCCGCCGTGATCACCAAGACCGGCCGCGACCCGTTCGGGGACTTCGTGCGCACCGCGCTGGACGGCTACGGCGTGGACACCGGCTTCGTGGGGACGTCGGACATCGCGCCGACCCCGGTGACGTTCTGCGAGATCTTCCCGCCGGACGACTTCCCGCTCTACTTCTACCGCCGTCCCAAGGCCCCCGACCTGGACATCCGCCCGGGCGAGCTGGACCTGGACGCGGTGCGCGGCGCGCGCGTGTTCTGGATGACCGGGACCGGCCTGAGCGAGGAGCCCAGCCGCTCGGCCACCCTTGCCGCCCTGGAGCACCGGGCCAGGGCCGGGATCACCGTCTTCGACCTCGACTGGCGGCCGATGTTCTGGCACGCCCCGGACCGGGCCCGCGCCTGCTACGCCACGGCGCTGCGGCACACCACGGTCGCCGTCGGCAACAGCGAGGAGTGCGAGGTCGCCACCGGCGAACGCGAGCCGTATGCCGCCGCGCAGGCGCTGCTGGCCGCCGGTGTCGAGCTGGCGGTGGTCAAGCAGGGCCCCAAGGGTGTGCTGGCGATGGACCGCGGCGGCAGGGCCGTGGAGGTGGCGCCGGTCGCGGTGGAGGTGGTCAACGGGCTCGGCGCCGGTGACGCCTTCGGCGGGGCGCTGTGCCACGGCCTGCTGTCGGGCTGGGACACCCGGCGCACGATCGCCTTCGCCAACGCCGCCGGCGCGATCGTCGCGGGCCGCCTGGCCTGCGCGGAGGCGATGCCGGCCGCGGCCGAGGTCGAGGCCAAGCTCCGCGAGGCCGCCCTGGCCCCCACCACCGGACGAAAGGCGTGACGACGTGCTGCCCGACCATGTGAACCGCATCGTGAACGCGCGGGTGACCAACCCCGGCGCGGTCGCCGAGGCGGCCGCCCGCCGGGTGAAGGCGACCTCGCTGTTCGGCGAGCACGGCAAGACGATGATCATCGCCGCCGACCACCCCGCACGCGGCGCCAACGCCGTCGGCGCCAACCCGACCGCCATGGCCGACCGCGCCGGACTCCTGGACCGGCTGTGCATCGCGCTGCAGCGCCCGGGCGTGACGGGGGTGCTGGGCACCGCCGACATCCTCGAGGACCTGCTCCTGCTCGGTGTCCTGGACGGCAAGAGCGTCTTCGGCTCGATGAACCGCGGCGGCCTTGCGGGCTCGGTGTTCGAGATCGACGACCGGTTCACCGGCTACGACGCCCGGACCATCGCCGCGATGGGCTTCGACGGCGGCAAGACGCTCACCCGTATCGCCCTGTGCGACCCCGCCACCCCGTCCGTCCTGGAGAACACCGCCCGCGCGGTGAACGAACTCAACGACCGCCAACTGATCGCAATGGTCGAACCGTTCCTCTCCGAATGGCACGACGGCAAGATCCGCAACAACCTGTCCACCGAGGCCGTCATCAAGTCCGTCACCATCGCCTCCGGCCTGGGCCGCAGCAGCGCCTACACCTGGCTGAAGCTGCCGGTCGTGCCCGGCATGGAACGCGTGCTTGGCTCCTCCACCCTCCCGGCGGTACTGCTCGGCGGCGAGGTCAGCGACCCCGACGCGGCCTTCGCCTCCTGGGGCAAGGCCCTCAAACTCCCCACCGCGCAGGGCCTGGTCGTCGGCCGCTCCCTGCTCTACCCCGCGGGCGGCGACGTCGCCGGAGCGGTCGACAAGGCGGTGAGCCTGCTGTGAGCAACAAACACCACCTGCCCAGCCACCAACTGGCCACCGGCAACAGCGAATTCCTGATCCTGCCGCTGGAAGACCGTTGCACGGTCGCAACCGACGGCCAGATCTTCGAACTCGCTGGTCGAGCCGGGGTGTTCCACGCAGTCACCGACGGCCGGCTGCCCTTCGGAGCCCAGGAGAACGAGTGATGGAAACAATCAGGCTCACCACTGCCCAGGCGCTGGTCCGCTTCCTGGCCAGCCAGTACAGCGAACGCGACGGCCAGGAACAGCGGCTGGTCCCCGGCGTGTGGGGCATCTTCGGCCACGGCAACGTCGCAGGCCTCGGCCAGGCCCTCCTCCAGGCCGCGACCACGGGCGAGGCCGATCTGCCCTACTACCTCGCCCGCAACGAACAGGGCATGGTCCACGCCTCCGTCGCCTACGCGAAGATGCGCGACCGCCTGGCCACCTTCGCCTGCACCGCCTCCACCGGCCCCGGCTCCACCAACATGATCACCGGCGCGGCCCTGGCCACCACCAACCGGCTGCCCGTACTGCTGCTGCCCAGCGACATCTTCGCCACGCGAGTCGCCGAGCCCGTCCTGCAACAACTCGAAGACAGCCGGGCCGGCGACGTCACCGTCAACGACGCCTTCCGCGCCGTGTCCAAGTACTTCGACCGCATCTCCCGCCCTGAACAGTTGATCCCCGCTGCCCTCGCGGCCATGCGGGTGCTCACCGACCCGGTCGAGACCGGCGCCGTCACCCTCGCACTCCCCCAGGACGTCCAGGCCGAGGCCCACGACTGGCCCCTCTCCTTCTTCCGGCGCCGGGTCTGGCACATCGGCCGCCCGGTGCCGGAGCCCAGCGCCGTCCAGCGCGCCGCAACGCTCATCAGGAACGCCAAGAGACCGCTGATCGTGGCCGGCGGCGGCACGGTCTACTCCGGTGCCGAGACCCAACTGCGTGCCTTCGCCGAGGCCACCGGCATCCCCGTCGCCGACACCCACGCCGGCAAGGGCGCCGTCCCCTGGGACCACCCCCGCGCGGTCGGCGGCATCGGCTCCACCGGCGCCCACGCCGCCAACGAACTGGCACGCGATGCCGACGTCGTCCTCGGCATCGGCACCCGGTACTCCGACTTCACCACCGCCAGCCACACCGTCTTCGCCAACCCCGACGTCACCTTCGTCAACCTCAACGTCGCCCGCCTCGACGCCGTCAAACACTCCGCCGAACCGCTGGTCGCCGACGCCCGCCTCGGCATCCAGGCCCTCGCCGGAGCACTCGCCGACTGGGAAGTCGACCAGGAATACCGCGACCGGACGCGCCAACTCATCGCCCGCACCAGGGAGATCGAGGAGGAGTGCTTGGCCCCCGACCGCAATACCGGCGAGGTGCCCGCCCAGACACAGCTCCTGGGTGCGCTGAACGACGTCCTGGACGACCGTGCCGTGGTCATCAACGCCGCCGGATCCATGCCCGGTGATCTCCAGCAGCTGTGGCGGGCCCGTGACCCCAAGGCCTACCACGTCGAGTACGCCTACTCCTGCATGGGCTACGAGATCGCCGCCGGTGTCGGCGCCAAGATGGCCGCCCCCACCCGCGAGGTCGTCGTCCTGGTCGGCGACGGCTCCTACCTGATGATGGCCCAGGAGATCGTCACCATGGTCTCCGAAGGACTGAAGGTCATCATCGTCCTGGTCCAGAACCACGGCTTCGCCTCCATCGGCGCCCTCTCCGAGTCCCTCGGCTCCCAGCGCTTCGGCACCAAATACCGCTACCGCAACGGCGATTCAGGCCTCCTGGACGGCGAGGTCCTCCCCGTCGACCTGGCCGCCAACGCCTCCTCCCTCGGCGCCGACGTCCTGCACGCCGCCTCCCTGGAGGAGTTCCGCTCCGCCATGGAGAAGGCCAAAGCCGCCACCCGCACCACCGTCGTCCACGTCGAGACCGACCTCCACGGACCCAACCCGCCCGCACACGGCTGGTGGGACGTCCCGGTCAGCCAGGCCTCCGCCCTCGACACCACCCAGAACGCGTACACGACGTACGCCGACCGCAAGCACACCCAGCGGCACTACCTGTAAGGACACCTCTCCCGTGAACACCATCCAGCACTGGATCGACGGCAACACCGTGCCCGGCACCGCCACCCAGCCGGTGTTCAACCCCGCCACGGGTCAGGAACGGGCCAAGGTCGTCCTCGGCGACGCCGCCACCGTCGACATCGCCGTCCGGGCCGCCACGAAGGCCTTCGAGACCTGGTCGGAGTCCTCCCTCACCCAGCGCACCCAGGTCATGTTCAACCTCCGCCAACTCCTCGTCGAGCACGAGGAAGAACTCGGCCGGATCATCTCCGCCGAGCACGGCAAGACCGTCGACGACGCCCGCGGCGAGATCATCCGCGGCCGCGAGGTCGTGGAGTTCGCCTGCGGCCTCGGCGACATCCTCAAGGGCTCCTTCTCCGACCAGGTCTCCCGCGGCATCGACGTCCACGACTTCCGCCAGCCCCTCGGAGTCGTCGCCGGCATCACCCCCTTCAACTTCCCCGCCATGGTCCCCCTGTGGATGCACCCCATCGCCATCGCCACCGGCAACACCTTCATCCTCAAACCGTCCGAACGCGACCCCTCCGCCGCCAACTTCGTCGCTCAGCTCTACCAACAGGCCGGCCTGCCCGACGGCGTCTTCAACGTCGTCCACGGCGGCAAGCCCACCGTCGACGCCATCCTCACCCACCCGGGTGTCGAAGCAGTCTCCTTCGTCGGCTCCACACCGATCGCCAAGTACGTCCACGAGAAGGCGACTTCGGAGGGCAAACGGGTCCAAGCGCTCGGCGGGGCGAAGAACCACGCCGTCGTCCTGCCCGACGCCGACCTCGAATTCGCCGCCAACCACATCACCGCCGGCGCCTACGGCTCCGCCGGCGAACGCTGCATGGCCCTCTCCGTCGCCATCGCCGTCGGCGACGCCGCCGACAACCTCGTGGGGGTACTGGAACGCAAGGCCCGCGAGGTCAAGGTCGGCCCCGGCGACCAACCCGGCACCGACATGGGCCCACTGGTCACCAAGACCGCCCAGGAACGCGTCGAGAACGCCGTCACCACCGCCCACGCCCAGGGCGCCACCGTCATCGTCGACGGCCGCGGACTGAAGATCGACGGCCACGAAAACGGCTTCTTCACCGGCCCCAGCCTGCTCGACCACGTCACCACCGACATGGACGCCTACCAACAGGAGCTGTTCGGCCCGGTCCTGGCGATCGTCCGTGTCGACACCCTGGACGAAGCGATCGACGTCATCAACGCCAACCCCTACGGCAACGGCACCGCCCTGTTCACCGCCTCCGGCGAAGCCGCACGCCGATTCCAGCGACGCGTCAACGTCGGCATGATCGGCGTCAACGTCCCCGTCCCCGTCCCCATGTCCTACTACTCCTTCGGCGGCTGGAAGGACTCCCTCATCGGCGACTCCCCCATCCACGGCCCCGAAGGCATCCGCTTCTACACCCGCCCCAAGGTCATCACCACCCGCTGGCCCCACACCGAACAGCACACCGGCGCAGGCTTCAACTTCCCCACCTCGAACTGATCCAGCGCCGGCCGACGTGGTCGGTGACGCCCTGGTAGGTCTCACGCAGGGCCTCGCGGATGCCGAAGTCGCCGTCGTGGGTGAGGGGGTTGGCGAAAGGGTTGCCGCAGGCGGGCGGCGGGGCCCGCGGGCTCCGGCTGCGTGCCCGCCGGGATGGTGTGTCAGAGCATGGCGAGCCGGTCCACCAGCAGCTCCACCCTCGGCTCGGTTTCCTCCGGCGGCAGCCGTCCCGACCTGGTCAGGGTCGCCACCCCGTGCAGGGACGCCCAGAACACCTCGGTGAACAGCCCCGGGTCGACACCGTCCCCGGCGACCTCGCCGAGGCACTCCAGCAGCGCGGCGAAAGCGTCCTTGAGAGGTTCCGGGGTGTCCTCCTGTGCGTACGCGAGACCGCCGTCGAGCTGGAAGAGGGCGTCGTAGACCGCCGGGTTGCGTGCGGCGAAGTCGAGGTAGGCGTGGGCGAGGGCGTACACCCGGGCGCGCGGGCCGTCCGCAGCGGCGGTCGCGGCCCGCACCGCCACGGCCATCTCGGTGGCGCCCTGGAGGGCGACGGCGCCGATGATCTCGCGCTTGCCGCGGAAGTGGCTGTAGAGGACGGGCTGGCTGTATTCGATGCGCTCGGCGAGCCGGCGGGTGGTGACCGCGTCCCAGCCCTGCTGCTCGGCGAGTTCGCGGGCCGTCGCCACGATGAGGCGCTCGCGCTCCGCCCGTTCGCGCTGTTTGCGTTCCTGTACCGACATGACTCGATCCTAGCATCGCTAGACAAGAGAGCGGCAGCAGTACTAGCGTTGCCTCATCAGCTAGCAACGCTAGATACCGGGAGGGTCATCATGCTCAGCGCGCTCGAGGTCGTCACCACCGTGGTCGTCGGCGTGATGGTGGGGGTGGAGTTCTCCGTCCTCTTCGTCATCAATCCGATCCTCAATGCCCTCCCGGAGGAAAGCGGCCAACTCGGCCACGCCCACGGCGGCCGGATGCTCGGGGCCGTGATGCCGGTCTGGTACATGGGCTCGCTCGTCCTCGCCGTCATCTGGGCCATCGCCGGATGGCACCACCACGGCACCGGCCTCGTCGTCACCGCCGCCGGGCTGCTGATCCTCAGCGTGATCATGTCGATCCTGCTGCTCGTCCCGATCAACAACCGGAACAAGACGTGGACCCCCGAGAACCGGCCCGAGGACTGGAAGCAGCAGCTGAACCGCTGGAACCGCTACCACTACGTCCGCGTCGCCGTCATCATCGCCGCCTTCGCCCTGCTGGTCGCCGCCCTCACCTGAGTCCACGGGCTCACCCGCCCGGCCCGGACACCAACACCCTCGGACTCCGCCGGCATCCGCAGGACGTGGATCCCAGCGACACCCACCGACCGATAGCGAGAGGAAGTGCCGAAAATGGCCAAGCTGCAGAGTCTCGACCCGCACACGCCGATGTTCGCGCAGTTCAAGGAGGAGACCGGGCCCATCGTCCTGGCCAACACCTTCGTCGTCCCGAAGGAGCGGACTGAATCGTTCCTGGCCCTCTTTCGCAGGCAGGCCGAGTTCATGAAGGCTCAACCGGGATTCGTCTCCCTGCAGATGCACAAGGGAACGGCGGACAGTCAGCTTCTGATGAACGTCGCGGTCTGGGAGTCGACCGAGGCGCTCGCCAGGGCATTCGGCAGCCCGGAGTTCCAGCGCATGGTGGCCGAGTCCCCCGACGACATCGTGTCGTACCCGCACATCTTCCAGCAGATCGACGTATGACACGGCAGCTGTGACCGAGGGAGGTCAGCCGAGAAGGCTGCCCTCCCTCGGGCGGCTCCGAATCGTGAAGCTGATGGCAGCCCAGTGTGCCGGTATGCGCCAGTCAGCGCCCGCCGGGAAAGGCGAGGCGCCCCCACCGAGTCCGCATCCGGCGCCCGGACGACCGGCGGTGGCCGGACGCCCCATGAGCCGCGGTGCGATAAGGGGGCGGCTGCGCACGTTAGGGGTTACCGGTCCATGCCGCCGATTCCTACCCTCGGAAGAGCGCTTGGGCCCGCGTGGGCCATCGACTGGGAGCAGCCTGTGACCGCTCAACGGGGACCGTTCGGCATCGGCATTCGCGGGACCGGCTCATTCCTGCCCGTCGCCGCCGTGCCCAACTCCGTCGTCGCCGCACGCGCCGGGGTGACGGACGACTGGATCGTACGCAAGACGCGGATCAGGGAGCGCCGGTACGCCGCCGAACACGAGGCGACCTCCGACCTGGCCGTGGCCGCCGCCGCGGCCGCGCTGGCCGACGCCGCCGTCGAGGCCACGGACCTCGGCTGGATCGTGGTGGCGACATCGACTCCCGATCACCCTCAGCCGGCCACCGCGAGCCTCGTTCAGCACCGCCTCGGCGCCACGGGCGCGGCCGCGTTCGACGTCAACGCCGTGTGCAGCGGTTTCGTGTACGGGCTGGTCGTCGCGGCCGCCCTGCTGTCCGCCGACGCGACACGCGCCCCGCGGTACGGCCTGGTGGTGGGCGCGGAGGTGTACTCGCGCATCATCGATCCGTCCGACCGGCGTACGGCGGTGCTGTTCGGCGACGGGGCCGGAGCGGTGGTCCTCGGTCCGGTGCGGGACGGGTACGGAATCGTCGGATCGGACCTGACCGGCTTCGGCGAGCACCACGACATGATCGGCGTTCCCGCGGGCGGCAGCCGCAAGCCCGCCTCGGAGAAGACGCTCGCCTCGGGCGAGCACTGGTTCCGGATGCACGGCCGTGCCGTACGCGACTTCGTCGCGTCCGAACTCCCCGCCGGAATACGGCGGTTGCTCGCGGCATGCGACACCGCCCCGGACGATGTGGACCACTTCGTACCGCACCAGGCCAACGGCGCGATGCTCGAGGATGTCGTGCCCCTGCTCGGTCTGCCTCGTGCGCGCACCCATCTCACGGTGGCCGAGCACGCCAACACGGGTGCGGCCTCCGTGCCGCTCGCTCTCGACGTGGCCCGACGCGGCGGCCTCCTCGGTGACGGGGACACCGTGCTGCTGGCGGGGTTCGGCGGGGGCATGTCGATCGGCACCGCCCTGGTGCGCTGGGACGCGCGGGCCCGGTCCGCCCGTTGACGAACGGCGCCCGTGCCGGGTCAGCCCCTGAGCCGTTCGCGGAGCAGTTTCAGTACGTCCGTCTGGTGGGTGGTGAGGTAGAAATGGCCGCCCTCGAAGACGCGCAGGTCGAAGTCGCCGTCGGTGTGCTGCCGCCAGGCCTCGGCCTCGGCGAGTGTGACCTTCGGGTCGCTGTCGCCCACCAGCACGGTCACCGGGCAAGGCAGCGGGGCCGCGGGGCGGTGCTCGTAGGTCTCGATCGCGCGGTAGTCGGCGCGCAGCGCCGGCAGGATCATGGCGAGGACGTCGTCGTCGGCGAGCAGCGCCGCCTCCGTCCCGGCGAGCGACTTCAGTTCGCGTACGATGCCCGCGTCGTCCCGGAGATGCACCGTCTCGACGCGTTGGGTGGTCGGCGCGCGGCGGCCCGAGACGTACAGCGCCGCCGGGCCGGAGCCGGTCGACTCCGCGAGGCGGAGGGCGACTTCGTAGGCGATGACGGCGCCCATGCTGTGCCCGAACAGGTGCAGCGGCTCGTCGCGCCAGGGGCCGAGGGCCTCGGTGACGCGGTCGGCCAGGCGGCGGATGTCGTCCAGCGGCCGCTCGTCCCTGCGGTCCTGCCGGCCGGGGTACTGCACCGCGAGGACGTCGATGTCCGGACTCAGTCCGGCGGCCACGGGGAAGTAGAAGCTGGCCGAACCGCCGGCGTGCGGGAAGCAGACGAGACGGGGCGATCCCGGCAAGGCCGTGCGGTACTGCCGTATCCACGTGCCGCTGTCCACCGATGATGTGCTCAACCGACTGCCCCCGCTTCCTGGAGTTCCGGACACCTCGCGGTGACGCTAACCAAGGAGCGGGCGGCGTGAAACCCCTATTTTTTCCGGGCAAGGGCCGACGGCCCGACCGTCGGGGGATTCCGGCCGGGCCGTCGGCAGTCGAGAGGGGGTTCGCTAGAGCGCGCCCCTCGCCTGTGCGTCGGTGGGTGCGACGCCGTCCGCGCCCTGATCCGCCCGCACGGTCTGCCGCGGAATGAAGGCGACGGCCAGCACGGTGCCGACCACGGCGATCGCGCCGCACACGATGAGCATCACGTTCATGCCGTGGACGAAGGAGTCCTGCACATTGGAGAGCAGGCTCGTCGAGTGCAGCTTCTTGGCGACGACGACGCCGGCGGAGACGCTCTCGCGGGCCGCGTCCCCGGCCGGGGCCGGGATCGCACCGACCTCGAGGTGGCTGTGGTAGGCGTTGGTGAGCACCGTGCCGAGGATCGCGACGCCGACGGTGCCGCCGACCTGACGGACCGTCTGGATGACGGCCGAGCCCACGCCACTGCGCTCGGTCGGCAGTGCGCCGAGCGCCGAGTCCACGGCCAGCGGCAGCGCGAGACCGGTGCCGAGGCCGACGATGGCGATCCAGGTGGCCGCGTACCCGTACGAGGTGCCGGTCTTCGTCACCGCGCCCATGAACAGGCCTACGGCCATCAGCAGGAAGCCGGCCGAGATCAGGCCCTTGGAGCCCGCCTTGGGGGCCACCTTGCCGCCCACCCGGGCGCCCACGATGATGCCGCCGATGATGGGCAGCAGCCGGAGGCCGGTGCCGAGCGCGTCGGTGCCGAGGACGGCCTGGTAGTACTGCGGCACGGTGAACAGCAGGCCGAACAGGGCGAACGAGAGCACGATCGCCATCACGGCGCCCCAGGTGAAGGCGGGAGCCCTGAAGAGGGAGAGGTCCACCAGCGGCTTGCCGCCCGGCCGGGCACCGAGCATGCGCTGCCAGGCCACGAACAGGAGCACCAGGACCAGGCCGCCGATCAGCAGCGCGAGGGTCGTGCCGTTCCCCCAGCCCTTTTCGCCCGCCTCGATGGCGCCGTACGTCACCCCGGCGAGGCCCGCACTGGACAGCAGCACGCCGACCAGGTCGAGCCCCGGAGGCTCCGGGCTGCGGGAGTCGGGCATGAGCAGCGCCACGGCGACGATCGCGAGGGCCACCATCGGGACGTTGATGAGGAAGACGGAGCCCCACCAGAAGTTGTCGAGCAGCCAGCCGCCGACGATCGGGCCGAGCGGGAGGCCGAGCGCGCTCGCGGTCACGACCATGCCGATGGCCTTGGGCCGCTCCTCGTCGTCGAACATCACGGGGAGCACGGACAGCGACAGCGGGAAGATGAAGCCGGCGCCCAGGCCGAGCAGGGCCCGCCACCAGATCAGTGCGTCCGTGGAGCCCGAGTAGGCACAGCCGACGGAAGCGGCGCCGAACAGGACCAGCGCCGCGACGAGCAGTTTCTTGCGACCGAAGCGGTCGCCGGAGAGCCCGGCCGGCAGCAGCACCGCCGCGAAGACGAGGTTGTACGCGTTGGCGAACCACTGCAGTTGGCTGGTCGAGGCCTGCAGATCGGTGGCGAGCGTGGGCAGGGCCACGTTCAGGACCGTCGTGTCCAGACCCACCACCAGCGCACTGAGGGCGAGGGCGCCTACAGCCCACCACCGTCGGGCACTTGAGACGGCCATGTCGGCATCCATCCTTAGGTTGTTCCTGATGTGCCACGTCTTTCATGCACGACATTAGTTTCACACATTCGTGAAGTCAATGAATGCTGTAAACTCTCAGCCGCACGCAACAACCAGAGGGAGGCGACGCAGGGTGACCGACAAGCCCGCGCAGGCCCGTGACCAGGAGGCCGTGCTCAGGTTCATCGAGCGCTTCGCGGCCGCGCTGACCGAGGCGGGTTTCCCGCGCATGCCCGCCCGGGTCTTCGTGGCGCTGTTCGCCTCGGACTCCGACCACCTGACCGCGGGAGAACTGGCCGAGCAGCTTCAGGTGAGCCCCGCCGCCATCTCGGGAGCCGTCCGCTACCTCACCCAGGTGAACCTCGCCATCCGCGAGCGCGAACCGGGCGCCCGGCAGGATCACTTCCGGGTCGACAGCAACGTCTGGTACGAGCTGATGCGCCGCCGCGACCACGAACTCGTCCGCTGGGAGGACAGTCTGCGCGAGGGGATCGGCGCGCTCGGCGCGGACACCCCGGCCGGGGCCAAGCTCGCGGCGACGCTGCCCTTCTTCGAGTTCATGCAGAAGGAACTCTCCGAAATGCTGGAACGCTGGCGACAACAGGAGGCAAGCAACTGACGCCGAATCGGGCACCTCCGCCCGCCCGGCGTCGACCGACATCAAACCCTCACATCACACACCACACCAACACGGTCCGGCCGAGTGTGCCGGAACGGCGCTGGAGCGTTCCGTTCTCCCGCAATAGGGCACCCCTATCCATACCCTTATCGACCCCTAGGTCTGCGGGATACCCACACCATCGCGCCTACCGGTTGACATAGCATCCCTTTCGGACAGGCGGACGACGAACATCCGGCCGCCATCCGGTCGACCACACGGCACACCGGGGCATTCACCGCTCCCGCCTGCGAATTCAGCGACCACAACCGACTCGACCGTGAGGCGCGGTGCGTGGAAGGTACCAGATCCCCACTCCTGCGACAGATGCTTTTCAGACAAAGATGTTAATGGTCCGTCAGACGCCACGTTGACGAGAGCCGACTTTCGAGATTGCATCTCGTCGGTCCACAGTCACTGTGCGCCGCACAAGGAAGTCCGTGCGCCAGCAAGCCCAGGACGTGCACGCCGGGGAAACAGCCGGCTCGGAAGCGCGAGGCCGGCCGAAAAATCGGGGGTTCGTGTCTCTGCCATGGAATTCTTAGAACAACGAACAGATTGGCTTGCCCTGCAAGCCGCATTCGAGGAAGTGGTGTCCGGCGACTCCCGGACGGTGCTCATCGAAGCCGGGGTGGCCTGCGGAAAGAGCACGGCCCTCGAGGGGATCGGCGAGTACGCGGCCGCTCGGGGCGCCCTGATCCTGCACGCCGCAGGATCCCTGTCCGGCAGCAGCACACCGTTAGGTGTCGTACGCCAACTCATCGACTGCCGGTCGTTTCCCGAACGCGCGCGCGAGGGAATCCTCGCCACCCTTGGCCAAGGAAATTACGGACAGTTCGGCGCCATCGTGCGGAATCTCGCCGTCCGCATTCCGGTGGTGGTGAGTGTCGATGATCTGCACCATGTGGACGTCGAATCGTTGCACTGTCTTCTCCATCTCGTCGGCCACACCCGCAAGAGCCGGATTCTGACGCTCTTCACCCAGTCGCTGTCGCGGGTTCCGCAGGACCCCACGTTCGACACCGAATTACTGCGTCAGCCCAATTTCCGCCGGGTCCGGCTGAGTCCTCTGAGCCTCGTCGGCGTGGCCGGAATGCTCTCGGCGCATCCCGATGTGGAAGCCGACGCGGAGCTGACGAGCGATTTGCATGCCGCCAGCGGCGGTAATCCGCTGCTGCTGCGCGCCCTCGTCGAGGACCACCTGGCCGCCCGCTGGTTCCCGGGCACCTCCGGTGAACGCGCGGAGCCCGGTGTCTCGTTCAGCCGGGCCGTGCTCACCTGTCTGCACCGCGGCGGCACCCGTATGCGCGACGCCGCCGCGGCGCTGGCCGTCCTGGGCGAGTCCGAGTACCGCGAGTTGCTCGGGCCGCTCGCCGGGCTGTCGGCGAATGACCTGGTCCAGGCCCAGCACGCCCTCGACGGCGCCGGCATCACCGAGAACCGCCGCTTTCGTCACTGCCTGGCCAGGGCGGCGGTGCTCAACAGCCTGACCCACGCCGACCGCCGCGCCCTGCACCTCAGGGCGGCCGCGCTGCTGCACCGGCAGGGGGCCTCCGTCGGCGAGGTCGCCGCGCACCTGCTCGCGGGCGGGGACACGGTGGACACCTGGGGTGTCACCGCACTCAAGGGAGCCGCCGAGGAGGCGCTCGCCGCCGACCGCGCGCGGGAGGCGATCGCCTGTCTGGAACTGGCCCATGCCGGCTGCACCGACGCACGGACCCGGGCCGAGATCACGGTCCGGCTCGCCTGCGTGGCCTGGCGCATCAACCCGGCCACCGCGGAGGACCCGTATCTCTCGCAGTCCCTGTCCGCGCTGTGGTCCGGACTGCTGCCGGCGCCGTTCATCACCCCGCTGGCCAACCTGCTCATCGCCAACGGCCGCCTCGACGAGGCACGTCATGCCCTCGGGCGACTGCAGGAGCTGGCCGGTCCCGGCCGGGCCCTGCCGACGGACACCGAGATCATGCATCCGTGGGAGTGGGACGTCCACTTCCCGCTGCACGACGTCCCGCAGGCCCAGGCGCGTGACGCGCGGCTGCCGAGCCTGCACCCCGGGCGTCCCGATCCCGCCTCCCCCGCGGTGATAGAGCGGTTCCTCCAGGTGTCACCGCTGACGGACACGACGCTCACCGCCGTCATCACCGCGATCAAGTCGCTCATCCACCACGATCGCGTGGACCTGGCCGAGAACTGGTGTGACGCGTTCCTCGTCGAGGCCAGGCGGCGCTGCGCACCCGGCTGGGAGGTGCTGTTCGCCTCGCTGCGCGCCGAGATCGCGCTGCACCAGGGCAGGCTCACCCACGCCGCCCTGTTCGCCGGGCAGGCACTGGAGGCGGTACCGGAGCACTCCGGGCCGTTCTTCATCGGCGGCCCCATCTCGAGCCTGGTGCTCGCGCACACCGCGATGGGCGACTACGAGTCCGCGGCGCGGCGGCTCAACCAGTCCGTCCCGGAAGCCCTGTTCAAGAACGTCTACGGCCTGCGGTACCTGCGGGCCCGGGGGCGCTACTACCTCGCCTCCAACCGAGCGCACGCCGCGCTCGGTGACTTCCTCGACGCCGGCCGTCTCGCGGTGCGCTGGGGAGTCGACCGGCCGGCGCTGCTGCCGTGGCGCACGGATGCCGCCGAGGCCTGGCTGGATCTGGGCGAGCCCGAGCAGGCGGAGCGGCTCATCAACGACCAGTTACAGATGCGCGACGCGGTCAACTCGCGGGTGCGGGGTGTGGCCCTGCGGCTGCGTGCGATGACCGTGGACGCCAAGCTGCGTCCCCGGCTGCTGACCAAGGCGGTGGAGGCGATCCAGGCCTCCGGGGACCGGCTGGAGATGGCCCGTGTCCTGGACGCCCTCGGGGACGCGCAGCAGGCGCTGGGTGACGCCACGCGTGCCGCGGCGGCCAAGCGCCGGGCCCGGCACATGGCCCGGGAGTGCGGGGCCACGGCGTGGGCGGGCGCGCGGTACGGCGTTCCCGCCCAGGCCGGGCCGGCGCAGCAGCGCTGGCCGGCCGAGCGGCCCGCCGCCCCGTCCGCCGCCGGCAAGCTCAGCGAGTCCGAGCGGCGCGTCGCCGCGCTGGCCGCCTGCGGCTACACCAACCGCGACATATCGACCAAGCTCTACATCACCGTGAGCACGGTGGAACAGCACCTCACCCGGGTCTACCGGAAGCTGGAGATCACCCGTCGTGAACAGCTGCCGCCGGACCTGCAGTTCAGCCTGCACGAGAACGACTGCCAGTCCATCGCCACATAGGGGGACCAGGGTGGAAGAGATCATCAGTGCCGTACTGTCCGAGGACGCGGTGGACCGGGACTTCGCCGCCCTGCCGGTGCCTGACCACTATCGCGGGGCGGTGGTCCGCAAGGACGAGGCGGGCATGTTCGAGGGGCTCGCGACCGCGGACAAGGACCCGCGCAAGTCCCTGCACATCCAGGAGGTGCCGACTCCGCTGCCCGCGCCCGGCGAGGCGCTCATCGCCGTCATGGCGAGTGCGATCAACTACAACACCGTGTGGAGCGCGATCTTCGAGCCCCTGCCCACCTTCACCTTCCTGGAGCGCTACGCGCGCTCGGGCCCGGACAGGGCCCGCCACGACCGGCCGTACCACATACTGGGTTCGGACCTGTCCGGGGTGGTGCTGCGCACCGGTCCCGGGGTGCGGCGCTGGAAGCCGGGCGACCGGGTGGTGGCCCACTGTCTGTCGGTCGAGCTGGAGTCCCCCGACGGGCACGACGACACGATGCTCGACCCCGAGCAGCGGATCTGGGGCTTCGAGACCAACTACGGCGGCCTGGCCGAGCTGGCGCTCGTCAAGGCCAACCAGCTGATGCCGATGCCGGACCACCTCACCTGGGAGGAGGCCGCCTGCTCCGGCCTGGTCAACTCCACGGCGTACCGGCAGCTCGTCTCGCGCAACGGCGCCGGGATGAAGCAGGGCGACGTGGTGCTGATCTGGGGCGCCGGCGGCGGCCTCGGCTCGTACGCGACCCAACTCGCCCTCAACGGCGGGGCGATACCGGTGTGTGTGGTGTCCGACCCGCACAAGGCCGAGCTGGTCCGGTCGATGGGTGCCGAACTCGTCATCGACCGCGCGGCCGAGGGCTACCGCTTCTGGAAGGACGCGAACACCCCGGATCCCCGGGAGTGGCGGCGCTTCGGCTCCCGGATCCGGGAGCTGACCGGCGGGGAGGATGCGGACATCGTCGTGGAGCACCCGGGCCGGGAGACCTTCGGTGCCAGCGTCTATGTCGCGCGCCGCGGTGGCACGGTGGTGACCTGCGCGTCCACGGCCGGCTACCAGCACCAGTACGACAACCGGTACCTGTGGATGTCGTTGAAACGCATCGTGGGCAGTCACTTCGCCAACTACCGCGAGGCGTGGGAGGCCAACCGGCTGATAGCGCGCGGCATGGTGCACCCCACGCTGTCCACCGTCTTCCCGCTCATGGCGACGGGCGAGGCCGCGCGCGAGGTGCACGCCAACCGGCACAGCGGGAAGGTCGGCGTCCTGTGCCTGGCGCCCGCCGAGGGACTGGGCGTACGCGACCAGGAGACACGGCGGCGCCACCTTCCGGCCCTCAACCGGTTTCGCGCAACGCCGCTGTGATGCAGGGGCCTTGAAGACAGCGGCATACGAGGTCGAGCGAACTGCCCGGTGCGACGGTCACGTTGCACCGGGCAGTTCGCTGTGTTCGGCCCGCGCGTCGCCGGACGTGGCCCTAGACGCCCGCGTACGACCGGAAGCCGCGCCCCGTCTTACGGCCCAAGTAGCCCGCCTCCACGAGTTGTTCGAGGGGGCGGGCCGGAGCGAGCGAGTGTTCGCGGAAGGTGCGGTGGAGGGTGCGCTGGATGGCCAGTGAGACGTCGAGGCCGATCACGTCGAGCAGTTGGAAGGGGCCCATCGGGAATCCGTGTCCGGCCGTCATCACGGTGTCGATCTCGTCAGCGGTGGCCACCCCTTCGCGCAGCATGCCCACCGCCCGGTTGAGGTACGGGAAGAGCAGGGCGTTGACGATGAATCCTGCCCGGTCCGAACAGTCCACGGGCCGTTTGCCGAGCGCGGCGGCGGCCGCGTGAGCGGTGGACACGGTCTCCTCGGCGGTCAGCACCGTCCGTACGACTTCCACGAGCTTCATGACCGGCGCGGGGTTGAAGAAGTGCATGCCGAGCACGTCCTGCGGGCGCCCGGTGGCGGTCGCGCACTCGACGACGGGCAGGCTGGAGGTGGAGGTGGCGAGCACCGCTCCGGGCCGGCACACCCGGTCCAGCTCGGCGAACACGCCTCGCTTGACGGCGAGGTCCTCGGCGACGGCCTCCACGACGAGGTCGCAGTCGGCGAGCGCCTCGAACGCCGGCCCACCGCTGAGCCGGGCCATGGTCGCGGCGACTTCCCCGGGGGTACGCCGGCCCCGGCGGACCTGGCGCTCCAGTGAGCGCTCGACGGCCGCCAGTGCCTCCTTCGCCTTGACCTCGCTGCGGGCGACCAGGGTCGTGGGGTGCCCGGAGCGGGCGCAGACCTCGGCGATGCCGGTCGCCATCGTGCCGGAGCCGACGACGCCGACGGTACGGACCCCGCGCGGAGGGGCGGCCGGTGCCGCCGCGCGTGCGTCGCCGGCGCTCTCGCCGCCGTAGTCGTGAAAGCCCCGCCCCGACTTCACTCCCAGCAGTCCCGCCGCGACCCGGTGGGCCAGGACGGGGGCGGGGGCGAAACTGCGGTCGCCCGTGCGCTGGTAGAGCGCTTCGAGGGTGGCGTGCGCGGTGTCGAGCCCCATGGCGTCGAGCTGGGCGAGCGGGCCCATGGGCAGCCCGCAGCCCAGGGTCATGGCCGCGTCGATGCCCTCCTTCGTGGCGTACCGCTGCTCGTACATGGCGGCCGCGCCGTTCAGGTACAGCATCGCGAGGGCACCGCCTACGAAACCCGGGCTGTCGGTACCGGACACGGCGGTGGAGCCGAGGCCGTGCAGCAGGTCGCGGACGTCGTCGAGCAGCGCCTGCGGGGTGACGGGCGTGGCGATCAGCTCGACCGCGCCGGCGCCCCCGTCGGGGGCCATGGGGAAGAGGTGCAGCCCGATCGTCTTCGTCATCCGGCCGGACTCGAAGGCGAGGGTGGTGACGGACAGGGCTGTCGTGGTCGTCGCGAACACCGTGTCGCCCGGGCAGAGTTCGTGGGCACGGGTGAGGATCCGCCGTTTCAGCTCCGCCCGTTCGGGGACCGCCTCGATGACCAGGTCCGCGCGCGCGATGTCGGCGAAGCGCGTGGTGAACTCGATGCCGTCGGCGCCCGGTGTCCGGGACCGGCCCTGTTCCAGGGCCTTGTCGTCCACATCGACCGCGATGACCCGGTGCCCGGCGCGCGCCAGCAATGCGACAAAAACGGAGCCCGTTATTCCGAGCCCGACGACCGCGACCGTGGAGAAACGCTGTTGTGCCATGCCCATGAGTCCTTTCGTCAATGGACCGTTGGGACGGGGAGAACAAGCAACGGGACCGATGTGAGAGGCAGCCTGGGTATACCCGGATACGCTACGAACCTGCAGGCCAGCAGCCCACCCCTGAACTTCCCCCTATCTCCCCCACAGTCACCGCGCGATGGTTAGGGGTTGGTCCGCCGATCACACCCTCCTACGCTCCGACCCAGGCGCGCATACCGGTTTGTCCGCGGAGCGCGCTGCTTTTCTTCGGTCTTTCCAGGTCCGTCGGACTTTCCGAGTACGGGGAATGCGGGAGGGCATGTGGATTCCGCGGTACGCACGCAGGAGAACACCTCGGCAGGGCGGCACGAACCGATCGCGGTGATCGGCCTGTCCTGCCGTTTTCCGCAGGCACCCGACCCGCGGGCGTACTGGCGACTGCTGCGCGACGGTGTCAGCGCGGTCACCCGTGTCCCCGAGGAACGCTGGCCCGTCGCCGAGGACGCGTCGGACCCGGGCACGCGGTGGGGTGCGTTCCTCGACGACGTGGGCGGGTTCGATCCGTCGTTCTTCGGGCTCTCGCCCCGTGAGGCGACCGCCATGGACCCACAGCAGCGCCTGGTGCTCGAGCTGGGCTGGGAGGCCCTGGAGGACGCGGGCATCGTGCCGTCCGATCTCGCGGCCACGGCCACCGGTGTGTTCGTCGGCGCCGTCTGGGACGACTACGCCGCCCTCACCCGACAGGGCGGCGAGTCGTCCATCGGGCGGCACACCGCGACCGGACTGCACCGCGGCATGATCGCCAACCGGCTCTCGTATGTGCTGGGACTGGGAGGCCCGAGTCTGACGCTCGACACCGCGCAGTCCTCGGCCCTGGTCGCGGTGCACGAGGCCTGCCAGAGCATCCGGCACGGCGAGTCGACGCTCGCCGTCGCGGGCGGGGTCAATCTCAATCTGGTGCCCGGCAGTTCACTCATGCAGGCACGCTTCGGCGGGCTGTCCCCGGACGGGCGCTGCTTCACCTTCGACGCGCGGGCCAACGGCTATGTGCGCGGTGAGGGCGGCGGCCTCGTGGTCCTCAAGCCGCTCGCCCGCGCCCTCGCCGACGGCGACTTCGTGTACTGCGTGATCCGCGGCAGCGCGGTCAACAACGACGGAGCCACCGAGGGGCTCACCGTGCCGAGCCGCGAGGCACAGGAACAGGTCGTCCGGCTCGCCCAGGAGCGGGCCGGCGTCACCCCGCCCGAGGTGCAGTACGTGGAACTGCACGGCACCGGCACCCGCCGCGGCGACCCGGTCGAGGCGGCCGCGCTCGGCGCGGTGTTCCGGGACACCGGGACCGCTCTCCGGGTCGGCTCCGCCAAGACCAACATCGGGCACCTGGAGGGTGCCGCGGGCATCGCCGGCCTGATCAAGGCCGCGCTGTGCGTGCGCCACCGCCGCCTCGTCCCGAACCTCAACTTCGCCTCCGCCCACCCCGACATACCTCTCGACGCACTCAACCTGCGTGTGCAGACGGAACTGGAGTCGTGGCCGCGTGCGGAGCGTCAACTGATCGCGGGCGTCAGCTCCTTCGGCATGGGCGGCACCAACTGCCACCTGGTGCTCTCCGAACCGGAGCCGGACCCGCGGCCCGCCGCCTCCACCTCCGAGGTGCCGGCCCGCCGAAGCCCGGTGCTGCTGCTGCCCGTCTCGGGCCGCACCGAACAGGCGCTGTACGCGCAAGCCCGTGCGGTGCGGGCCACGGTGGACGCCGCGCCCGCCGTCCGGCCGCTGGATCTCGCCCACTCGCTCGCGACGACCCGCACCGCCTTCGAGCATCGCGCGGTGCTGCTCGCGACAGACCGGGACGGCGTCGTGTCCGCGCTGGACGCGCTGGCGGCCGGCCGGACCTCCGCACAGGTGGTGCGGGGTGAACCGCTGTACGGCAGGACGGCGTTCCTGTTCTCCGGGCAGGGCAGTCAGCGCGCCGCGATGGGACGCGAGCTGCACGAGGCGTTCCCCGTCTACGCCGGGGCGTTCGACGAGGTGTGCACGCTGCTCGACGCCCACCTGGGACACGAAGTCCCGCTGCGGGACGTGGTGTTCGCGGCGGAAAGTTCGCCCGAGGCGGCGCTGCTGCACCGCACCGAGTACACCCAGCCCGCCCTGTTCGCCGTCGAAACGGCCCTGTACTGGCTGCTGCGGCACTGGGGCGTGACCCCGGACCTGCTGGTCGGGCACTCCATCGGTGAGCTGGCGGCGGCCCACGCGGCCGGTGTGCTGTCCCTCGAGGACAGCTGCGCCCTGGTGGCCGCCCGGGGCCGTCTCATGGGTGAACTCCCCACGGGCGGCGCCATGATGGCCGTACAGGCCACCGAGGAGGACGTCCGGGCCGCGCTCGCCGGACACGAGGAGCGGATCTCGCTCGCCGCGGTCAACGGACCCACATCCATGGTCGTCGCCGGTGACGAGGGCGCGGTCCTCGAACTCGCCGCGCGCTGGCGGGCCGAGGGCCGCAAGACCAAGCGTCTGCAGGTCAGCCACGCCTTCCACTCACCCCGCGTGGACGCCATGCTCGACGGGTTCCGGGACACAGCGAGCCGGCTGACCTACCACGCCCCGCGCATCCCGGTGGTGTCCAACCTCACCGGACGCCCGGCGAGCACCGAGGAGATCTGCTCGGCGGACTACTGGGTGCGCCACGCCCGCGAGGCCGTCCGCTTCCTCGACGGGATGCGCGCCCTCGAGACGGCAGGCGTGTCCACGTTCGTCGAACTCGGCCCGGACGGCGTCCTGACCTCCATGGCCCGGGACTGCGTCACCTCACCGGACACGGCCTTCGTGCCCGTGCTGCGCGGCTCGCGGCCGGAGGTCCGCGCGGCGGCCGGGGCCCTGGCCCGGCTGCATGTGCACGGGGTGTCCGTCGACTGGCGGCGGTTCTACGACGGCTGCGGCGCCGAGCGCGTCGGCCTGCCGACCTATGCCTTCCAGCGCCGCCGGTACTGGATCCCCCGGCCCTCGGACACGGAGGCGGCCACAACGCCGTCGTACGACGCCACGACCGTGCCAAAGGAGCCGGACGCCCGGCCCACGACCGACGACGGCGGGACCCCTGAGCTGCGGCTGCGCCTGCGAGAGCTGGGACCGGCCGATCAGGAGCGCACCGTCCTGGACCTCGTACGGGCCCAGGTCGCGGCCGTGCTGGAGCACGACACTCCCGACGAGGTCGACGCCCGCACGACCTTCAAGGGGCTGGGCTTCGACTCGCTCACCCTGGTGGAGCTGCGCGACCGGCTCACCCGCGCCGTCGGGCTCGCCCTCGCACCGTCGCTCCTCTTCGACCGTCCGACACCGGCCCGGCTGGCGGAACACCTGCGCTCGCTCGTCCTCGGCGGTGAACCGTCGGCCGCGCTCGAAGCACCAGCGGCTCCGGCCACGGCCGACGAGCCGATCGCCATCGTGGCCATGGCCTGCCGCTATCCCGGCGGCGTGACCTCGCCCGACGAGCTGTGGCGACTGGTGGCCGAGGGCGGCGACGCGATCTCCGACTTCCCCGCCGACCGCGGCTGGGACATGGACGCCCTCTACGACCCCGATCCCACGCGGACCGGGAAGAACTACGTGCGCGAGGGCGGATTCCTCGACGGGGCCGCCGACTTCGACGCCGGGTTCTTCGGCATCTCCCCGCGCGAGGCCCTCGCCATGGACCCGCAGCAGCGACTGGTGCTGGAGACGTCGTGGGAGGCGCTGGAGCGGGCCGGCATCGCACCGGGGTCACTGCGCGGCTCCCGCACGGGTGTCTACGTCGGGACCACGTTCCAGGACTACGGCCCGCGGCTCCACCAGGGCACCGAAGGCACCGAGGGCTACCTCCTGACGGGCGGCACACCCAGCGTGGCGTCGGGCCGCGTCGCCTACACGCTCGGCCTGGAGGGGCCCGCGGTGAGCGTCGACACGGCGTGCTCGTCCTCGCTGGTGGCGCTGCACATGGCCTGCCGTGCGCTGCGCAGCGGCGAGTGCACACTGGCCCTGGCCGGCGGGGTGACCGTGATGGCCACGCCGGGCATGTTCGTCGAGTTGAGCCGGCAGCGCGCGCTGTCCCCCGACGGCCGCTGCAAGTCCTTCTCAGCCACCGCCGACGGCACCGGCTGGGCCGAGGGCGTGGGCATGCTGCTGGTGGAACGCCTCTCCGACGCACGGCGCAACGGGCACCGGGTCCTGGCCGTCGTCCGCGGTTCCGCCGTCAACCAGGACGGCGAAAGCAACGGCCTCACCGCACCCAACGGTCTCGCTCAGCAACGCGTCATCCGCCAGGCCCTCGCCGACGCCGGGCTCGCCCCCGCCGATGTCGACGCGGTCGAGGCGCACGGTACCGGCACCCGGCTGGGCGACCCGATCGAGGCGCAGGCGCTGCTGGCGACGTACGGACAAGGCCGTGCGCAGGACCGGCCGTTGTGGCTGGGCTCGGTGAAGTCCAACATCGGGCACACGCAGTGCGCCGCGGGTGTCGCGGGCGTCATCAAGATGGTCATGGCGATGCGCCATGGGCTCCTGCCCCGCACCCTGCACGTGGCCGAGCCCTCCCCCCACATCGACTGGACCGCGGGCGCCGTCTCCCTGCTCACCGACCCGGTGGACTGGCAGCCGGACGGCCGCCCCCGCCGGGCAGGCGTCTCGTCCTTCGGCATCAGCGGCACCAACGCCCATGTCATCCTCGAACACGCCCTGGATGACGGGGACTTCGGCGACGAGCGTACGACGGTCCCGAGCAGGGCGGCAGCCGCGGACGCGCCTCCGCTGGTCCTCAGCGCCGCCGACCCGCAGGCACTGCGTCAACAAGCCGAACGGTTGCGGTCGTTCGTCGCGGACCGCCCGGACCTCTCGCTGACGGATGTCGGATTCACGCTCGCGACCGGCCGGGATGCCCTGGACCACCGTGCCGTAGTGGTCGCCCAGGACCGCGAGGGCGTGCTGCACGGGCTTCAGGCGCTCGCCGCGGGAGAGCCGGGGGCGGGCGTGGTCACGGGCACCGCCGAACACCGCGGCAAGACCGTGTTCGTCTTCCCCGGACAGGGCAGCCAATGGACCGGCATGGGACGCGAACTCCTCGACACCTCACCCGTGTTCGCCAAAAAGATCGCCGACTGCGAAACCGCACTCACCCCCTACGTCACCTGGTCACTCACCAACGCCCTACGCCAAACCGACGACGCACCCCCACTCGACCGCATCGAAATCCTCCAACCCGTCCTCTTCGCCGTCATGGTCTCCCTCGCCACCCTCTGGCAGCACCACGGCATCCAACCCGACGCCGTCACCGGCCACTCCCAAGGCGAAATCGCCGCCGCCCACATCGCCGGAGCCCTCACCCTCGACGACGCCACCCGCATCATCGTCCTGCGCTCCCAACTCTTCGCCGACCACCTCACCGGCCACGGCGCCATCGCCACCCTCAACCTCCCCGCCCACCAAGTCCAACCCCACCTCACCACCTACCACGGCCGCCTCACCATCGCCGGCACCAACAGCCCCACCACCTGCACCATCGCCGGCCCCGAACCCGACCTCCACACCCTCCTCGACTGGGCCCACACCCAAAACGCCCGCGCCCGCATCATCCCCACCACCGTCGCCTCCCACAGCCCCAAATAGACCCCTCCACAACACCCTCCTCAACCTCCTCGCACCCATCACCCCCCAACCCACCACCACCCCCTTCTACTCCACCGTCACCACCCAACCCACCGACGGCACCCACCTCACCCCCACCTACTGGTACAACAACTGCCGCAACCCCGTCCAATTCACCGACACCCTCCACACACTCACCACCCACGGACACACCCACTACCTCGAAATCAGCCCCCACCCCGTCCTCCTGCCCGCCATCAACGAAACCCACCCCACCGCCACCACCACCCCCACCCTCCGCCGCCACCACGGCACCCTCACCCACCTCCACACCAACCTCGCCCACGCCTGGACCCACGGCCTCCCCATCAACTGGACCCCCGACACCACCACACCACCCCACCCCCACCAACCCGACCTCCCCACCTACCCCTTCCAACGCCAACGCTACTGGCTCACCGAGCCCGCCACGGCCAACAACCCCACCGCTTACGGTCTTCACCCCGCGGAACACCCGCTGCTCACCGCCGCACTCCACAACGCAGAGACGAACCAGCTGACCCTCACGGGCCGCATCGCCCCTCGCACCCACGCCTGGCTCACCGACCACACGGCACACGGGACTCCACTGCTCCCGGGTACCGCCTTCACCGAACTCGCCCTCCACGCGGGTGCGGAGGTGGGCTGCCCGACCGTCGCGGAACTGACGCTGCACGCGCCTCTCCCGTTGACCGCGCCCGTGCGGTTCCAGCTCGTCGTGGGCGCGCCCGCTGAAGGCGGAGAGCGCACGGTGCAGATCTACTCCCGGCCGGAGGACGCAGCCGACATAGACGCTCCGTGGACCCACCACGCCACGGGCACCGTCTCCGCCGAGGGGCACGGTGAGCCGTCGGCGGACCTCACGGCCTGGCCGCCTCGTGGTGCGGAGCCGCTCATGGTGAACCGTTTCTACGCGGACGCGGCCGTCACCGGATACGAGTACGGGCCCGTCTTCCAGGGGCTCGAAAAGGCCTGGCGGCTGGGCGACGAGGTCTACGCGGACGTCCGGCTGTCCGAGGAGCAGGCGGAGGAGGCGGGCCGGTACGCGATCCATCCGGCGCTCTTCGACGCGGCCCTGCACACCGCGCTGGTGGACTCCGTGGGCGGTACGGCTCCGGTTCGGTTGCCGTTCGTCTGGTCCGGTGTGCGGGTGCACGCGGTCGGTGCCACGTCGCTGCGTGTACGGGCCACACGTACCGGCGCGGACTCCGTGTCGCTGGCTCTGGCCGACCCCGCCGGCCGGCCGGTCGCGACCGTCGAGTCCCTGACGCTGCTGCCGGTCTCGCCCGAGCAGCTGCGCGGAGCGAACGCGACACGCCACGACGACCTGTACCGGATCGATTGGACCGAGCCGACCGCAGCCGCGGACGTCGCCTCAACCCCCCTCGGCGTTCAGGAGACTTGGGCCGTCATCGACGCGGACGGCTGGGACACGGGCCACGGGCACGACCTCGGCCTCGGGCCCGCCGTCCGCCGCTACCCGGATCTCACCCGGCTGAACGCCGCGCTCGACGCGGGCGAACCGGTGCCGGACGCGGTACTCCTGCCCGTCGTACCGGACACCGGCGGCGATCGGGTCGCCGGCGCGGCCCACGCCACCGTCGCGCGCGTCCTCGGCGTCGTACAGGACTGGCTGGCCTCGGACCGCACGGCGTCGTCGCGTCTGGTCGTCGTGACCCGTGACGCCGTGTCCGCGGGCGAGGACGGCGGGCGCGTCGATCTCGCGTCCGCGCCGGTGTGGGGGCTGCTGCGGTCGGCGCAGGCCGAGAACCCGGGACGGTTCGCGCTCGTCGACGTGGAGTCCGGCGCGGGCTCGGTCGTGAACGCGGTGGCGGCCGTGCTCGGTACGGACGAGCCCCAGGTGGCCGTGCGCGGGGACGAGGTCCGGGTCCCGCGACTGCGCCGGGCGGGGGCGGATACGACCTCCGGCGGGTCCGGCGTGTCCTGGCCCGATGCCGGCACCGTGCTCATCACGGGCGGCACCGGGTCGCTGGGCGGCCTGGTGGCCCGTCACCTGGTCGCCGTGCACGGCGTACGCCGTCTGCTGCTCACCAGTCGCCGGGGCACCGGTGCTCCAGGCGCCGCCGCGCTGATCGCGGAACTCGGCGAACTGGGCGCGGAGGTATCCGTGGTGGCCTGTGACGCGGCGGACCGGGACGAACTGGCCCGCGTACTGGCCGGGATCCCACGGGAGCACCCGCTGACCGGTGTCGTGCACGCGGCGGGCGTCCTGGACGACGGGGTGGTCGCGGCGCTCACTTCGGAGCGTCTGGAGCAAGTGATGCGGCCCAAGGTCGACGCGGCCGTGAACCTGCACGAACTGACACGGGGGGCGGACCTCTCCGCGTTCGTGCTCTTCTCCTCCATCGCGGGCGTCTTCGGCAACCCCGGCCAGGCCAACTACGCCGCGGCCAACGCCTTCCTGGACGCGCTCGCCGAGCGGCGACGTGCAGAGGGGCTGGCCGGGGTGTCGCTGGCGTGGGGTCTGTGGGCGGAGAGCAGTGGCATGACGGGCCACCTTTCTGCGGACGACCTGACGTGGATGGCACGCTCCGGGGTCCGCCCGCTGCCGTCCGACACGGGCCTGAGTCTCCTCGACCGGGCCACCGCGGACTCGGCGGACGGCCTGCTCGTGCCGGTGGCGCTGGACAGCGCCGTGCTGCGCGAACGAGCCGGCTCCGGTCTGCTCCCTCACCTCTTCCACGGTCTCGTCCGTACGCCGGTACGACGGGCCTCCCGTGCCGGCGCGGACTCCGACGGCACCGCGCTCACCGCCCGTCTGGCCCAGCTCACCGAGGCCGAGCGCGACGAGGAGCTGCTGGCTCTGGTGCGCGGCCATGTCGCGGCCGTGCTCGGGCACCGCTCGCCGCAGACCATCGACGCCGAGCGGGCGTTCAAGGAACTCGGCTTCGACTCGCTCACCGCGGTCGAGCTGCGCAATCGGCTCGCCGCCGCGACCGGGGTGCGTCTGCCGGCCACGCTCGTCTTCGACCACCCGACGCTCACCTCGGTCGTGCGCCGGCTGCGCTCCGCGGTCCTGGGCACCGCTCCGGCCGGCGTGGACCGGCCGCGGCCGGTCACGAGCACCGCGGCCGACGGCGAGCCGATCGCGATCGTCGGCATGGCCTGCCGCTACCCGGGCGGCGTGCACTCGCCGGAGGACCTGTGGCGGATGGTGGCCGAGGGCCGGGACGTGATCGACGGCTTCCCGACGGACCGCGGCTGGGACCTGGACGAACTCTACGATCCGCACTCCAGCCGACCGGGCAGCTCGTACGCCCGTGAGGGCGGATTCCTCTACGACGCGGGGCATTTCGATCCCGGCTTCTTCGGCATCTCGCCGCGCGAGGCCCTCGCCATGGACCCGCAGCAGCGGCTGCTCCTGGAGACCTCCTGGGAGGTGTTCGAGCGGGCGGGCCTGGACCCCACGGGCCTCAAGGGCAGCCGTACCGGTGTCTTCGCCGGTCTCATGCACCACGACTACACGGGCCCCGGAAACCGGCTCCCCGAAGGCGTCGAGGGCTACGCCCTCACCGGAACGCAGGGCAGCGTGGTCTCGGGCCGCATCGCCTACGTCTACGGTCTGGAAGGCCCTGCGGTCACGGTCGACACGGCCTGCTCCTCGTCCCTCGTCGCCCTGCACCTCGCCTGCCAGGCCCTGCGCAACGACGAGTGCGACCTGGCGCTCGCGGGCGGCGTCGCGGTCATGGCGACGCCCGGTGTCTTCATCGAGTTCAGCAGGCAGCGGGGGCTCGCGGCGGACGGCCGCTGCAAGTCCTTCGCGGCGGCGGCCGACGGCACGGGCTGGTCGGAGGGTGTGGGACTGCTGCTGGTGGAGCGCCTGTCCGACGCCCACCGCAACGGACACCGGGTCCTCGCCTTAGTCCGCGGCTCCGCCGTCAACCAGGACGGCGCCAGCAACGGCCTCACCGCACCCAACGGGCCCTCCCAGCAGCGCGTCATCCGCCAGGCCCTCGCCAACGCCCGCCTCGCACCGAGGGATGTGGACGCGGTCGAGGCCCACGGTACGGGGACCACGCTCGGCGACCCGATCGAGGCCCAGGCACTGCTGGCCACGTATGGGCAGGAGCGGGCGCAGGACCGCCCGCTCTGGCTGGGCTCGGTGAAGTCGAACATGGGACACGCGCAGGCCGCGGCCGGTGTGGCCGGTGTGATCAAGATGGTCATGGCGATGCGCCACGGGCTGCTGCCCCGCACCCTGCACGTGGACGAGCCCACCCCGCACGTCGACTGGAACGCGGGCGCCGTATCCCTGCTCACCGAGAACACCAGCTGGCCGCAGACGGGGCGCCCGCACCGGGCCGGCGTCTCCTCCTTCGGCATCAGCGGCACGAACGCCCACGTCATCCTCGAGGCGGCCGCGCCGGTCCCGGACGAGCCCGGCGAGGATGCTGCCGGTGCCGCGCCGTGGGTGATCTCTGGCCGGTCGCGCACGGCCGTGCGTGCTCAGGCGGAGCGGCTCGCCTCGTACGTACGGGAACGGGACGACCTGCGCGCCGCTGCGGTGAGCACCGCCCTGCGCACGACGCGGGCTGCGCTGGAGCACCGGGCTGTGGTGTTCGGCGCTGAGCGGGAGCAGTTGCTGGAGGGGCTGGACCTGCTGGCGAGCGGGGCGGACAGCGCCCAGGTCGTCTGCGGGAGTGTGCGGTCTGGGCGGGTGGCGTTCATGTTCACCGGACAGGGATCCCAACGACCCGGCATGGGACGGGAGCTGTACGACACCGAACCCGTCTTCGCCGCCGCACTGGACGAGACCTTCCACGCCCTGGACCCACACCTGCCACGCCCCCTGCGCGACATACTCTTCGGCGACGACGCAGAACTGCTGCAGCAGACACAGTACGCACAACCCGCCCTCTTCGCCCTCGAAACCGCCCTGTACCAGCTCGTCACCCACACCTACGGCCTGCGACCCGACTACCTCCTCGGCCACTCCATCGGCGAACTCACCGCCGCCCACGCAGCCGGCGTCATGACCCTGCCCGACGCAGCCCGCCTGGTCACCGCCCGCGGACGACTCATGCAAACCGCCCCCACCGGCGGAACCATGATCGCCATCCAGGCCACCGAAACCGAAATCACCGAACACCTCCTCCCCGGCGTGGCCATCGCCGCCCTCAACTCACCCGACACCACCGTCATCTCAGGCGACACGCACGCCACACAAGCCATCGTTGATCACTTCCGTGACCTCGGCCGCAAAACCAGCCACCTCAACGTCTCCCACGCCTTCCACTCCCCCCACATGGAACCCATCCTCGACGAATTCCGGCACATCGCCGCCACCATCGACTACCAACCCCCCCACACCCCCGTCATCTCCAACACCACCGGACACACCGCCGACCACCTCACCTCCCCCGACTACTGGACCCACCACATCCGCAAACCCGTCCGCTTCACCGACAGCCTCCACCACCTCACCCAACACGGCGTCACCACACTCCTCGAACTCGGCCCCGACACCACCCTCACCACCCTCGCCCGCACCACCCTCGACGACGTACTCGCCGTCTCCACCCTCCGAAAGGACCGCCCCGAACCGGAGGCCCTCAGCTCCGCCGTCGCCGAACTCTGGACCCACGGCACCCACGTCACCTGGCCCGGGGCCACCGGCCGCCCGGTCGACCTGCCCACCTACGCCTTCGACCACCAGCACTACTGGCTCCCGCCGGCATCCGGTGCCAGCGGTGACGCCGCGGGGCTGGGGCTCGGGGCGACCAACCATCCCGTGCTCGGCGCGGAGTCCGTGCTGGCGGAGTCCGGGCAGCATCTGTTCACCGGTCGGGTGTCCCTGCGGACGCATCCCTGGCTGGCCGACCACACAGTGGCCGAGACGGTACTACTCCCGGGCACGGTGTTCGTGGAGGCCGCGCTGCGTGCTGGTGACGGGGTCGGCTGCACGCGGATCGAGGAACTCACACTGGAGACACCGCTCGTCCTGCCCCGACACGGCGCGGTGCAGCTCCAACTGCTCGTCGGCGCGCCGGATGCCGACGGAAGCCGTGCCCTCCAGGTGTACGCGCGCGCCGAGAACGACGGCGAGCGTGACTCGGCGTGGATCCGGCATGCGAGCGGTTCCCTGTCCGGGGACGACTCATCCGAGCCTGCCGGCCTGTCCGCCTGGCCTCCCGCGGGCGCGGTGCCCATGGCGGTCGAGGCCTTCTACGACGGGCCCGGCAAGGGGTACGGCCCCGCGTTCCGCGGGCTGCGCGCCGCCTGGCGTCTGGGCGACGACATCTACGCGGAACTGGCCGTTCCCGATGAGCTTGGTCACGTCGGCCGCCAGCAGGGCGAGTTCGGCATACACCCTGCGTTGCTGGACATGGCCCTGCACGCCGTCCTCCTGGACGGCACGGACACACTGTCGTCGCCCCGGCTGCCGTTCTCCTGGAGCGATGTGAGCCTCCATGCGACCGGGGCGACGCAGCTGCGGGTGCACATCTCCCCTTCGGGCGACGATGTGTTCTCCGTGGCGGCGGCGGACACGGCCGGGCGACCGGTCGCGTCGATCGGTTCGCTCGTCCTGCGTCCGGTCTCCGACGAGCAGCTCCATGCGGCCGTCAGTGCCAAGGCCGACTCCGGCGCCCTGTTCCGTGTCGGCTGGTCTCCGCTGCCTGCCGCCGAGCGGGGTACGGCGGACGTCGTGGGCGACTGGGCCGTGGTGGCGTCGGATTCCTCGGAACTTGCGTCCGCCTTCCGTGACTTGAGCGAATCCGTGCGCCACTACTGCGACCTGGCGGCGCTCCGTGCGGCAATCATCGACGGTGAGAGGGCGCCTGACGTGGTGCTGTTGCCCTACGACTCCCCGCACCCGGTGGACAGCGACGGTCTGGCCGCCACCGTCCACCGGGCCACCGCTCGGGCGCTCGCCGATGTACAGGCCTGGCTGGCGGACGAGGCGCTGCAGGACGCTCGCCTGGTCGTAGTGACCAACCGCGCCGTAGCGACGCGCACCGGCGAGGACGTCGGCGATCTGACGCACGCCGCCGTGTGGGGCCTGCTCCGGTCGGCGCAGTCCGAGCACCCGGAGCGCCTCCGGCTGCTGGACATCGACGACGACGCGGCATCGTATGCCGCCCTGCCCTCGGCCATCGCTGCAGACGAGTCCCAACTCGCCCTGCGAGAAGGACGCTTGCTCACCTCTCGGCTGCTTCGACGGGACGGTGACGACGAGTTGGACCCGCCGTCCGGTGTCCCCGCCTGGCGGCTGGGCACCACGAGCCCCGGCACGCTCGACGGTCTGGAACTGCTGCCCTGCCCCGAGGTTCTCGACCCTCTTGGTGCGGGCCAGGTGAGGGTGTCCGTGCGGGCGGCCGGGCTCAACTTCCGTGACGTCCTGATGGCGCTCGGCATGTATCCGGGTGAGCTGTCCCTCGGGAGTGAGGGGGCAGGGGTCATCACCGAGGTCGGGCCGCAGGCGGGGGACTTCCGGGTGGGCGACCGAGTCATGGGGATGCTTCCGCTGTCCTTCGGGACGGTCTGCGCCGCGGATCAGCGGATGCTCGTACGGATTCCGGAGGGGTGGTCGTTCGAGCAGGCGGCTGCCGTGCCCGCGGTGTTCCTGACGGCGTACTACGGGTTGCGTGACCTGGCCGGTCTGCGGGCCGGGGAGTCCGTGCTCGTCCATGCCGCGGCCGGCGGTGTCGGCATGGCCGCCGTGCAACTCGCCCGTCTGTGGGGCGCCGAGGTCCACGGCACCGCCGCCCCCGCCAAATGGGACACCCTGCGCGCCCTGGGACTGGACGACGACCACGTCGCTTCCTCCCGCACCCTCGACTTCCGCGAGCAGTTCGGCGAGGTCGACGTCGTCCTCAACTCCCTCGCCGGCGAGTACGTGGACGCCTCTCTTCAACTCCTGGCAGAGGGTGGCCGGTTCATCGAGATGGGCAAGACCGACGTCCGAAGCGTCCCCGGTATGGCCTATCGGGCCTTCGACCTCATGGAGGCCGGGCCTGAACGCCTCGGGGAGATCCTCCGGGAGGTTGTCCGGCTCCTGGAGGAGGGTGTGCTGCAGCACCTTCCGCTCGACGTGCGGGACATCCGGCGCGCCCCGGAGACCTTCCGGCACATGAGCCAGGCCCGCCACACCGGCAAGATCGTCCTGCGCATACCCCAGCCCCTCAACCCCGACGGCACCGTCCTCATCACCGGCGGCACCGGCACCCTCGGCGCCCTCACCGCACACCACCTCGCCACCCAGGGCACCCGCCACCTCCTGCTCACCAGCCGCCAGGGCATGCAGGCCGGCGGCGCGGCGGAACTCGCCGACGAACTCCGTGGCCTCGGCGCCGACATCACGATCGCCACCTGCGACACCGCCGACCGCGCCGCGCTGGCCCGCCTCCTCGACCAGATCCCCGCCGACCGCCCCCTCACCGCCGTCATCCACTGCGCCGGCGTTCTCGACGACGGACTGCTCACCACCCTCACCGCCGAACGACTCGACGCCGTCCTGCGTCCCAAGGTCGACGCGGCCCTCCACCTCCACGACCTCACCCGCCACCTCGGCCTGTCCGCCTTCGTCCTCTTCTCCTCCGTCGCGGGCGTGGTCGGCAACCCGGGCCAGGCCAATTACGCCGCGGCGAACACCTTCCTCGATGCCCTGGCCCACCACCGCCGCGCCCAAGGCCTCCCCGCCACCAGCCTCGCCTGGGGACAGTGGGAGCAGGCCAGCGGCATGACCGGAGAGTTGTCGCAGGCCGATCTCGCCCGGCTGTCCCGGGCCGGCATCCGCCCCATGCCGACCGAGCAGGCCCTGGCGCTCCTCGACGCCGGCACCGGAGCCGAGGCCCTGCTCGTACCCGCCCGCCTGGACCTGAAGGCGCTGCGCGAGAGGGAGGCGGAGGGAGCGCTTCCGGCCGTGCTGCGGGACCTCGTACGACCGGCGGGGCCCGCGCGGCGTACGGCGGCAACGATCGGGGCCGCGGCCGAGGGACCCTCGTTCACAGAGCGGTTGAGGGGCTTGAACGAGGCCGAACAGCGCGCGGCGGTACTGGAGTTGGTGCGATCCCATGTCGCGGCGGTGCTCGGGCATGCCTCGCCGGCCTCGGTGGACCCACTCAGTTCGTTCAAGGAGATCGGCTTCGACTCTCTCTCCGCGGTCGAACTGCGCAACCGGCTGGGCGCCGCGGCGGGGCACCGCCTGCCCTCGACGCTCATTTTCGACTTCCCGACCTCGCAGGCCCTGGCCGGTCATCTGCTGGAGACGCTGGCTCCGGCCGGTTCCCCACATCCCGTTTCCCTGCTGGGGGAAATCGACCGGCTGGAGTCCGCGCTCGCCACGGCCGTGGCCGGCGGACAGGACGGGGGCACGATCACCAGCCGCCTGGAACTGCTCCTGGCGAAATGGAAGGAAACACAGAACTCCGCTGCGCAGACCAGTGTCACGGACCGGCTCCAGGCGGCGACGCCGGACGAGGTCCTCGATTTCATCGACAACGAACTCGGGGTCTCCTGAACGCGGGATACCGCCGTCCGCGGCTTGCTCATGGGAGGAGCACGTCACATGGCTAACCAGGACAAGTTGGTCGACTACCTGAAGCGGGTCGCCGCCGACCTCCACGAGACGCGGCAGCGGTTGCGCGCGGTCGAGGAGAAGGACCAGGAGCCGATCGCCATCGTCGGCATGGCCTGCCGGTTCCCCGGCGGCGCCGACACCCCGGAACGCCTGTGGGAGCTGGTCGCGGAGGGCCGTGACGCCATCACCGGATTCCCCACGGACCGGGGCTGGGATCTCGACGCGCTCTACGACCCCGACCCGGACCGCTCCGGCACGACGTACACCCGGTCCGGCGGATTCCTCCCCGATGCGGCGGAATTCGACCCCGCACCCTTCGGCATATCCCCACGCGAAGCCCTTGCGATGGATCCGCAGCAGCGCCTGATGCTGGAGGTTTCCTGGGAGGCACTCGAACGCGCGGGAATCGCACCGGATTCACTCAGGGGCAGCGACACGGGTGTCTATGTCGGCGCCGGAAACCTCGGTTATCTGGTGGGAATGCAACAGGCCCGGCAGGGGGTGGAAGGGCATGCGCTGACCGGAAACATCGGCAGCATCATCTCCGGCCGGATCTCCTACACCTTCGGGCTCGAAGGACCCGCGGTCACCGTCGACACCGCCTGCTCCTCCTCACTGGTGGCGCTGCACTCCGCCGTTCAGGCGCTGCGCAACGGCGAGTGCTCGCTCGCGCTGGCGGGCGGTGTGACGATCATGCCCAACCCGGTGGAGTTCGTGGAGTTCAGCCGGCAGCGGGTGTTGTCGCCGGACGGCCGCTGCAAGGCGTTCGGCGCGACCGCCGACGGCACGGGGTTCTCCGAGGGCGTGGGTGTGCTGCTCGTCGAGCGGCTGTCGGACGCCCAGCGCCATGGGCACCGGGTCCTGGCCGTCGTACGCGGCTCCGCCGTCAACCAGGACGGGGCGAGCAACGGCCTCACCGCCCCGAACGGACCGTCGCAGCAGCGGGTGATACGGCAGGCCCTCGCCAACGCCCGGTTGGCGCCGAACGACATCGACGCGGTGGAGGCCCACGGCACCGGGACCGCACTGGGCGATCCGATCGAGGCGCAGGCGCTGCTGGCGACCTACGGTCAGGAACGGGAACAGGACCGGCCCCTGTGGCTGGGCTCGGTGAAGTCCAACATCGGCCACACCCAGGCCGCCGCGGGCATGGCCGGGATCATCAAGATGGTCATGGCGATGCGGCACGGGCTCCTGCCCCCCACCCTGCACGTGGCCGAGCCCTCGTCCCACATCGACTGGTCGTCCGGCACGGTCGCCCTGCTCACGGAATCCGTCGAATGGCAGCCGGGTGACCGGCCCCGGCGGGCCGCCGTCTCCTCCTTCGGCATCAGCGGTACGAACTCCCATGTCATCCTGGAACAGGCGCCGAGCGAGGAATCATCGCCCGACGTGTCGGCGGGATCAAGCAGTGGGCCCATTTCCTGGGTTCTGTCGGGCAAGACGGCGCAGGCCTTGCGCGCCCAGGCCGCGCAGCTCAGCGCCTTCGTCGAGTCGCATCCCCAACTCGACCTGCATGAGGTCGGGTTCTCCCTCGCGTCCACGCGATCGGCCCTGGAGCACCGGGCTGTCGTGCTGTCCGAGGGCCGTGAGGATGTGCTGGAGGGGCTTCAGGCGCTCGCGACGGGGCAACCCTCCGCCCACCTCGTCACGGGCACCGCCGAACACCGCGGCAAGACCGTGTTCGTCTTCCCCGGACAGGGCAGCCAATGGACCGGCATGGGACGCGAACTCCTCGACACCTCACCCGTGTTCGCCAAAAAGATCGCCGACTGCGAAACCGCACTCACCCCCTACGTCACCTGGTCACTCACCAACGCCCTACGCCAAACCGACGACGCACCCCCACTCGACCGCATCGAAATCCTCCAACCCGTCCTCTTCGCCGTCATGGTCTCCCTCGCCACCCTCTGGCAGCACCACGGCATCCAACCCGACGCCGTCACCGGCCACTCCCAAGGCGAAATCGCCGCCGCCCACATCGCCGGAGCCCTCACCCTCGACGACGCCACCCGCATCATCGTCCTGCGCTCCCAACTCTTCGCCGACCACCTCACCGGCCACGGCGCCATCGCCACCCTCAACCTCCCCGCCCACCAAGTCCAACCCCACCTCACCACCTACCACGGCCGCCTCACCATCGCCGGCACCAACAGCCCCACCACCTGCACCATCGCCGGCCCCGAACCCGACCTCCACACCCTCCTCGACTGGGCCCACACCCAAAACGCCCGCGCCCGCATCATCCCCACCACCGTCGCCTCCCACAGCCCCCAAATAGACCCCCTCCACAACACCCTCCTCAACCTCCTCGCACCCATCACCCCCCAACCCACCACCACCCCCTTCTACTCCACCGTCACCACCCAACCCACCCCCGGCACCCACCTCACCCCCACCTACTGGTACAACAACTGCCGCAACCCCGTCCAATTCACCGACACCCTCCACACACTCACCACCCACGGACACACCCACTACCTCGAAATCAGCCCCCACCCCGTCCTCCTCCCGCCATCAACGAAACCCACCCCACCGCCACCACCACCCCACCCTCCGCCGCCACCACGGCACCCTCACCCACCTCCACACCAACCTCGCCCACGCCTGGACCCACGGCCTCCCCATCAACTGGACCCCCGACACCACCACACCACCCCACCCCCACCAACCCGACCTCCCCACCTACCCCTTCCAACGCCAACGCTACTGGCTCACCGAGCTGGCTGCTTCCAACGACCCCACCGCGCATGGTCTGCACGCCACTCATCACCCCCTGCTGACGGCCGCGATCCAGGACGCGGAGACGGGCCGGCTCCTCCTGACCGGGCGTCTCACCGCACATGCGCACCCATGGCTGGCGCACCACTCCGCGCACGGGACCTCGCTCCTGCCCGGGACCGCCTTCACCGAACTGGCCCTCCATGCGGCGCAGTACACGTCCGCCCCGCACATCCAGGAGCTGACGCTCGAGGCTCCTCTCGCCCTCGACGCGCAGATCCCGACGCAGCTGCAGATCACGGTCGCCCCGGACGGTCCGGCGGGGCAGATCACCGTGCAGATCCACTCGCGCCCGGAGAACCCGCACGCGCCCACCACGCCCTGGCGGCTCCATGCGACGGCGACGCTCGTCGCCGAAGCCCCGGGCACCGCCGTGCCCATGGTGAGCCGGCCGCCCGCGGACGCGCGGCTCCTGGACACCGAGCGGTTCTACGAGGAGGCCGAGCGCGCCGGTTACGGGTACGGTCCGGCGTTCCAGGGACTGCGGAGGGCCTGGCGGCTCGGCTCCGATCTGTATGCCGACGTCGTACTGCCCCGCGACCAGCACGAGGAGGCCGAGGGTTACGGTCTCCACCCCGCGCTCTTCGACGCCGCGCTGCACGCTCTGCTCCTCGACGCGCCAGGTGGTGACACGACGGTCCGGCTGCCGTTCGTCTGGTCAGGCGTCACTTTGCACGCCGCCTCCGCGACGGAGCTGAAGGTGCGGATCTCCCCGGTGGGCGAGGGCGACTTCGCGCTCGTGGCCACGGACGGTGCCGGCAGTCCGGTCGTCACGGTCGACCGGCTCACCGTGCTTCCGGTCACCGAGGAGCAGGTACGCGCAAGTGCCCGTCCGGCCGGGGACGAGAACCTCTACCAGGTCGACTGGGTCGCCCTCCGCGCAGCGAACTCCCCAGCGGACACGTTCCGTTGGGGTGATGCCGGTGCCGAGGCCACGGAGCCCGTCACGGCCTCGTACTCCACCGTCGGTTCGCTCCTCGAGGCCTTGGACTCCGGAGCAGAGGCCCCGGATCTCGTCCTCCTGCGCTGCGGTGACAGCAGTGGCGGTCCGCTGCCGGAGGAGGTCCGTGAGGAGACGTCCGTGCTGCTGGGTGCCGTGCAGTCCTGGCTCGGCGACGGGCGGCTCGACGCGGCGCGTCTGGTCGTGGTCACCCGTGGCGCGGTGGCCGCGCTGCCCGATGAGGACGTCGACAACCTCGCCCAGGCCGCGCTGTGGGGTCTGATGCGCTCCGCGCAGTCCGAGAACCCGGGGCGGTTCCTGCTGCTCGACACCGACACGGCCGAGGTCCCCGAGGAGGCGGTACGCCGTCTGGCGGCCTCCGGGGTCGACCAGGCAGCGCTGCGCGACGGCGCCCTGCTGACGCCCCAGCTGGTGCGGGCGTCCGTACCGTCGTTGCCGGGACCGCAGCAGTCGCCGGAAGGCGCCCCGGAGGCCCGGCCCGTGTTCTCGTCCGAGGGGACCGTGCTGATCACGGGTGGCACCGGCACGCTGGGCGGGCTCGTGGCCCGGCACCTCGTCGTGGAACACGGTGTACGGCATCTGCTGCTCCTGAGCCGCCAGGGAGCGGACGGCACGGGTGCCGGGGAGCTGGCCGCGGAACTCGACTCGCTGGGCGCCCGGGTGTCCTTCGCCGCGTGCGACGCGTCGGACCGTGCGACGCTGGCCGGGGTGCTCGCGGACATTCCCGCGGGGCATCCGCTGACCGCGGTGGTGCATGCGGCCGGCGCGTTGAGCGACGCCACCGTGGCGGCCCTCGCGCCGGAACACGTGGACCGGGTGCTGCGGCCCAAGGCGGACGCGGCCGTGCACCTCGACGAACTGACCCGGGACCTGGACCTGTCGGCGTTCGTGCTCTTCTCGTCCGCGGCCGGTGTGCTCGGCAACGCCGGGCAGGGGAACTACGCCGCCGCCAACGCCTTCCTCGACGCGCTCGCCGAGCGGCGCCGGGCGCGGGGGCTGCCCGCCGTGTCGATCGCCTGGGGCCTTTGGGCACCGTCCAGCGCCATGCGAGCGCACCTCGGCGAGCACGACGAGGCCCGGATCGCGGCGTCCGGTGTGCTGCCCATGCCCGCGGAGCAAGGTCTCGCGCTGCTGGACGCCGCGCTGCGCGCCGACCGTCCCGCACTGGTGGCCGCGCGGCTGGATCCGGCGGTGCTGCGTCGCCGGGCGCAGGACGGCATGCTGCCCGGCGTGCTGCGCGGGATCGTACGCGTGCCGGTACGGCGTGCCGCCGCGGCCGGCACGGACGACGAGGGCTCCGCGCTGCTCCAGCGCCTCTCGGGCCTTCCGGAGGCGGAGCAGGAACGGGAGTTGTTCTCGCTGGTCCGGGGCGAGGCGGCAGCCGTCCTCGGACACCCCGACCCCTCCTCGCTCGACGCGTCCCAGCCGTTCAAGACGCTCGGCTTCGACTCGCTCACCGCGGTGCAGCTGCGCAACCGCCTCGGCGCGGCGACCGGCCTCAGGCTCCCCGCCGGCCTGGTCTTCGACCACCCCTCGCTGACCGCGGTCGCCCGTCATCTGCGCACCGAACTCACCGGAGCCGCGAGGGCGGCCACGGCACCCGTGCCGGTCGTCGCGGCCGCCGCCGACGAGCCGATCGCGATCGTCGGCATGGCCTGCCGTTTCCCCGGCGGCGTCCGCTCACCGGAAGACCTCTGGCGCCTGGTCACGGAGGACGGTGACGCGGTCTCCGCGTTTCCCGCCGACCGTGGCTGGGACCTGGAGGGCCTCTACGACCCGGACCCGGACCGCCCGGGCACGTCGTACGCCCGCGAGGGCGGGTTCCTCTACGACGCCGCCGACTTCGACGCCGGATTCTTCGGCATCTCCCCGCGCGAGGCCCTCTCGATGGACCCGCAGCAGCGGCTGCTCCTGGAGACGTCCTGGGAGGTCTTCGAACGGGCGGGCATCGATCCGACGACACTCAAGGGCAGCCGGACCGGCGTCTTCGCCGGAGCGATGTACCAGGAGTACGCCTCGAACATCGCGTCCGAGAGCGTCGAGGGACACTACCTGAGCGGTACCTCCTCCAGCGTCGTCTCGGGCCGCGTCTCCTACACGTTCGGCCTCGAGGGACCGGCCGTCACCATCGACACCGCCTGCTCCTCCTCACTGGTCGCCCTGCACCTGGCCGCCCAGGCGCTGCGCAACGGCGAGTGCGAGCTGGCGCTGGCCGGTGGTGTGGCGGTGATGACCACGCCGGTGCTGTTCACCGAGTTCAGCCGGCAGCGCGGGCTTGCCCCGGACAGCCGCTGCAAGCCCTTCGCGGCGGCCGCGGACGGCACGGCCTGGTCCGAGGGCGTGGGCGTGCTGCTCGTCGAGCGTCTGTCGGCCGCCCGGCGCAACGGACACCGGGTCCTGGCCGTCGTACGCGGCTCCGCGGTCAACCAGGACGGCGCCAGCAACGGCCTGACCGCACCCAACGGCCCCTCCCAGCAGCGCGTCATCCGCCAGGCGCTCGCCAACGCCCGCCTCGCGCCCGGCGACATCGACGCGGTCGAGGCACACGGCACCGGTACGACGCTCGGCGACCCGATCGAGGCCGACGCCCTGCTGGCTGCCTACGGACAGGACCGTCCTGAGGACCGGCCGCTGTGGCTGGGCTCGGTGAAGTCCAACATCGGCCACACCCAGGCCGCCGCCGGCATGGCCGGGATCATCAAGACGGTCATGGCGATGCGCCACGGGCTGCTGCCCCGCACCCTGCACGTGGACGAGCCCACCCCGCACGTCGACTGGTCCTCCGGAGCCGTCTCGCTCCTGACCGAACCGGTCGCCTGGCCGGCGTCGGACCGCCCGCGCCGCGCCGGTGTCTCCTCCTTCGGCGCCAGCGGCACCAACGCGCACGTGATCCTGGAGCAGGCGCCGCTCACCGCCGAACCGGCGGAGGAAGCACTGTCCGACGGCACGGCCGACGTCGTCCCCTGGGTCCTCTCCGGCCGGACTGCTGACGCCCTGCGCGACCAGGCCGTCCGGCTGCGTGCCTTCGCGGAGTCCGACGAGGCTGCGGACCTGAGCCCGGCCGCCGTCGCGACCGCCCTCGCCGCCGGCCGGGCCGCGTTCACGCACCGCGCCGTCGTCGTGGCCGCCGACCGCCCGGACTTCAGCGACGCCCTCACCGCCCTCGCCGAGGGAACGTCCCATCCCGGCGTCGTCCAGGCCACGGCGCTGGACGTGGCCCGCACGGTGTTCGTGTTTCCGGGGCAGGGCTCGCAGTGGGCCGGCATGGGCCGCGAACTCCTCGACACCTCACCCGTGTTCGCAGCCCGCATCACCGCATGCGAGACCGCTCTCGCACCCCACGTCGACTGGTCCCTCACCGACGTACTGCGCGGCAACGACAACGCCCCCGGCCTCGACCGCGTCGACGTCGTCCAACCCGCACTCTTCGCCGTCATGATCTCCCTCGCCGCCCTCTGGCAGCACCACGGCATCCAACCCGACGCCGTCATCGGCCACTCCCAAGGCGAAATCGCCGCCGCCCACATCGCCGGAGCCCTCACCCTCGACGACGCCGCACGCATCGTCGCCCTCCGCTCCCAAGCACTCCTGCCGCTCGCCGGCAAAGGCGGCATGACCTCCCTCGCCCTCACCCACGACCAAGCCCTGGACCTCATACAACCCTGGGGCCAAGACCTCTCCATCGCCTCCGTCAACGGACCCCACTCCACCGTCGTCTCCGGCACCCCCCAAGCCCTCGACCAACTCCACACCACCTGCGAACAACACGGCATCCGCGCCCGCCGCATCCCCGTCGACTACGCCTCCCACTCCCCCCAAGTCGAAACCATCCACACCCAAGTCCTCACCGCCGCCCACGACATCAACCCCCAACCCACCACCATCCCCCTCTACTCCACCGTCACCACCCAACCCATCGACGGCACCACACTCAACGCCCACTACTGGTACACCAACCTCCGCCACACCGTCCGCTTCGAAGAGACGATTCGTGTTCTTCTCGGCGACGGCCACAACGCGTTCGTCGAGGCCACCGCGCACCCGGTGCTCACCATGGCCGTCGAGGAGACTGCCGGCGCCGTGGAACGCGAGGCCGTGGTCGTCGGGACGCTTCGGCGGGACGAGGGCGGGCTGGAGCGGTTCCGTGCGTCGCTCGCCATGGCATGGGTGCGCGGAGTGGGGGTCGACTGGATCGGGATGCTCGGCGGGCGTCCCGCGCGGCACATCGATCTGCCCACGTATGCGTTCCAGCGGGAGCGCTACTGGCTGGAGCCCACGAGCCGGGCGTCCGGCGATGCGTCCGTACTGGGTCTGGAGGGTGCCGGTCACCCCTTGCTCGGTGCGGCCGTGCGTCTGGCGACCGAGGACGGTGCCCTGCTGACCGGGCGGCTGTCCCGGGAGGCGCTGCCGTGGCTCACGGATCACGCGGTGGCCGGCACGGTCCTGCTGCCCGGTGCGGCCTTTGTCGAGCTGGCGCTGCGGGCCGGGGACGAGGTCGGCTGCGACCTGGTCGAGGAACTCACACTCGAATCCCCGCTCGTCCTGCCCGAGCGCGGGGCCGTACGACTCCAGCTGGCCCTGGGCACTCCCGACGGGCAGGGCCGACGTGAACTGGGCGTGTACGCACGGCCGGAGGACGACGGTGACGACGTCCTGTGGACGCGGCACGCAAGTGCCGTGCTCGCCGTCACGGAGGGATCCGGCCGGGACGGCGGCCTTGCCTCCGTGGCCTCCGACACCTCTTTCACCACGGATTCCGACGCGACCTCCGACGCGGCCTGGCCGCCCGCCGGCGCCGAGGCCCTCTCCGTGACCGGCTTCTACGCGGAGGCCGCGGACGCCGGCTACGGGTACGGCCCGGCGTTCCAGGGCCTGCAGGCCGCCTGGCGGCTCGGCGAGGACCTCTTCGCCGAGGTCGCGCTGCCGGAGCTGATGCGGGAGGACGCCTCCGCGTACGGCCTCCACCCCGCGCTGCTGGACGCGGCCCTGCACGCCGCACTGCTCGGCCAGGTGGGTGCGGGCGCGCAGGTGCGGCTGCCGTTCATGTGGAGCGGGGTCACACTGGACGCGGTAGGCGCGGGCGCGCTCCGCGTCCGGATCTCGCCGACCGGTGACGATTCCCTGACCGTGTCGCTGGCCGACACCACCGGACGGCCGGTCGCCTCCGTACGGGCCCTGGTGTCGCGTCCGCTCTCCGCCGCGCAGCTTCGGCAGAGTCCGGGCAACGCCCTGGAATCTCTCTACCGCGTCACATGGGTCCGTGTCCCGGCCGCCGCCGATGGCTCGGCAGAACCCGTTCCGCTGAGCCACGTGCTGGACGGCTCGGCCGCTGTGCCTGACGCTGTCCTCCTGTCCTGTGTCGACTCCTGTGTCGACGCCGGTGCCGACTCGGCGGGCATCGCGGCGGGCGTGCGCCGTGCCGCGTACGACCTGCTGCACTCGGTGCAGGCCTGGCTCGGTGACGAGCGGTTCGAGTCCTCGCGCCTGATCGTGCTCACCCGGGGCGCGGTGGCCGCGTTGCCCGGCGACGAGGTGAGTGACCTGGTGTCGGCTCCGCTGTGGGGGCTGATCCGCTCCGCGCAGGCGGAGAACCCGGGGCGGTTCGTCCTGGTCGACAGCGATGGTGGCGAGACGTCCGCCGCCGTGCTCAACGCGGCTGCTGCGGGCGACGAGGCGCAACTCGCCGTCCGGGACGGCGTCTTGTTCGCTCCTCGTCTCGTGCGGGGCACGGCGGCCGGTGCGCTCGCCCTCCCGGAAGAGGGCTCCGGCTGGCGGTTGGACACGCACAGTTCGGGCACGTTGGAAGGCCTGGCGCTGCTTCAGACCGACGCGGCCACAGAGCCGTTGGAACCGGGCCGGATACGTGTCGCGGTGCGCGCCGCGGGCCTCAACTTCCGTGATGTGCTGATCGCTCTCGGCATGTATCCGGGCGAGGCGACGATGGGCAGCGAAGGTGCCGGGATCGTCACCGAAGTAGGGCCTGGCGCCACCGGGTTCACGCGGGGCGACCGGGTCATGGGGTTGATCCCCGAGTCCTTCGGTGCGGTTGCGGTCGTCGATCACCGTACCGTCGTACGGATCCCGGAGGGGTGGTCGTTCGAGCAGGCCGCTGCCGTGCCCGTCGCCTTCCTGACGGCGTACTACGGGTTGCGTGACCTGGCCGGTCTGCGGGCCGCGGAGTCCGTGCTCGTCCATGCCGCGGCCGGCGGTGTCGGCATGGCCGCCGTGCAACTCGCCCGTCTGTGGGGCGCCGAGGTCTACGGCACCGCCGCCCCCGCCAAATGGGACACCCTGCGCGCCCTGGGCCTGGACGACGACCACATCGCTTCCTCCCGCACCCTCGACTTCCGCGAGCAGTTCGGCGAGGTCGACGTCGTCCTCAACTCCCTCACCGGCGAATACATCGACGCCTCCCTCGAACTCCTGGCGGCAGACGGCCGGTTCATCGAGATGGGCAAGACCGACATCCGCGAGCTGCCCGGAGTGTCCTACCAGGCGTTCGTGTTGGCCGAGGCTGGTCCGGAGCGGATCGGCGAGATGCTGGGTGAGGTCGTCAGGCTCCTGGAGGAGGGGGCACTCGAGCATCTGCCGCTCGACGTGCGGGACATCCGGCGTGCCCCGGAGACCTTCCGGCACATGAGCCAGGCCCGCCACACCGGCAAGATCGTCCTGCGCATACCCCAGCCCCTCAACCCCGACGGCACCGTCCTCATCACCGGCGGCACCGGCACCCTCGGCGCCCTCACCGCACACCACCTCGCCACCCACGGCACCCGCCACCTGCTCCTCACCAGCCGCCAGGGCCCACACGCCCCGGGCGCCACCGACCTCGTCGACAAACTGAGGAACCTCGGAGCACAGGTCACCATCGCCACCTGCGACACCGCCGACCGCACCGCCCTGACCCACCTCCTCGACCAGATCCCCACCGACCACCCCCTCACCGCCGTCATCCACTGCGCCGGCACCCTCGACGACGGCACCGTCCCGGCGCTGACGCCCGACCGTTTCGAGGGTGTCCTGCGCCCCAAGGTGGACGCGGCCCTCCACCTCCACGACCTCACCCGCCACCTCGACCTGTCCGCCTTCGTGCTCTACTCCTCCGCCGCCGGCGTCCTCGGCGGCCCCGGCCAGGCGAACTACGCGACCGCCAATACCTTCCTGGACGCCCTCGCCCAGCACCGCCGCGCCCAAGGCCTCCCCGCCACCAGCCTCGCCTGGGGACACTGGGAGCAGGCCAGCGCAATGACGGGGCACCTGGACCGGACGGATCTGGCGCGCATCGGCCGCACGGGCCTGCTGCCGATGTCCCCGGAGTACGGGCTGGCCCTGTTCGACGCGGCGCTGCGGGAGGACGAGGCCCTTCTGGTTCCCGTACGGCTCGACGCGGGGGCGTTGCGCGAGCAGCACGCGGGCGGAGTGCTGCCGTCGGTGTTCCGCGAGCTGGTGCGGGTTCCTGCACGGCGTACGGCCGCGGCGCAGGGCACGGCGGAGACCTCGGCACTCGTCCAGAGGCTGGCGGGCCGCTCCACCGCAGAGCAGACCGCCCTCCTCCTCGACCTCGTCCGCACCAACATCGCCACCGTCCTCGGCCACACCACCCCCGACACCATCAACCCCGACCAACCCTTCAAAGACCTCGGCTTCGACTCCCTCACCAGCGTCGAACTCCGCAACCGACTCACCACCGCCACCGGACTCAAACTCCCCGCCACCCTCACCTTCGACCACCCCACCCCCAACGCCCTCACCCACCACCTCCACCAACAAACCACCGGCACACACAACAGCACGACCACCACAACACCCACAACCACCACCACAACCGACGAACCCATCGCCATCATCGGCATGGCCTGCCGCTTCCCCGGCGGGATCGACTCGCCCGACGACCTGTGGCAGTGCGTCCTCGAAGGCCGTGACGTCGTCTCCGAGTTCCCCGTCGACCGCGGCTGGGACCTGGAGGGCCTGTACGACCCGGACCCGGAACGGCCGGGCACGTCGTACACCCGCTCCGGCGCGTTCCTCTACGACGCCGCCGACTTCGACGCGCAGCTCTTCGGCATCTCGCCGCGCGAGGCCCTCGCCATGGACCCCCAGCAGCGGCTGCTGCTGGAGGCCTCGTGGGAGGTGCTCGAACGGGCGGGCATCAACCCCCGGAGCGTGCACGGCAGTCAGACCGGCGTCTTCGTCGGCGCGGTCAACACGGGATACGGTACGGGGTTGCAGCGGACACCCGAGGACATCGAGGGCTACCTGGGGACGGGCACGTCCTCGAGCGTCGCCTCGGGGCGCGTGGCGTACACCTTCGGTCTCGAGGGGCCCGCGGTCACGGTCGACACCGCCTGCTCGTCGTCCCTGGTGGCACTCCATCTCGCCGCCCAGGCGCTGCGCAACGGCGAGTGCACGATGGCGCTCGCGAGCGGTGTCGCGGTCATGGCGACGCCTCTTGAATTCGTGGAGTTCAGCAGGCAGCGGGTGCTGTCGCCGGACGGTCGCTGCAAGGCGTTCGCGGCCTCGGCCGACGGCACCGGATTCTCCGAAGGCGTGGGCGTGCTTCTGGTGGAGCGGCTGTCCGACGCGCGACGCAACGGGCACCGGGTCCTCGCCGTCGTACGCGGCTCCGCCGTCAACCAGGACGGTGCCAGCAACGGCCTCACCGCACCCAACGGACCGTCGCAGCAACGCGTGATACGGCAGTCCCTCGCCAACGCCCGGCTCTGCGGTGCGGACGTGGACGCCGTCGAGGCCCACGGCACCGGGACCGCACTGGGCGACCCGATCGAAGCGCAGGCACTCCTCGCCACCTACGGCCAGGAACGGGAACAGGACCGGCCGCTGTGGCTGGGCTCGGTGAAGTCCAACATCGGCCACACCCAGGCCGCCGCGGGCATGGCCGGGATCATCAAGATGGTCATGGCGATGCGGCACGGGCTGCTGCCCCGCACCCTGCACGTGGACGAGCCCTCTCCGCACATCGACTGGTCCTCCGGCACGGTCACCCTGCTCACGGAACCGGTCGACTGGCCCGGCGCGGGGGATCGCCCGCGTCGAGCCGCTGTCTCCTCCTTCGGTATCAGCGGCACCAACGCCCACGTCATCCTCGAACACACTGCGGACGACACAGAGTTGCCGCCCACCGACGCCTCCGTGCCTGCCTTGCTGCTGTCCGGCAACACCGCCGAAGCGCTGCGGGCCCAGGCCCACCGGCTCCACGCTCACCTCGAAGGGAACCCCGACGTGCCGGTATCGGAGGTGGCTTCGTCGCTCGCCGTATCCCGCGCCGCACTCGACCATCGGGGGGCGATCCTGGCCCTGGACCGCGAGGGCGTGCTGGACGGGCTTCAGGCGCTCGCCGCGGGAGAGCCGGGGGCGGGCGTGGTCACGGGCACCGCCGAACACCGCGGCAAGACCGTGTTCGTCTTCCCCGGACAAGGCAGCCAATGGACCGGCATGGGACGCGAACTCCTCGACACCTCACCCATATTCGCCAACAAAATCGCCGACTGCGAAACCGCACTCACCCCCTACGTCACCTGGTCACTCACCAACGCCCTACGCCAAACCGACGACGCACCCCCACTCGACCGCATCGAAATCCTCCAACCCGTCCTCTTCGCCGTCATGGTCTCCCTCGCCACCCTCTGGCAGCACCACGGCATCCAACCCGACGCCGTCACCGGCCACTCCCAAGGCGAAATCGCCGCCGCCCACATCGCCGGAGCCCTCACCCTCGACGACGCCACCCGCATCATCGTCCTGCGCTCCCAACTCTTCGCCGACCACCTCACCGGCCACGGCGCCATCGCCACCCTCAACCTCCCCGCCCACCAAGTCCAACCCCACCTCACCACCTACCACGGCCGCCTCACCATCGCCGGCACCAACAGCCCCACCACCTGCACCATCGCCGGCCCCGAACCCGACCTCCACACCCTCCTCAACTGGGCCCACACCCAAAACGCCCGCGCCCGCATCATCCCCACCACCGTCGCCTCCCACAGCCCCCAGATCGACCCCCTCCACGACACCCTGCTAGACCTCCTCGCACCCATCACCCCCCAACCCACCACCATCCCCTTCTACTCCACCGTCACCACCCAACCCACCCCCGGCACCCACCTCACCCCCACCTACTGGTACGACAACTGCCGCAACCCCGTCCAATTCACCGACACCCTCCACACACTCACCACCCACGGCCACACCCACTACCTCGAAATCAGCCCCCACCCCGTCCTCCTCCCCGCCATCAACGAAACCCACCCCACCGCCACCACCACCCCCACCCTCCGCCGCCACCACGGCACCCTCACCCACCTCCACACCAACCTCGCCCACGCCTGGACCCACGGCCTCCCCATCAACTGGACCCCCGACACCACAACACCACCCCACCCCCACCAACCCGACCTCCCCACCTACCCCTTCCAACGCCAGCGCTACTGGCTGGAATCGGCGCCAGCGGCGCTCCCGGAGAGCCCTGCCGACGATACGGACGCGCGCTTCTGGGACGCGGTGGAGCGGGAGGACCTTGAGGCGCTGTCCGAGGCGCTGAGTCTGAACGGCAATGGTGAGGCCCTGTCGTGGAGTGCGGTGCTGCCCTCGCTGTCGAGCTGGCGACGGCGGCAGAAGGAGTACTCGGCACTCGACAGCTGGCGTTACCGGATCTCCTGGCGCAGGGTCACCGTCCCCAACCTGCCTGCTCTGAGCGGCGATTGGCTGCTGGTGGTGGGGGCGGAGTCGGCTGACAGTTCGTGGAGCCGGATCGTCGGCCGGGTCATGGCCTCGCGTGGCGCCCGGGTGAGCGTGCTGACCGTCGAGACCGAACAGCTCGACCGGGACATGTTGGCCGGACGTCTGCGCGAGCACCTCTCCGAGGGGGCTCGGCCGGCCGGGATCCTGTCCCTGCTCGCGCCGGGGGCCGGTACCGCGGAGTCGGACCGCCCCGCCGTACCCCGGGCCCTCGCGGCGACCATCGCCCTGGTGCAGGCGCTGGGTGACGCGGGTGTCGACGCGCCGTTGTGGTGTGTGACGAGCGGGGCGGTGTCCGTGTCCGGTACGGAGCACTCCGTACCCGAGCAGGCGGCGGTGGCCGGTCTGGGCCGGGTCGTCGCGCTGGAACAGCCGCTTCGCTGGGGCGGGTTGATCGATCTGCCCGGGCAGCTGGACGGTGTGGACGAGCAGGTGGCCACCCGATTGGCGGGAGTCCTCGCCGAGCACGGTGCGGAGGATCAGCTCGCGTTGCGGTCGTCCGGTGTGTTCGGGCGCCGGCTGGTGCGCGCCCCCCTGGGTGACGGCGCGCCGGTGCGGTCCTGGAAGCCGCGGGGCACCGTTCTCGTCACCGGAGGCACCGGAGGCGTGGGAGGCCGGGTCGCCCGGTGGCTGGCCGGCGCCGGTGCGGAGCATCTGCTGCTGGTCAGCCGGAGCGGCGCCGAGGCTCCTGGTGCGGCCCGTCTCTGCACGGAATTGGGTGAGTTGGGGGCGCGGGTGACCCTCGTGGCGTGTAATGTGGCGGATCGTGCCGCGCTGGAGCGGCTGTTGTCCTCGGTGCCCGCCGAGTACCCGGTGACGGCGGTGGTGCACGCCGCGGGTGTGCCGCAGCAGAGCTTGGTGGACGAGGTGACGCCCGCCGAGGTGGCGGAGATCCTCTCCGCGAAGGTGCTGGGTGCCCGGCACCTGGACGACCTGCTGGCCGCCACCCCGCTCGACGCCTTCGTGCTGTTCTCGTCGAACGCGGGGGTGTGGGGCAGTGGCGGCCACGGCGCCTACGCGGCCGCCAACGCCTACCTGGACGCGCTCGCCGAACAGCGCCGGGCGAACGGGCTCACGACGACGTCGATCGCCTGGGGGGCCTGGGCCGCGGGCGGCATGATGGCCGCCGAGGGCGCGGCGGAGTACATGGGCCGGCGCGGAGTGCTCGACATGCCGCCGGAGCGGGCCGTCGCCGCACTCGTGGCCGCGGTCGAGCAGGACGAGACGTTCGTGGCCGTCGCCAAGATGGACTGGGCACGCTTCGTCGTCGGCTTCACGTCGGTACGGCCCAGCCCGCTGATCGGCGAGATCCCGGAGGCGCGCCGCGCGCTCGCCGAGCTGACCGCGGAAGCGGACGGGAGCGCGGACGCGTCCACACTGGCGCGGGAGCTGGCCGACATGGGCGAGGAGGACCGGCGGGCCGCCCTGGTGGAACTGGTGCGGTCGCATGCCGCGGCCGTGCTCGGTCACACGGGCGGTGCGGCGGTCGACACGAACCGCGCCTTCAAGGAACTCGGCTTCGACTCGCTCACCGCGGTCCAGCTCCGCAACCGCCTCAACGCGGCCACGGGGCTGCGGGTACCGGCGACGCTCGTGTTCGACCACCCCACTCCGGCCGCGGTCGCCGGATATCTGGAAGCCCGGCTCCTGCCCGGCGCCGCGGGTGCCGCGCTGCCGGTCCTGGAGGAGATCGACCGGCTGGACGCGTCACTCTTCGACGTTTCGGCGGACGGCGAACTACTGCTCGCCGTGCAGAACCGGCTCCAGGAACTCCTGTGGAAGCTCGCGGACAAGTCCGCGGCACAGAGCGAAGAGGCCGCATCCGAGGGGGACTTCGCCTCGGCCACGGCCGACGACATGTTCGATCTCATCGACCGGGACCTCGGGCTGTCCTGATCGGGACCGCCTTGTCCTGACCGCCCTGCCCTGACCGTCCTGATCAGCACGCCACGGCATGTACGGAGGTGTCACGGATGCCGAGCACGGAAGAGAAGCTCCTCGCATACCTGAAGCGGGTCACCGCCGACCTGAAGCAGGCGCAGCGGCGCCTGCGGGAAGCCGAGGCCTCGGACACGGAGCCGATCGCGATCGTCGGCATGGCCTGCCGTTACCCGGGAGAGGTGCACTCCGCCGACGACCTGTGGCGGCTGCTGGCCGAGGGCGGGGACGCCATCTCGAAGTTCCCCGACGACCGCGGCTGGAACACCGAGGAACTCTACGACCCCGACCCCGACAGCCCCGGCCGGAACTACGTCCGGGAGGGCGGTTTCCTGTATGACGCGACGGAGTTCGACGCCGACTTCTTCGGCATCTCGCCGCGCGAGGCCCTCGCCATGGACCCGCAGCAGCGCATCATGCTGGAGGTCGCCTGGGAGACGTTCGAGCACGCGGGGCTGAAGCCCGAGTCGTTCGCCGGCAGCCGCACCGGTGTGTTCGCCGGGATCAGCAACGTCGACTACACCTGGGGCCACGCCCGCGTTCCCGAAGCCGTCGAGGGCTACTTCGGCACCGGCAACTTCGCGAGCGTGCTCTCAGGCCGCCTCGCCTACACGTTCGGCCTGGAAGGCCCCGCGCTCACGGTCGACACGGCCTGCTCGTCGTCGCTCGTGGCCCTGCACCTGGCGGCCCATGCCCTGCGCCGGGGCGAGTGCGAGGCGGCGCTGGTCGGCGGGGTCACGGTGATGTCCAACCCGTCCGGCTTCGTGGAGTTCAGCCGCCAGCGGGGGCTCGCTCCGGATGGCCGCTGCAAGGCGTTCGCCGCGTCCGCCGACGGCTTCGGCCCGGCCGAGGGCGCGGGCATGCTCCTGGTCGAGCGGCTGGCCGACGCCGTCCGCAGCGGACACCAGGTCCTGGCCGTCGTACGCGGATCGGCCGTCAACCAGGACGGCGCCAGCAACGGGCTCGCCGCGCCGAACGGACCGTCACAGGAGCGGGTGATCCGGCAGGCGCTCCAGAACGCCCGTCTGTCGCCCGAACAGGTCGACGCGGTCGAGGCCCATGGCACGGGTACGACGCTGGGCGACCCGATCGAGGCCCAGGCACTCCTCGCCACCTACGGCCAGGGGCGTCCCGCGGAGCAGCCGCTGTGGCTGGGCTCGGTGAAGTCGAACATCGGTCACACCTCGGCCGCCGCGGGGGTGGCCGGGATCATCAAGATGGTCATGGCCCTACGGCACGGGGTCCTGCCCCGCAGCCTCCACATCGACGAACCGACCCCACAGGTCGACTGGTCCACCGGAGCCGTCTCCCTCCTCACCGAACCCATCGACTGGCCCGACACCGACCGCCCCCGCCGAGCCGGCGTCTCCGCCTTCGGCATCAGCGGCACCAACGCCCACATCATCCTCGAACAAGCCCCCACCCAGGAGACCCCCAACACCCACACACCACTCCCCGCCACCCCCTGGCTCCTCTCCGCCAAAGCCCCGGCCGCCCTACGCGCCCAAGCCCGACGCCTTCACACCCACATCACGCACAACCCCCACCTCGACCCCACCGACATCGCCCACGCCCTCGCCACCACCCGCACCACCCACGAACACCGCACCGCCGTCGTAGCCGACGACCGGGCCGCTTTCCTGCACGGGCTGAGCGCACTCGCGGACGAGGCCGTATCACCGCACGCCATCGAGGCGGGCCGGGCAGTGCCGGGGAAGACGGTGTTCGTGTTTCCGGGTCAGGGCTCGCAGTGGGCCGGCATGGGCCGCGAACTCCTCGACACCTCACCCGTGTTCGCAGCCCGCATCACCGAATGCGAGACCGCTCTCGCGCCCCACGTCGACTGGTCCCTCACGGACGTGTTGCGCGGCAACGACAACGCCCCCGGCCTCGACCGCGTCGACGTCGTCCAACCCGCACTCTTCGCCGTCATGATCTCCCTCGCCGCCCTCTGGCAGCACCACGGCATCCAACCCGACGCCGTCATCGGCCACTCCCAAGGCGAAATCGCCGCCGCCCACATCGCCGGAGCCCTCACCCTCGACGACGCCGCACGCATCGTCGCCCTCCGCTCCCAAGCACTCCTGCCGCTCGCCGGCAAAGGCGGCATGACCTCCCTCGCCACCACCCACGACCAAGCCCTGGACCTCATACAACCCTGGGGCCAAGACCTCTCCATCGCCTCCGTCAACGGACCCCACTCCACCGTCGTCTCCGGCACCCCCCAAGCCCTCGACCAACTCCACACCACCTGCGAACAACACGGCATCCGCGCCCGCCGCATCCCCGTCGACTACGCCTCCCACTCCCCCCAAGTCGAAACCATCCACACCCAAGTCCTCACCGCCGCCCACGACATCAACCCCCAACCCACCACCATCCCCCTCTACTCCACCGTCACCACCCAACCCATCGACGGCACCACACTCAACGCCCACTACTGGTACACCAACCTCCGCCACACCGTCCGCTTCGAAGAGGCCGCCCGACAGTTGCTCGCCGAAGGCCACGGCCATTTCATCGAGGCGACGGCGCACCCGGTCCTCGCCCTCGCCGTCGAGGAAGTCATCGAGGCGGCCGGAGCCGAAGCCCGTGTCACCGGCACGCTCCGCCGCGACCACGGCGGTCTCCTCCAGCTCCACACCGCGCTCGCCACCGCATGGAGCCAGGGGGTCGATGTCAACTGGACTTCACTGCTTGCCGGTTCTGGTGTGATGCCCGTGGATCTGCCCACGTATCCGTTCCAGCGCCGCCGGTACTGGCTGGAGCCGGGTGCCGCCCCGGTGAGCGCCGCCGCGGGGACGGTGGCGGTGGAGGAGATGGAGAGCGGGGAAGCGGCCACCGCACTCGCGCGTGCCCTGGCGGGTGCGACCGAGGCGGGCCGTGAGACGATTCTGATCGAGCTGGTGCAGTCGCGCGTGGCCGCGGTGCTGGGGCACGAGGCGCCCGAATCGGTCGACACGGAGCGCGCGTTCAAGGAGCTGGGCTTCGACTCGCTCACCGCGATGCAGTTGCGCAACCGGCTCAACGCAGCCACGGGGCTGCGGCTGCCGACCACGCTCGTCTTCAGCCATCCCAGTCCCAAAGCGCTGGCCCAGTACCTTGCGGGCGTCCTGCGGCCCGACGAGGACGCCGCCGCCGCGCGCCCGCCGGTGCTCCGCGACATCGATCTGCTCGAGGACAGCCTGTGGGCGCAGTCGTTCGACGAGGCGACGCGCGAGCTGGTCGCCCGGCGGCTGGACGCGCTGCAACGGCGCTTGAGCGGTGGGGCCTCCGACGGCGCCGACGCGGGAGTCGGGGGCGAGGTCGATGCCGTCGCCCTGGACACCGCCTCGGACGACGAACTCTTCCAGATCCTCGACGAACAGCTGGGCAGTGCCTGATCCGCTCCGCGGTGATCCCTTCTCGACATACAGGAGTTCTCCGGGATGGCAGACGTGGTGAACAACGAAGACAGGCTGCGGGACTACCTGAAGCGGGCCACCGCCGACCTGAGCAGGGTCCGTCGGCAGCTCCAGGAGACGGAGGCCGCGAGCCGCGAGCCGGTCGCGATCATCGGCATGGCCTGTCGGCTGCCCGGTGGTGTGGACTCGCCCGAGGGCCTGTGGGATCTCGTGGACTCCGGCACCGATGCCATCGCAGGGTTCCCGCTGGACCGCGGTTGGGACGTCGAGGGCATGTACGACCCGGACGCGGAGGCTCCCGGCAAGACCTACGTCAAGGAGGCCGGATTCCTTTACGACGCCGGCGAGTTCGACGCCGGGTTCTTCGGGATCTCGCCGCGCGAGGCCGTGTCGATGGATCCGCAGCAGCGGTTGATGCTGGAGGCTTCGTGGGAGGCGTTCGAGCGGGCGGGCCTCGATCCGGCGCGGCGCCGCGGTACGGACACCGGTGTGTTCGTCGGCGCGACGGCCACGGGCTACGTCTCGCCCGCCGCCGAAGTGCCGGAGGGCGCCGAGGGGTTCGCCATCACTGGCAACATGACCGCGGTGACCTCGGGCCGCATCTCGTACACGCTGGGGTTGCAGGGTCCCGCGGTCACGATCGACACGGCGTGCTCGTCCTCGCTCGTGGCGCTGCACCTGGCCTGTCAGGCGCTGCGGCAGGGCGAGTGCACGATGGCGCTGGCAGGCGGTGTCACCGTGATGCCCACGCCCACGGCGTTCACGGAGTTCAGCCGTCAGCGCGGGCTGGCCGCCGACGGTCGCTGCAAGTCCTTCGCCGCGGCCGCCGACGGCACCAACTGGGCGGAGGGTGTCGCGGTGCTCGTCGTGGAGCGCCTGTCGGACGCCCGGAGCAACGGACACCGGGTCCTGGCCGTCGTACGCGGGTCCGCGATCAATCAGGACGGTGCCAGCAATGGGCTGTCCGCACCCAACGACCTCGCCCAGGAACGGGTGATCCGCCTGGCGCTCGACAACGCCGGCCTCTCCACGAGCGACGTCGACGCGGTCGAGGCCCATGGCACGGGTACGACGCTGGGCGACCCGATCGAGGCCCAGGCACTCCTCGCCACCTACGGCCAGGGGCGTCCCGCGGAACGCCCGCTGCACGTGGGGTCTCTCAAGTCCAACATCGGTCATGCCGGTCCGGCAGCGGGGGTGGCCGGGATCATCAAGATGGTCATGGCCCTACGGCACGGGGTCCTGCCCCGCAGCCTCCACATCGACGAACCGACCCCACAGGTCGACTGGTCCACCGGAGCCGTCTCCCTCCTCACCGAACCCATCGACTGGCCCGACACCGACCGCCCCCGCCGAGCCGGCGTCTCCGCCTTCGGCATCAGCGGCACCAACGCCCACATCATCCTCGAACAAGCCCCCACCCAGGACACCCCCAACACCAACACCCACACACCACTCCCCGCCACCCCCTGGCTCCTCTCCGCCAAAACCCCGGCCGCCCTACGCGCCCAAGCCCGACGCCTTCACACCCACATCACGCACAACCCCCACCTCGACCCCACCGACATCGCCCACGCCCTCGCCACCACCCGCACGACCCACGAACACCGCACCGCCGTCATCACCGATGATCAAGAGGCCCGCGTCGCCGCCCTGGCCGCTCTGGCCGAGGGCTCGCCCGATCCCCGCGTCGTGAACGGCACAGCGCTGCCCATGGGGCGGACCGTGTTCGTGTTTCCGGGGCAGGGCTCGCAGTGGGCCGGCATGGGCCGCGAACTCCTCGACACCTCACCCGTGTTCGCAGCCCGCATCACCGAATGCGAGACCGCTCTCGCACCCCACGTCGACTGGTCCCTCACCGACGTACTGCGCGGCAACGACAACGCCCCCGGCCTCGATCGCGTCGACGTCGTCCAACCCGCACTCTTCGCCGTCATGATCTCCCTCGCCGCCCTCTGGCAGCACCACGGCATCCAACCCGACGCCGTCATCGGCCACTCCCAAGGCGAAATCGCCGCCGCCCACATCGCCGGAGCCCTCACCCTCGACGACGCCGCACGCATCGTCGCCCTCCGCTCCCAAGCACTCCTGCCGCTCGCCGGCAAAGGCGGCATGACCTCCCTCGCCCTCACCCACGACCACGCACTGGACCTCATACAACCCTGGGGCCAAGACCTCTCCATCGCCTCCGTCAACGGACCCCACTCCACCGTCGTCTCCGGCACCCCCCAAGCCCTCGACCAACTCCACACCACCTGCGAACAACACGGCATCCGCGCCCGCCGCATCCCCGTCGACTACGCCTCCCACTCCCCCCAAGTCGAAACCATCCACACCCAAGTCCTCACCGCCGCCCACGACATCAACCCCCAACCCACCACCATCCCCCTCTACTCCACCGTCACCACCCAACCCATCGACGGCACCACACTCAACGCCCACTACTGGTACACCAACCTCCGCCACACCGTCCGCTTCGAAGAGACGATTCGTGTTCTTCTCGGCGACGGCCACCGCCACTTCATCGAAACCACCGCCCACCCCGTCCTCACCCTGGCCCTCGAAGAAACGGTGCAGGACTCCGGCCTGGACACCACGATCACCAGCACGCTCCGCCGCGACCACGGCGGCCTCACCCAGCTCCACACCGCACTCGCCACCGCATGGACTCGGGGTCTGCCGGTGAACTGGTCCACCGTTCTCGGGAGTGAGCGGACTCCGCCCCTCGACCTGCCGACGTACCCGTTCCAGCGCGAGCGGTACTGGCTGGAGCCGAGCGCGGCGGCGGCCCCCTCCATGGGGGGAAGTCCGGCCGACGCACGGTTCTGGGAGGCGGTGGAGAGCGAGGATCTCGAGGCTCTCGCGGCGGCCGTCGGAGCGGGCAGTGCCATCGATGCGTGGGGCGAGGTGTTGCCCACCCTGGCAGGCTGGCGGCGTAAGCAGCGCGAGCAGTCGGCGCTCGACGACCTGCGCTACAAGGTGACGTGGAAGCCCACGACCGTCTCCGAGAACGCGTCCCTGACCGGCACGTGGCTGCTGGTCGTTCCCGAGCCGCTCGCGGACGGCGACTGGTCCGCGGCGATCGCCCGGGCCCTCGGGCAGCGCGGCGGCCGTGTCGTGGTGTTGGCCGTGGACACCGCGGACCGCTTCGACCGGTCGCGCCTCGGACGGCGCGTGCAAGAGGTGCTGGGCGAGGAGCAGTTGCCGGACGCCGTGCTGTCCCTGCTCGCCCTTGATTCGTCTCCGCACCCTGAACTTCCCTCCGTGCCGGGCGCTTTGGCAGGCACAGCGGTACTCGTCCAGACGCTGCTCGACCTCGGTCTGGAGGCGCCCGTGTGGTGCGCGACCAGCGGGGCGGTTTCGGCGGGCGGCTCCGACAGGCCCGGTACGCCGGGGCAGGCGGCCGTCTGGGGCTTCGGTCGGGTGGCGGGGCTTGAGCACCCGCACCTGTGGGCGGGGCTCGTGGACCTGCCCGAGAGCGCGGACGACCGGACGGCGGCACGCCTGGCAGGCGTCCTGGCCGGTCCCGAGGGCGAGGACCAGCTGGCGCTCAGGCCATCGGGGGTCTTCGTACGACGGCTCGTGCGCGCTTCCTCGGCACAAGCGCCGGTGGTCCGGGAGTGGAAGCCCGAAGGCACGGTCCTGGTCACCGGCGGCACCGGTGGGCTCGGCCGGCAGGTCGCACGCTGGCTGGCGCGGGGCGGGGCCGGGCACCTGCTGCTGGTGAGCCGCCGGGGTGCCGACGCACCGGGGGCCGAGGAACTGGTCGCCGATCTGAGCGCCCAGGGCGCGCGGGTCACGGTCGCCGCGTGCGATGTGGCCGACAAAGAGGCCGTACGGCAGCTGCTGCGCGAACGGGTGCCGTCCGATGCGCCGTTGACGGCGGTGGTGCACACCGCCGCCGTCCTGGACGACGGGGTCATCGACTCGTTGTCGCCCGAGCGCATGGAGCAGGTGCTCCGGGTGAAGGTGGGCGGCGCCGTGCACCTGTATGAACTCACCCGGGACACGGACCTGTCCGCGTTCGTGCTGTTCTCGTCGTTCGGTTCGACGTTCGGTCTGCCCGGCCTCGGCAACTACGCCCCGGGCAACGCCATGCTGGAGGCGCTGGCGGAGCAGTGGCGGGCCGAGGGCCGGCCTGCCACTGCTGTCGGCTGGGGCACCTGGTCCGGCGGCGGCATGGCCGAGGGCGGGGTCGGGGAGCGCGGCCGTACACACGGAATCCATGAGATGGACCCGGCGGTCGCGACCGCGGCCCTTCAACAGGCCCTGGAACGGGACGAGTCGAGTCCGGTGATCATCGACATCCACTGGGAGCGGTTCGCGGTGGCGTTCCACGCCAAGCGGCCCACGCACGGCTTCGAGTTGATAGCGGAGGCCCGTACGGCCCTCGAGGCGGCTGGCGGTTCGGGGTCACAGGACGGCGAGAGCGATCCCTCCGGGCTGCTGAGCCGGCTGGCCGCTCTTCCGGGCCCGGAGCGTGACCGGACGCTGCTGGAGATCGTGCGCAAGAACGCCGCCTCCGTGATGAGCCACGGCGCGCTGAAGGCCGCGACGCTGGAGGCCGTCGAGCCCACGCGGGCCTTCCGCGACCTGGGCTTCGACTCCCTCATGGCGGTGGAGCTGCGCAACCGGATCGGTTCGGCCACCGGCCTGCGTCTGCCTGCGGCGCTGGTCTTCGACCATCCCACGCCCGAGGCACTGGTGAGCCACCTGCGAGCGGAGCTGGGCCTCGATGACGCTCAGGCACCCGACCCCGTGTTCGGTGAACTCGACAACCTGGAGCGGGCATTGTCGTCGTACGCGCCGGACACCGACACCCACGTCAAGATCGCCAAGCGTCTGGAGTCCCTCCTGTGGGAGTGGACCCGTACCAAGGACGGTCCGTCGGATGCGGCCGACGACGACACGGACCTCGAGGCGGTCTCCAACGACGAGATGTTCCAGCTCATCGACAGGGAGCTGGGAACGGCCTGACCGCCGGCCGGCCCTGCCCACCCCCCAGCGCGACCCGACTGCACGTGCCTCACGGAGGTTCTGCAATGCCGAACGACGAGAAGAAGCTGCGCGACTATCTGAACCGGGTCACGGCCGACCTGCGCCAGACGCGCGGCCGCCTGAAGGCCGTCGAGGCCAGGGACTGGGAGCCCATCGCCATCGTCGGCATGGGCTGCCGGTTCCCCGGTGACGTCAACTCCCCCGACGATCTGTGGGAGTTGGTCGCCGCCGGGCGGGACGCGATCTCGTCGTTCCCGCAGGACCGCGGCTGGGACCTGGACACCTTGTATGACACCGGCCCGGGCCGGTCCGGCACGTCGTACACCCGTAACGGCGGCTTCATCAGCGCGGCCGGGGACTTCGACGCCGCGCTCTTCGGCATCTCGCCGCGCGAGGCCCTCGCCATGGACCCGCAGCAGCGGCTGCTGCTGGAGAGCTGCTGGGAGGTCCTGGAACGCTCGGGCATCGACCCCACCTCCCTGGCAGGCACACGCACCGGCGTCTTCGTCGGTGTCTCGCCGTCCGGCTACGGCAGCGGCGCCCAGGACGTGCCGGAGGGCGCCGAGGGTTACACCATGACGGGTGTGGCGCCCGCGGTCGCGTCCGGCCGCATCTCGTACGCCTTCGGTCTGGAGGGACCGGCCGTCACCGTCGACACCGCCTGCTCGTCCTCCCTGGTCGCGCTCCACCTCGCCTGTCGTGCGCTGCGGCAGGAGGAGTGCTCTGTCGCGTTGGCCGGTGGCGTCGCGGTCCTCGCCCTGCCCACGCTCTTCCAGGAGTTCAGCCGGCAGCGCGGGCTCGCGGCGGACGGCCGCTGCAAGTCCTTCGCCGCGGCGGCCGACGGCACCGGCTTCTCGGAGGGCGTCGGCATGCTGCTGCTGGAGCGCCTGTCGGACGCGCGCCGCAACGGACACGAGGTCCTGGCCGTCGTCCGCGGCTCCGCCATCAACCAGGACGGTGCCAGCAACGGCCTCACCGCGCCGAGCGGCCCCGCTCAGCAGCAGGTCATCCTCCAGGCCCTCGCCGGCGCCCGGCTGTCGGGCGCGGACGTGGACGCCGTCGAGGCGCACGGCACCGGCACGACCCTCGGCGACCCGATCGAGGCCCAGGCGCTCCTCGCCACCTACGGCCAGGAGCGGGAACAGGACCGGCCGCTGTGGCTGGGCTCGGTGAAGTCCAACATCGGCCACACCCAGGCCGCCGCCGGCATGGCCGGGATCATCAAGACGGTCATGGCGATACGGCATGGCGTACTGCCCCGCACCCTGCACGTGGACGAACCCACACCGCACGTCGACTGGCAGGCCGGCCATGTCTCCCTCCTCACCGAGCAGAGGCGGTGGCCCGAGACGGGCCGCCCGCGCCGCGCCGGTGTCTCCTCCTTCGGCGTGAGCGGCACCAACGCCCACGTCATCCTCGAACAGGCCGACCAGCCCCTGCCGGAGCCCGCTCCCGCCGACCGCCCCTCGATCCCCTGGGTGCTGTCGGGCAAGTCGGAGACGGCCCTGCGCGGACAGGCGGAGCGGATCGCCGCATTCGTACGCACGCGTCCGGACCTCGACGCGACGGCTGTGGGTACGGCACTGCTGACCTCCCGCGCCGCTCTCGACCAGCGTGCGGTCCTGCTCGGCGACGACCGCGACAGTCTGGTGCGGGCCCTGGACGCACTCAGCGCCGGCCGGCCACATCCCGGCGTCGTGACCGGGAGTGTGCGGTCTGGGCGGGTGGCGTTCATGTTCACCGGGCAGGGATCCCAACGGCCCGGCATGGGACGGGAGCTGTACGACACCGAGCCCGTCTTCGCCGCCGCACTGGACGAGACCTTCCACGCCCTGGACCCACACCTGCCACGCCCCCTGCGCAACATACTCTTCGGCGACGACGCAGAACTGCTGCAGCAGACACAGTACGCACAACCCGCCCTCTTCGCCCTCGAAACCGCCCTGTACCAGCTCGTCACCCACACCTACGGCCTGCGACCCGACTACCTCCTCGGCCACTCCATCGGCGAACTCACCGCCGCCCACGCAGCCGGCGTCATGACCCTGCCCGACGCAGCCCGCCTGGTCACCGCCCGCGGACGACTCATGCAAACCGCCCCCACCGGCGGAACCATGATCGCCATCCAGGCCACCGAAACCGAAATCACCGAACACCTCACAGCAGGCGTGGCCATCGCCGCCCTCAACTCACCCGACACCACCGTCATCTCAGGCGACACACAAAAAGCTGAAACCATCGCCGACCACTTCCGTGACCTCGGCCGCAAAACCAGCCACCTCAACGTCTCCCACGCCTTCCACTCCCCCCACATGGAACCCGTCCTCGACGAATTCCGGCACATCGCCGCCACCATCGACTACCAACCCGCCCACACCCCCGTCATCTCCAACACCACCGGACACACCGCCGACCACCTCACCTCCCCCGACTACTGGACCCACCACATCCGCAAACCCGTCCGCTTCACCGACAGCCTCCACCACCTCACCCAACACGGCGTCACCACACTCCTCGAACTCGGCCCCGACACCACCCTCACCACCCTCGCCCGCACCACCCTGGAACATACGCAGGCCACCGCCGTCCTCCGTAAGAACACGCCCGAGCCGACTGCCCTCCGTGCGGCCCTCGCCGAGCTGTGGGTGCAGGGCACCGACGTCACCTGGCCCGGGACCACCGGCCGCCCGATCGGCCTCCCCACGTACGCCTTCGACCACCAGCGCTACTGGATCACCGCCCGTGGCGGGACCGGCGACGTCGCCTCCGTCGGGCTGGAGGCCACCCACCACCCCCTGCTGGGTGCCGCCGTCAGTCTTGCGGGCGAGGACGGGGCGTTGTTGACGGGACGTATCTCCAGTGACGGGGTTCCGTGGCTGGCGGACCACGCCGTGGCGGGGACCGTCATCCTGCCCGGCACGGCGTTCGTGGAGCTGGCGCTGCGCGCAGGGGACGAGGTCGACTGCGGCCGGCTGGAGGAACTCACCCTCGAGATGCCGCTCGTGCTGCCACACGGCGGTGCGGTGGATCTGCAGATCGGCGTCGGGGCTGCCGACGGCGAAGGCCGCCGTACCCTCTCTGTGCACGCGCGTCCGGCAGGCCGCGAGTCCGCCGCCTGGACGCGGCACGCGAGCGGCGTCCTGGCGACGGCGAGCGGCGCCCACGAGTCCGGGCCGGTCTCCTGGCCGCCGGACGGTGCCGAGCCCGTCGACGTGGCGGACTTCTACGCGGACGCCGCGGCCACCGGCTACGGCTACGGGCCCGCGTTCCAGGGCCTCAGGGCCGCATGGCGAGTCGGTGACGAGATCTGTGCCGAGGTCGCGCTGGCCGAGCAGGTCCGTGATGAGGCGGGCCGGTACGGCCTGCACCCGGCGCTCCTGGATTCCGCCCTGCACGCGGCGGGCTTCGGTGACTTCTACGGCGAGGGTGAACGGCTGCGCATGCCGTTCGCGTGGAACGGCGTCGAACTGCACGCCGTCGGCGCGTCCGCTCTGCGCGTGCGCGTCGCCCGGAGCCCGCTCTCCTCTGGTCAGGACGTCACGTTGACGCTCACGGTCGCCGATACTTCCGGGCGTACGGTGCTCGCCGCCGACGCGATCGTCACCCGGCCCGTGTCGGCGGACCGTCTTCCCGACGCTCCCGGCTCGCCCGCCGCGGGCGACTCGCTGTACCGGCTGGAGTGGCAGCCGGTGGATGTCCGCACCGAGCCGCTCCCGCGGTCGTACGCGGTGCTCGGCGAGCCCTCTGCCCGCCTGGTCTCGGCGCTTCGGGACGCCGACGCCACGGTCCAGCCCTTCGCCGGCCTCGCCGCTCTGAACGCGGCGGTGGAGGCTGGTACCGCGCTGCCGGACGCTGTGCTGTACGTCCTTCCCGAGGTCTCCGCGGCCGACAGGGCCGAGGCGGCTCACGAGCTGGCCCGTAACGCGCTCGCCACGGCACAGGCCTGGCTGGCGCGGGACCAGGCTGACGACGTGTCCCCTCTGGTGGTGCTCACCCGTGGCGCGGTCGCGGCCCGCAGCTCGGACGCCGTGCCCGGTCTGGAACAGTCGGTCGTGTGGGGGCTGTTGCGGTCGGCGCAGAGCGAGAGCCCCGGCCGGTTCGTCCTTGTCGACACCGACGCCGACGCCTCCTACGCGCTCCTCGCGCCCGCGCTCGCTTCGGCCGAGAGCCAACTGGTTCTGCGTGAAGGCGAGATACTCGTACCGCGCCTGCTGCCCGCTGATCCGGCCAGCGCCGTCTCGGTGCCGGGCGGCACGCTCGCATGGCGTCTCGACACTCGAGGCACCGGGACGCTGGACGACCTGACCGCCGTGCCTCATCCCGAGGTGCTGGAGCCGGCCGGTCCGGGTCAGGTCCGTGTCTCCGTCCGCGCCGCCGGACTCAACTTCCGTGATGTCCTGCTCGCGCTGGGCATGTACCCCGGCTCGGGAGTCATGGGCAGCGAAGGGGCGGGGATCGTCAGCGAAGTCGGACCGGGCACCGCGGACTTCAAGGTCGGCGATCGCGTCATGGGGATGCTTCCGGCGTCTCTCGCCACCACTTCCGTGGTCGATCAGCGGGTTCTCGCGCGCATTCCCGACGGGTGGTCGTTCGAGCAGGCCGCCGCCGTGCCCGTCGCCTTCCTGACGGCGTACTACGGGTTGCGTGACCTGGCCGGTCTGCGGGCCGGGGAGTCCGTGCTCGTCCATGCCGCGGCCGGCGGTGTCGGCATGGCCGCCGTGCAACTCGCCCGTCTGTGGGGCGCCGAGGTCTACGGCACCGCCGCCCCCGCCAAATGGGACACCCTGCGCGGCCTCGGCCTGGACGACGACCACATCGCTTCCTCCCGCACCCTCGACTTCCGCGAGCAGTTCGGCGAGGTCGACGTCGTCCTCAACTCCCTCACCGGCGAATACATCGACGCCTCCCTCGAACTCCTGGCGGCAGACGGCCGGTTCATCGAGATGGGCAAGACCGACATCCGCGAGCTGCCCGGAGTCTCGTACCAGGCGTTCGACCTCCCGGAAGCCGGACCCGAACGCCTCGGGCAGATCCTCCGCGAGATCGTCCAACTCCTCGAGGAGGGGGCACTCGAGCATCTGCCGCTCGACGTACGGGACATCCGGCGTGCCCCGGAGACCTTCCGGCACATGAGCCAGGCCCGCCACACCGGCAAGATCGTCCTGCGCATACCCCAGCCCCTCAACCCCGACGGCACCGTCCTCATCACCGGCGGCACCGGCACCCTCGGCGCCCTCACCGCACACCACCTCGCCACCCACGGCACCCGCCACCTGCTCCTCACCAGCCGCCAGGGCCCACACGCCCCGGGCGCCACCGACCTCGTCGACAAACTGAGGAACCTCGGAGCACAGGTCACCATCGCCACCTGCGACACCGCCGACCGCACCGCCCTGACCCACCTCCTCGACCAGATCCCCACCGACCACCCCCTCACCGCCGTCATCCACTGCGCTTACCCTCGACGACGGCACCGTCCCGGCGCTGACGCCCGACCGTTTCGAGGGTGTCCTGCGCCCCAAGGTGGACGCGGCCCTCCACCTCCACGACCTCACCCGCCACCTCGACCTGTCCGCCTTCGTGCTCTACTCCTCCGCCGCCGGCGTCCTCGGCGGCCCCGGCCAGGGCAACTACGCCGCCGCGAACACCTTCCTCGACGCCCTCGCCCAGCACCGCCACGCCCACCAGCTCCCCGCCACCAGCCTCGCCTGGGGACAGTGGGAGTCGGCCAGCGGGATGACCGGCGGTCTCGCGGACACCGACCTGGCGCGGATGAGCCGTACCGGCCTGGTGCCCATGCCCAGCGAGCAGGGGCTCGCGCTCTTCGACACCGCGCGAACCATGGACGAACCGCTGCTGGTCCCCATGGCCCTGGACACGGGCACGCTGCGCCGCCACGCCGGCGGTTCCGGCGTACTTCCCGCGCTGCTGCGGCAGTTGGTGGGCGGAGTGTCCCGGCGTACGGCCGAATCCGCCGTCCAGGGAGAGCGCTCGGAGCTGGCCCTGAAGCTGGCGGGCCGCTCCACCGCAGAGCAGACCGCCCTCCTCCTCGACCTCGTCCGCACCAACATCGCCACCGTCCTCGGCCACACCACCCCCGACACCATCAACCCCGACCAACCCTTCAAAGACCTCGGCTTCGACTCCCTCACCAGCGTCGAACTCCGCAACCGACTCACCACCGCCACCGGACTCAAACTCCCCGCCACCCTCACCTTCGACCACCCCACCCCCAACGCCCTCACCCACCACCTCCACCAACAAACCACCGGCACACACAACAGCACGACCACCACAACACCCACAACCACCACCACAACCGACGAACCCATCGCCATCATCGGCATGGCCTGCCGCTTCCCCGGCGGAGTCGGCTCGCCCGAGGACCTGTGGCGCGTGGTCGCGGACGGCCTCGACGTCGTCTCCGGCTTCCCGGCCGACCGGGGCTGGGATCTGGCCCGCCTCTACGATCCGGATCCCGGCCGGGCCGGTACGTCGTACACGAGCCAGGGCGGATTCCTTTACGACGCCGGGCAGTTCGACCCGTTGCTGTTCGGCATCTCGCCGCGTGAGGCCCTCGCCATGGACCCCCAGCAGCGGCTGCTCCTGGAGACCTCCTGGGAGGTCTTCGAGCGCGCCGGGATCGACCCCGCCGCCCTGCGGGGCGGTGACACGGGCGTCTTCGTGGGTGCCTCCGCCTCCGGTTACGGCAGTGGCGCCCGGGACCTCCCGGAGGGAGCCGAGGGATATGCGATGACCGGAGCCGCCACCAGCGTCATCTCCGGGCGCGTCGCCTACACCTACGGTCTGGAGGGGCCGGCGGTGACGGTCGACACCGCCTGCTCCTCCTCCCTCGTCGCCCTGCACCTGGCCGGTCAGGCCCTGCGCAACGGCGAGTGCTCGTTGGCGCTGGCCTGCGGGGTGACCGTGATGGCGACGCCACAGGTGTTCATGGAGTTCAGCAGGCAGCGGGGGCTCGCGCCGGACGGCCGCTGCAAGGCGTTCGCGGCCTCGGCCGACGGCACCGGATTCTCCGAAGGAGCCGGTGTACTGCTCGTGGAGCGCCTCTCCGACGCCCGCCGCAACGGGCACCGGGTCCTCGCCGTCGTACGCGGCTCCGCCGTCAACCAGGACGGCGCCAGCAACGGCCTCACCGCGCCCAACGGGCCCTCCCAGCAGCGGGTGATCCGGCAGGCGCTCGCCAATGCCCGCCTCGAGCCTGCCGAGGTCGACGCGGTCGAGGCCCACGGCACGGGCACGACGCTCGGCGACCCCATCGAGGCCCAGGCGCTCCTCGCCACCTACGGTCAGGAACGGGAGCAGGACCGACCCCTGTGGCTGGGGTCGGTCAAGTCCAACATCGGGCACACGCAGTGTGCCGCCGGCGTGGCGGGCGTCATCAAGATGGTCGTGGCGATGCGGAACGGCGTCCTGCCTCCCACCCTCCACGTCGACGAACCCAGCCCGCACGTCGACTGGTCCAGCGGATCAATGGCACTGCTCACCGAGGCGCGGTCCTGGCCGGAGAGCGAACGTCCGCGCCGGGCCGGCGTCTCCTCCTTCGGCATCAGCGGCACCAACGCCCACGTCATCCTGGAGGCCGCCCCCGACGCGGAGCCCGTCGAGCACACGGAGCGGCCGTCGCAGGTGCCCTGGACACTCTCCGCCAAGACTCCCCAGGCACTGCGCGCCCAGGCACTGCGCCTGCGCTCCTTCGCCGAGTCTCATGCCGATCTGGTGCCAGCGGACGTGGGTTCGGCCCTCATCCGCGGGCGTTCGGTACTGGAGCACCGGGCCGTGCTGCTCGGTGGTGAGCGGGAGCAGTTGCTGGAGGGGCTGGACCTGCTGGCGAGCGGGGCGGACAGCGCCCAGGTCGTCTGCGGGAGTGTGCGGTCTGGGCGGGTGGCGTTCATGTTCACCGGACAGGGATCCCAACGACCCGGCATGGGACGGGAGCTGTACGACACCGAACCCGTCTTCGCCGCCGCACTGGACGAGACCTTCCACGCCCTGGACCCACACCTGCCACGCCCCCTGCGCAACATACTCTTCGGCGACGACGCAGAACTGCTGCAGCAGACGCAATACGCACAACCCGCCCTCTTCGCCCTCGAAACCGCCCTGTACCGACTCGTCACCCACACCTACGGCCTGCGACCCGACTACCTCCTCGGCCACTCCATCGGCGAACTCACCGCCGCCCACGCAGCCGGCGTCATGACCCTGCCCGACGCAGCCCGCCTGGTCACCGCCCGCGGACGACTCATGCAAACCGCCCCCACCGGCGGAACCATGATCGCCATCCAGGCCACCGAAACCGAAATCACCGAACACCTCACAGCAGGCGTGGCCATCGCCGCCCTCAACTCACCCGACACCACCGTCATCTCAGGCGACACACAAAAAGCTGAAACCATCGCCGACCACTTCCGTGACCTCGGCCGCAAAACCAGCCACCTCAACGTCTCCCACGCCTTCCACTCCCCCCACATGGAACCCATCCTCGACGAATTCCGGCACATCGCCGCCACCATCGACTACCAACCCGCCCACACCCCCGTCATCTCCAACACCACCGGACACACCGCCGACCACCTCACCTCCCCCGACTACTGGACCCACCACATCCGCAAACCCGTCCGCTTCACCGACAGCCTCCACCACCTCACCCAACACGGCGTAACCTGCCTCCTCGAACTCGGCCCCGACACCACCCTCACCACCCTCGCCCGCACCACGCTCCCGGACACCCTGACCGTCTCCGCCCTCCGCAAGAACACCCCCGAACCGGACGCTCTCCGCGCGGCCCTGGCCGAGCTGTGGGTCCACGGCGCTCAGGTCACCTGGCCCTCCGCTGCCGACCACCCCCTCGACCTCCCCACGTACGCCTTCGACCACGAGCACTACTGGCTCGAATCGCGGACCACGCACTCCGTCGCCCCCGTCGAGGACGTGCCGGAGAGCCGGTTCTGGGCGGCGGTCGAGCGGGAGGATCTGGACGCTCTGGCGGTCACGCTGGAGTGGAACGGGAGCAGGGGCGAAGAGGTGGACCGGTGGGGCGCGGTGCTCCCGGGGCTCTCCGCCTGGCGCAGGAAGCAGCGCGAACGTTCCGCGGTGGATGCCCTGCGCTATGCCGTCTCCTGGTTCCCGGTCCCGATCCGGGCGGGGGCCGCGGCGGGACCGGAGCTGGGCACGTGGATCGCGGTGGTCGACGAGGCTCGGGGAGAAGACGACTGGACACGCTCGCTCCTGGACGGCCTGTCCGGTCAGGGGGCCGAAGTCATCGTCGTGAGCGTTGATCCGCAGACCCCCGACGCCAGTGAGCCGGCGGCCCGCATCACGGCGATCGCCGGCGACCACTCGGGCGCCCGCGGCGTGCTCTCGTTCCTCCCCGCTCAGGGCAACCTCGTTCTGCTCCATGCTCTGGGCGATATCGGCGCGGACGTCTCGTTGTGGTGTCTGACGCGCGGTGCCGTCTGCGTCCCGGCCTCCCCCGATGGCGTCATCAGTCCTTCACAGTCCGGGAACTGGGGTCTGGGGCGGGTGGCGGCTCTCGAACATCCGGACCTGTGGGGTGGCTTGATCGACCTTCCGAGCGCGACGGAAGCCGTGACCTCGCCGCCCTCGCAGACCTCGCCCATGTCGACGGTGCCGACGGTGTCGACGGCCTCGGTGGACGAGCACATCGTCCGCTCGCTGGCGGCCGTCCTGGCCGAGCCCGGCGGTGAGGACCAGCTGGCGATCCGCGCCTCGGGGGTCTTCGCCCGGCGTCTGGTGCGCGCTCCGCTGCCCGACGGCACACCGACGCGCGTATGGAGCGCACAGGGCACCGCCGTGATCACCGGGGCCTCAGGTCCCCTGGCCGACCAGGTCGGCGCCTGGCTGGTGCGTGAGGGCGCGGAACGGGTCGTCGACGCGACGACCGATGCCCAACACAGCGGCCCGACGACGGAGTTGCCGCCCGAAGTGGTCGAGGAGATCGGATCGGCGGACACGCCCGTACGGACCGTCGTGCACATCGCCGCCCGAGGGGAAGTCCTCGCGCTGCGCGAGCTGACGCCTGACGGCCTGACCGAAGCGCTCGGCCTCGCGGGCGAAGCGCACATGTTCGCGTCGCTTCCCGTGGGCGACGACACCACCTTCGTCTTCTTCTCGTCGTTCGCCGGCGCGGTCGGCGCCGCCGGGCTCGCGGCCGAGGCGATGGCGGACGTCCGTCTCGACGCCCATGCGCACAACCTGCGCGCCGCGGGCAGGGCAGCCGTCCACGTTCCCTGGGATGCCGGAACGGCCGAACCGGACGCGGACGCATGGGAGTTGCCCTTCCTCGCGCTCCGGCACGCTCTCGATCTCGGGGAGCACCGGCTCGCGGTCGCCGATGTCGACTGGCGGCGCTTCGCCCGGGTCTTCACGGCGCCCCGGCCCAGCCGGCTGTTCGACGAGATTCCGGAGGCGGCGGAGGCCGTCGTACGGCCCGGAGCCGATCAGCCGGCCGAGAACGCCGCCGCGTCCGCCGCGCTGCGGGAGAGGATCGCCGCGTTGCCCAAGGCCGAGGGCGATCGGGTGCTGTCGGATCTCGTGCGCACGCACGCGGCCGCGGTGCTGGGGCTCGGCTCGGCCGAGGCGGTCGGCGGTGCCCGCGCCTTCAAGGAGCTGGGGTTCGACTCCCTGACGGCGGTCGAGTTCCGCAACCGGATGACCTCGGCGACGGGCCTTCCACTGCCGGCCACCTTGGTCTTCGACCATCCGACGCCGGTCTCGGTCGTCGAACTCCTGCGTACGGAGATGGCGTTGGGCGAGGCGGACGCCGTGGCCGTCCTCCAGAGCGATCTCGACCGCGTCGAGGCGGGCCTGTTCGCCCTGGACGCCGCCGACGAGGACCACCGGGTCATCGCCGACCGGCTGCAGGATCTGCTCTCCCGGTGGAACGACTCCCGCCGGCCGGCCGACGGGGATGGTCCGGCCGGGGGCGAGTCCGTCGCCGAGAAGCTCAGGTCGGCGTCGGACGACGACCTCTTCGACTTCATCCGCGAGGAGTTCGGCCGCCCATGAGGGTCCAAGTGTCTGTGCCCGCCCGTCTTTCACGTGTCCAAGGGGGTTGCCATGCCGAATGAACAGTCCGCCGCGAACGAAAGCCTCGTGTCGCACGAGACCTCCGCGCCGCGCAACGGCGCGCTCTCGAACGAGGAACGGCTCCGCGACTATCTCAAGTGGGTCACCACGGATCTGCACGACACGCGCCGGCGGCTGCGGGAGACCCAGGAGGCGCAGAGCGAGCCGATCGCGATCGTCGGCATGGCCTGCCGGTTCCCGGGTGGGGCCGACTCCCCGGAGGAGTTCTGGGAGTTGGTCTCCGAGGGTCGTGACGCGATATCGGGGATGCCGACGGATCGCGGCTGGGACCTGGACGCCCTGTACGACACGGATCCCGGCCGTGCCGGTACGTCCTACGCGCGCGAGGGCGGCTTCCTGCACGACGTCGGTGACTTCGACGCCGGCCTGTTCGGCATCTCGCCGCGGGAAGCGCTCGCCATGGACCCGCAGCAGCGGCTGGTCCTGGAGGCGTCGTGGGAGGTGCTGGAGCGGGCCCGGATCAACCCCCAGTCCCTGCGCGGCAGCCGTACCGGCGTCTTCGTCGGCCACGTGGCCTCCGGCTACGGCGCACAGGTGACCGACGCCCCCGAGGGCGTGGAGGGGTATCTGGGCACCGGCACCTCTGCCAGCGTCGCCTCGGGCCGGGTCTCGTACATCCTGGGTCTGGAAGGGCCGGCGGTCACGGTCGACACCGCCTGCTCCTCCTCGCTGGTCGCCCTGCACTGGGCCGAGCAGGCGCTGCGGGCCCGTGAGTGCTCGCTCGCGATCGTCGCCGGGGTGACGGTGCTGCCGTCGCCGTTGGCGTTCATCGAGTTCAGCCGTCAGCGTGGGCTGGCCGCCGACGGCCGCTGCAAGCCCTTCTCGGCTGCGGCGGACGGCTTCGGCTTCGCGGAGGGCGTGGGTGCCCTGCTCGTGGAGCGCCTCTCGGACGCGCGCCGCAACGGCCGGGAGATCCTCGCGGTGATCCGCGGCTCGGCCGTCAACCAGGACGGCGCCAGCAACGGTCTGACCGCTCCCAACGGCCCCTCCCAGCAGCGCGTCATCCGGCAGGCGCTCACCAACGCCCGCCTCACACCCGGTGACATCGACATGGTCGAGGCGCACGGCACGGGCACCGCGCTCGGTGATCCGATCGAGGCGCAGGCCCTGTTGGCAACGTACGGGCAGGACCGTCCTGCGGAACGCCCGCTCCGTCTCGGCTCGGTGAAGTCGAACATCGGCCACACGCAGGCCGCCGCCGGCATGGCCGGCCTCATCAAGACCGTCCTCGCGATGCGGCACGGCGTCCTGCCCCGCACCCTGCACCTGGACGAGCCCACGCCCCATGTCGACTGGGCGTCGGGCAGCATCTCCCTCCTCACCGAACCGGCTGCCTGGCCCGCGTCGGACCGCCCGCGCCGCGCCGGCGTCTCCTCCTTCGGCATGAGCGGCACCAACGCCCATGTGATCCTCGAGGAGGCACCGCGTCCCGAGGAGGACGAGGCCAGGGGCCAGGCCACGGACGAGACCGCCGTAGCGCCGCACGTCGAGAATGGATCGGCGCCGGTCCCGTGGGTGCTGTCCGGCAAGAGCCCCGAGGCGCTACGGGCCCAGGCGGCACGGCTCCGTTCGCGGCTCTCGTCCGCTCCCGACGCCGACCTCGCCGGCATCGGCCGCGCCCTCGCCACCACACGCGCTGCCCTGGAACACCGTGGTGTGATCCTGGCCGAGGATCTCGCCGGTGCCGTAAAGGGCCTGGAGGCGCTGGCATCCGGGGACGCCACCCCGCAAGTCGTGTCCGGCTCGGCCCATCAGGGGCCGGGGGCGGTGTTCGTGTTTCCGGGGCAGGGCTCGCAGTGGATCGGCATGGGCCGCGAACTCCTCGACACCGCACCGGTGTTCGCAGCCCGCATCGCCCAATGCGAGACCGCTCTCGCGCCCCACGTCGACTGGTCCCTGACGGACGTGTTGCGCGGCACCGACGACGCCCCAGGCCTCGACCGCGTCGACGTCGTCCAACCCGCACTCTTCGCCGTCATGATCTCCCTCGCCGCCCTCTGGCAGCACCACGGCATCCAACCCGACGCCGTCATCGGCCACTCCCAAGGCGAAATCGCCGCCGCCCACATCGCCGGAGCCCTCACCCTCGAGGACGCCGCACGCATCGTCGCCCTCCGCTCCCAAGCACTCCTGCCGCTCGCCGGCAAAGGCGGCATGACCTCCCTCGCCACCACCCACGACCACGCACTGGACCTCATACAACCCTGGGGCCAAGACCTCTCCATCGCCTCCGTCAACGGACCCCACTCCACCGTCGTCTCCGGCACCCCCCAAGCCCTCGACCAACTCCACACCACCTGCGAACAACACGGCATCCGCGCCCGCCGCATCCCCGTCGACTACGCCTCCCACTCCCCCCAAGTCGAAACCATCCACACCCAAGTCCTCACCGCCGCCCACGACATCAACCCCCAACCCACCACCATCCCCCTCTACTCCACCGTCACCACCCAACCCATCGACGGCACCACACTCAACGCCGACTACTGGTACACCAACCTCCGCCACACCGTCCGCTTCGAAGAGACGATTCGTGTTCTTCTCGGCGACGGCCACCGCCACTTCATCGAAACCACCGCCCACCCCGTCCTCACCCTGGCCCTCGAAGAAACGGTGCAGGACTCCGGCCTGGACACCACGATCACCAGCACGCTCCGCCGCGACCACGGCGGCCTCACCCAGCTCCACACCGCACTCGCCACCGCATGGACTCGAGGTCTGCCGGTCGACTGGGCGTCGCTGCCCGCGCTGCGATCCGCGCGGGCAGCGGCCCTGCCGACGTACGCGTTCCAGCGGGAGCGCTACTGGCTGGAGCAGGGTCAGGGCGGTCCCGTCGATGTCGCGGCGGCGGGGCTGTCGGCACCGGGACATCCGCTGCTCGGGGCCGTGGTTCGTCCGGCCGGACGGGATGAACTCGTGCTCACCGGGCGGCTTTCGCTGCGTACGCACCCGTGGCTGGCGGACCATGTGGCGCTGGGTACCGTGCTGCTTCCGGGGGCGGCGTTCGTGGAGCTGGCGTTGCGGGCCGGAGACGAGGTCGGCTGCGAGTGCCTGGAGGAGCTGACCCTCGAAGCGCCGCTGGTCCTGCCGGAACGGGCAGCGCTGCGGACCCAGGTGGTGATCGGCGAGGCCGATGGGACCGGGCGCCGGGCGCTGCACGTGTACTCGCGGCCCGAGGGCGACACGGAGGATGCTGATGCGTGGACACGGCACGCGAGCGGCGTGCTGGCGAAGCAGGCCGACGCGACACCGTTCGACCTGACGGTGTGGCCTCCCGCCGGTGCCGAGCCGGTGGACCTGGACGGCTTCTACGAGGGTCTGGCCGAGGTCGGACACGGCTATGGGCCGGTGTTCCGTGGTCTGCGGGCGGCCTGGCGCCATGGGCAGGACGTCTACGCCGAGGTGGCCCTGCCGGACGAGGCGCGGGAGGAGGCGGGGCGGTTCGGGGTGCATCCGGCGCTGCTCGACGCCTCGCTGCATGCGATCGGTGTGGGGGACTTCTTCGCCGACACCGAGCGGGTACGGCTGCCGTTCGCGTGGAGTGATGTCTCGCTGCGTGCCGTGGGCGCCCGGACGCTGCGGGTGTGGCTGTCGCAGGCCGACACGGACGCGGTGGCCCTGCGGCTCGCGGATGCCATGGGGCGGCCGGTCGCTTCCGTGGGCTCGATGGTGTCGCGTCCCGTCTCGCCCGGGCAGTTGCCTCGTACGCAGCAGTCCGAGCGGGACCTCTTCCGCTCGGTGTGGGAGCCGATTCGCAGCACCGGCGCCGGTGCGGATCCGGCCGGGGGCTGGGTCGTGCTCGGGCGGGAGGCCGAAGCACTGGTGTCGGCGGTGCTGGCGACCGGCCTGCGTGCGGCGGCCCATGCCGATGTCGCGAGCCTGGCCCAGGCGCTGGACTCGGGCGACGACGTGCCGGACGTGGTGCTGCTGGCCTGCTCCCCGGCGTCCGGCGGCGATGTCGCTGCGGACGCCCGCGCGGCCACCTCCGTGGTGCTGTCGGAGGTGCAGGCGTGGCTGGCCGATCCGCGGCTGGAGTCGACTCCGCTGGTCGTGATCACGCGGGGCGCGGTCGCCACGGACGCCGACACGGATGTCGCTGATCTGGTGCAGGCCCCGGCGTGGGGGCTGTTGCGTTCGGCGCAATCCGAGAATCCCGGGCGATTCGTCGTGCTGGACGTGGACGACCGGCGGTCCTCCGTGACCGCGCTGCCGGGTGCGGTCGCTGCCGCCCTGTCGGTGAGCGAGCCGCAGCTCGCCGTGCGCGACGGGGCCGTGCTCGTGCCGCGGCTCGCCCGGGTCGCCGTACCGGCCGAGGCCGCCGTCCCCGTCTGGGACCCGTCCGGCACCGTCCTCATCACCGGCGGCACCGGCACGCTGGGGGCTCTCTTCGCCCGGCACCTGGTGACCCGGTACGGCGTGCGGTATCTGCTGCTGACCAGCCGGCGCGGCGCGGACGCTCCCGGCGCGGCCGAACTCATCGCCGAATTGGGAGAGTTGGGCGCCGATGCCGTGGTGGTGGCCTGCGATGTGGCGGACCGGGACGCGCTGGCCGGCGTGCTGGACGGCATCGAGGCCGCGCACCCGCTGCGGGCGGTCGTGCACACGGCTGGTGTGCTCGACGACGGTGTGATCGGCGCGATGACTCCGGAGCGCGTCGACTGGGTCATGCGGCCGAAGACGGATGCCGCCGTGAACCTGCACGAGCTGACCCGGGATCATGACCTGACGGCGTTCGTCCTCTTCTCCTCGATCGCCGGCCTGTTCGGCAATCCCGGCCAGGCCAACTACGCGGCGGCGAACGTGTTCACCGACGCGCTGGCCCGCCACCGGCACGCGCAGGGCCTGCCGGCCCTCTCGCTGGCATGGGGTCTGTGGGCCGACGCGACCGGTATGACCGGGCATCTGGACGAGGGCGAGCGACGCCGGATGTCCCGCAGCGGAGTGGTGCCGATCTCCGCCGAGCAGGGGCTCGCCCTGTTCGACACCGCCTGCACGCTGGACGAGGCCTGCATCGCACCCGTCCAGCTCGACCCGTCGGCCCTGCGGGGCCTGGCCGAGGCCGGGGTGCTGCCCGGCGTACTGCGCGGCCTGGTCCGTACGTCCGCCCGACGGGCCGCGGACCAGGGTGGCGACGAGGGCGGGGCGGTGCTCGTACGGCGGCTCGCCGCACTGCCCGAAGCCGACCGGAACCGGGAACTCCTGGAGCTGGTACGGACGCAGGCGGCCAACGTCCTCGGGCACGCCTCGTCCGCCTCCATCGCCCCCGACCACGCCTTCAACGAGCTGGGATTCGACTCCCTCACCGCGGTCGAGCTGCGCAATCTGCTCAATGCCGCCACCGGGCTGCGGCTGCCGCCCAGCCTCGTCTTCGACTATCCGACCCCGGCTCGCCTCGCCGAGCACCTGCGCACCGGGCTGGAACCCCAGATCGGCGCGGTCCCGCACGTCGACCCGCAGGAGACCGCCGTACGCGAGGCGCTCATGTCCCTGTCCCTTGAGCGGCTGCGCGAGGCCGGTCTGGTCGACGTCCTGCTCCGGCTCGCCGAAGCCGGTGACACCACGGACGGCAGCGGGGGCGAGGCCGGGAGCGAGCAGGCGTCGATCGCCACGATGGGCCTCGACGATCTCGTACAGCTCGCGCTGGACACCCCCGAGACGGAGTTCCGGAAATGACCACATCGCCCGAGAAGATCGTCGAGGCGCTGCGCGCGTCGCTGTCGGAGAACGAGCGGCTGCGGCGGCAGAACCACCAGCTCACCATGGCGTCCCGGGAGCCGGTGGCGATCATCGGCATGGCCTGCCGCTTCCCCGGCGGGGTCCAGAGCCCTGAACAGCTCTGGCAGTTGCTCGTCGAGGGCCGGGACGCGGTCTCGGGCTTCCCGACCGACCGCGGCTGGGACCTCGAGGCGCTCTACGACCCCGATCCCGACCACCCGGGCACGTCGTACACGAGCCAGGGCGGCTTCCTCTACGACGCCGGACAGTTCGACCCGCTCCTGTTCGGCATCTCACCGCGCGAAGCCTTGGCCATGGATCCGCAGCAGCGGCTGCTCCTGGAGTCGGCCTGGGAGGTCTTCGAACGCGCGGGCATCGATCCGACGTCGCTCGGCGGAACCCGGACCGGTGTGTTCGCCGGAGCCATCGCCTCCGGGTACGCGATCGGCCTGCCGGAGTTCCCCGAGGGCGTCCAGGGATACGTCGGCACCGGGACCTCGGCCAGCGTGCTGTCCGGCAGGATCTCGTACGCCTTCGGGCTGGAAGGGCCCGCCGTCACCGTCGACACGGCGTGCTCGTCCTCCCTGGTCGCACTCCATCTCGCCTGCCAGGCCCTGCGCAACGGCGAGTGCTCACTCGCGCTGGCCGGAGGCGTGACGGTGATGGCCGTGCCCGGCCTGTTCACCGAGTTCAGCAGGCAGCGGGGGCTCGCGGCGGACGGCCGCTGCAAGGCGTTCGCGGCGGCGGCCGACGGCACCGGCTTCTCCGAAGGAGCCGGTGTACTCCTCGTGGAGCGCCTCTCCGACGCCCGCCGCAACGGGCACCGGGTCCTCGCCGTCGTACGCGGCTCCGCCGTCAACCAGGACGGCGCCAGCAACGGCCTCACCGCGCCCAACGGGCCCTCCCAGCAGCGGGTGATCCGCCAGGCCCTCGCCAACGCCCGCCTCGAGCCTGCCGAGGTCGACGCGGTCGAGGCCCACGGCACGGGCACGACGCTCGGCGACCCCATCGAGGCCCAGGCGCTCCTCGTCACCTACGGCCGGGAGCGGCCGGAGAACCGCCCGCTCCGGCTGGGCTCGGTGAAGTCCAACATCGGTCACACTCAGGCCGCCGCGGGTGTCGCGGGCGTGATCAAGATGGTCATGGCGCTGCGCCACGAAGTACTCCCGCAGACCCTGCACATCGACGCGCCCTCACCCCACATCGACTGGGACGCGGGCAATGTGTCGCTGCTCGCGGAGGAGGTGAAGTGGCCGGAGACCGGCCGCCCGCGCCGGGCCGGCGTCTCCTCCTTCGGTATCAGCGGCACCAACGCCCACGTCATCCTGGAGGCGGCCCCGCCGGAACCGTCGCCCACCACCGACGAACCCGGAAGGCCGACGGGCCCGGTGCCCTGGCCACTCTCCGCAAGGACCAGGAAGGCCCTCCACGCCCAGGCCGCCCGACTGCTCTCCTTCACCGAGGACACCCCCGAGGTCTCCGTGTCCGCCGTCTCCGCCGCCCTGCTCACCACCCGCGCGTCGCTCGACCACCGCGCCGTCGTCCTGGCCTGCGACCACGACGAGTTCGCACGGGGCCTGCACGCACTCGCCTCCGGCAAGCCGGCGAACGGCGTCGTCACGGGGAGTGTGCGGTCTGGGCGGGTGGCGTTCATGTTCACCGGACAGGGATCCCAACGGCCCGGCATGGGACGGGAGCTGTACGACACCGAGCCCGTCTTTGCCGCCGCACTGGACGAGACCTTCCACGCCCTGGACCCACACCTGCCACGCCCCCTGCGCGACATACTCTTCGGCGACGACGCAGAACTGCTGCAGCAGACACAGTACGCACAACCCGCCCTCTTCGCCCTCGAAACCGCCCTGTACCAGCTCGTCACCCACACCTACGGCCTGCGACCCGACTACCTCCTCGGCCACTCCATCGGCGAACTCACCGCCGCCCACGCAGCCGGCGTCATGACCCTGCCCGACGCAGCCCGCCTGGTCACCGCCCGCGGACGACTCATGCAAACCGCCCCCACCGGCGGAACCATGATCGCCATCCAGGCCACCGAAACCGAAATCACCGAACACCTCACAGCAGGCGTGGCCATCGCCGCCCTCAACTCACCCGACACCACCGTCATCTCAGGCGACACGCACGCCACACAAGCCATCGTTGATCACTTCCGTGACCTCGGCCGCAAAACCAGCCACCTCAACGTCTCCCACGCCTTCCACTCCCCCCACATGGAACCCATCCTCGACGAATTCCGGCACATCGCCGCCACCATCGACTACCAACCCGCCCACACCCCCGTCATCTCCAACACCACCGGACACACCACCGACCACCTCACCTCCCCCGACTACTGGACCCACCACATCCGCAAACCCGTCCGCTTCACCGACAGCCTCCACCACCTCACCCAACACGGCGTCACCTGCCTCCTCGAACTCGGCCCCGACACCACCCTCACCACCCTCGCCCGCACCACCCTCGACGACGTACTCGCCGTCTCCACCCTCCGCCAGGGACGTTCCGAGGCCGAAGCTCTGCGCACGGCCCTCGCCGAACTCTGGACCCGTGGCACCGCCATCACCTGGCCGTCCAGCGCCACCGGGCAGTCGCTCGACCTCCCGACCTACGCCTTCGACCACCGGCACTACTGGCTCGACGCCGTACCCGGCACGTCCGAGGTCGCTGCGCGCCCGGGCCTTGTCGAGGCCGATGACGACGCCCGGCCCACCTTTGCCGAACGGCTCGACGGCCTGTCGGCGGAGGAACGGCTGGACGCCTTGGAGGAATTGGTTCGTGAGACGGTCGCCCTGGTCCTGGGCTTCGCCGAACCGGCGGACGTGGACGCGTCGACGCCGTTCATCAAGCTGGGCATCGACTCCCTCACGGCCGTCGAACTACGGCGCCGGCTGGGCGAGTTCACCGGCATGCCCATTTCCCCTGCGACGGTCTTCGAGCACCCGACGGCCCGTGCCCTCGCCGAGTATCTGGTCCAGGCACCGGACGCGGCCCCCGATGCGGTGACTCGGGCCGTTCGGCCGGCCCCGGCCGTCGCGGACTCCCTCTCGGACCTGTTCGTCCGGGCGTGTGGGCAAGGGGACTTCGCCGAGGTCCACCATCTCGCCCTGCGCCTCGCCGAGTACCGGCCGACGTTCGAGAGCGAACCGGCGCAGTCCCCCGGTGTCGTACGGCTCGGTCACGGTGACGAGGCGCCGGCCGTGGTGTGCTTCCCGTCGTTCGTGTGGAAGCCGGACTTCCAGCAGTATCTGGCCCTGGCCCGGGAGTTGGGGGACGGGCGGGACATCGCGGTGGCCGGGCTGCCGGGGTTCCGGCCCGGGGAGGCGTTGCCCGCCTCGGCCAAGGCGCTGGCCCGAGCGCAGGCCGCGGTGGTGCGCGGGGCTGTCGGGGGGCGGCGGTGCGTGCTGCTCGGTCACTCCTCGGGGGGCTATGTAGCGGCGGCGGTGGCAGCCCACCTGGAGGAGGCCGGCGACGCACCGGCGGGGCTGGTGCTCATCGACACGCCGTGGTGGGGGTCCGGGGACGGGCTGGGGTCGCAGGACTGGCTGCCGGTGATCAACGAGATGCTGCTGGCGCGAAACACCGCGACGGGCGCCGAGGACGACGGTTCGGGCGACGCCTGGGTCACCGCGCGGGCGAAGTACTTCAGCCTGGACTTCGCCGTCGCACCGCGCGAGGTGCCCACCCTGCTGCTGCGCCCGGCCGAGCCGCTGACCGGCTCCGCAGCGGATCCCGGCTGGCGGGCCGTATGGCGGCCGGGCAGCACGGTCGTCGAAGTTCCGGGAAACCACTTCACCATGCTCGAGAGCAGGCATGCCGAGACATGTGCCCGTGCGGTGGAGAACTGGCTCACCACCCTCGAGTGAGAATGGGCCAGGAATGGGAAAGGGCTCTTCGGTACCGTTTCCTGGTATCGAAGAGCCCCTGACCCGAATGGATCGTACGGATCGACCGGATCGTCGGTCAGATGGAGGTCAGATGGATTCGGCGACCCGCTTGATTCCGTCGAGGTGGGAGTTGCTTTCCGCGAGCCCCAGCCGTGTGCTGCCCGCCCCCTCGGGGGTGAGGGTGAATTCGATGAGCCGGGAGTTGGTGTCGTCGGGTGCCGCCTCGGTGGGGACCGTCAGCACGCGGTAGGAGAAATACTTGTGGGGCTCGATCCGCTCGATCGTGGCGGAGAAGACTCCGCCGTTCTTGAAGCGGAAGACCATCTTTCCGCCGGGACGCAGGTCCATCTCGGTATCGGCCTCGCCGAACCACTGGTTCAGGTACTTGTCCTCGGTGAGGACCGCCCACACCTGCTCCACCGAGGCCGAGATGAGCATTTCCCGCGTATCACTCATGCGATTCCTCCCCATTGGGCAACACGTCGCTGGACCCTCACGCTACTCAGCCCGGACAGGGCGCAGTAACCCTTACCGGCACCCCTACCGTCCCCTATTCGTGCCCGGCCGAGAGAATTCGTCTCATCACTGAACCCGGTCCAGGGGTACGGTGTTGGGCGATTCCTCGCCGCGGGAAAGGATCGCGTGAACCGATGACCAGTACCCGAAGCGCCGTGGTTTTGGGCGGCGGCATGGCCGGAATGCTCGTCTCCTCGATGCTGGCTCGTCACGTCGGCTCGGTGACCGTGATCGACCGGGACGAGTTTCCCTCGGGGCCCCAGCTGCGCAAGGGAGTTCCGCAGGCCCGGCACGCGCACATTCTCTGGTCGGGTGGCGCCCGGATCGTCGAGGAACTGCTGCCCGGTACCACGGACCGGCTGCAGGCCGCCGGAGCGCACCGGATCGGAATTCCCGACGGCCAGGTGTCCTTCACCGCGTATGGCTGGCAACACCGCTTCCCCGAGGCCCAGTTCATGATCGCGTGCAGTCGTGCGCTGCTGGACTGGACGGTGCGTGAGCAGGCTTTGCGGGACGGGCGTATCTCCCTGTCCGAGAAGACGGAGGTGCTCGCGCTGCTCGGCGACGCGGGCCGGGTGTCGGGCGTACGGGTGCGGGACGGGGAGTCGGGTGCGGAGCGGGAGCTCGCGGCTGATCTCGTGGTCGACACGACCGGCCGTGGATCACCGCTGAAGCGGCTGGTGGCCGAGCTGGGAGTGCCGGCGCCCGAGGAGGAGTTCGTCGACTCGGGGATGGTGTACGCCACCCGGATCTTCCGTGCGCCGGAGGCCGCGGCGGTGAACTTCCCGCTGGTCAGCGTGCATGCCGACCACCGGGCGGGCCGGCCCGGGTGCAACGCGGTCCTGATGCCGATCGAGGACGGGCGCTGGATCGTCACGGTGTCCGGGACGCGCGGGGGCGAACCACCCGCCGTCGACGAGGAGTTCGTGACGTTTGCCCGGGAAGGCGTCCGTCATCCGCTGGTCGGCGAGCTGATCACCAAGGCGCAGCCGCTGACCTCGGTGGAGCGGTCCCGTTCGACGGTCAACCGGCGGTTGCATTACGAGCGGCTGGCGGCCTGGCCCGAGGGCCTGGTGGTCCTCGGGGACGCGGTGGCCGCCTTCAACCCGGTCTACGGCCACGGTATGAGCGCGGCTGCGCACAGCGTGCTGGCGCTCGAGAAGCAGCTCCGGGAGCGGCCGTTCGAGCCGGGTCTGGCGCGCGCGGCCCAGCACGCGATCGCCCTGGCCGTGGACGACGCATGGGTGCTGGCCACCTCGCACGACATCGGCTACCCGGGCTGCCGTACTCGGACCCGGGACCCTCGGCTGACCCGGCACGCGGGCGAGCGGCAGCGTGTCACCGACCTCGTGGGGGCCACCGCGACCCGCAACCGGGCGGTGAACCGGGCCGCGGTCGCCCTCAACACCCTGTCCGCGACCATGGCGAGCATGCAGGATCCCGAAGTGATGGCGGCGCTCCGGCGTGGCCCCGAGGCGCCCGTGCTGACCGAACCGCCGCTGCACACCGACGAACTCGCACGGCTGGCGTCCGGCGCCGGCGTGACGGCCTGAGGGGGACGGGACATGCCTGTGGAGTCCGTGCGCAAGGATCTGGCTCTTGAGTACTGCCGTCTCGTGAACGCCGGTGAACTGGACGGTGTGCTACGGCTGTTCGCCGCGGACGCGCGGCTCGTCGATCCTCTGGGCAGCGAGCCGGTGACCGGCCGCGAGGCCGTCGGCACCCGGCTGGCCCCGGCGTTGGCCGGTGGGCTGCGGGAGGAGCCGGGCCGTGCGTACGCGGCTCATGACGGCTGTTCCGTCGTGCTCCCGGCGACCGTCACGGTGGGCGCGCCGGGGCTGCCGCCGCAGCGGCGGGTGCGGACTCAGGTGATGGGCATCCTCGACGTCGGCGAGGACGGTCTGATCCAGGAACTGCGCGTGATGTGGGGCAGAACGGACTCGTCGTGGCCCGCGGCCCCGGCGCCCGACGAGGAGCACCGCAAGGAGCTGGCCCGCGAACACTGCCTGCGCATCAACGACGGGGACGTGGACGGCCTGCTCAAGCTGTACTCGCCCCGCATCCGCTTCGAGGACCCGGTCGGCTCCTGGACCCGGACGGGGCTCGAGGCGCTGCGCGCCCACGCCACGATGGCGGTGGGCAGCAACGTCCATGAGGCGGCCGGGCTGACGGTTGCCGGACAGGACGGGCGGCACGCGGCCGTCACGGTGTCCGCGACGATGGACTACCTGCCCTCGGGTCCGCTCCTGGCCCGCCACCACCTCATGACGCTGCCGACCCCGGCCGATCCGGACCGGACGCGTATCGGCATCGAGTACGTGATGGTGATCGGCGTGGACGGCGACGGCCTCATCGAGGAGATGCGCGCCTACTGGGGAGCGACGGACGTCTCCCTGCTCGAACCGTGACAACGCCCCGTCCAGCTTGTCATGAAGTCGACATGACGGCGAGGGCTCGTGAGTGCGCGGACGGCGTCGGTGATCCCGGTTCCCGGACACCGGCACCCGCAGCGCTCCCAGCTGACTGCCCAGCGGTCCGTTTCCGGGCATACTGGTGTCATGGACGGGCACGCTCCGGTGGTGGTGGACCCGCCCGCCCAGGACGGCGGACGGCGGGTGACGGTCCGCGGTGAGCTGATGGGCACCGCCTACACCTTGTTCGACGTCCTCGAATTCCTGCACCGCGCGGACCTGCCGCCCGCCGACACTGCGATCGACGATCCCGAACTGATCGACTGGCGCGGCGGCGGGCCGTACGACTGGCCCAACAGCGTCTGAGCCCCGCGGGCCGTCAACAGTGCCGCCGCGGCGACGCCGGGTGGGCGACGCCGGTCGAGGAGTTGCGCACAGGGCGCGGCACCAGTCAGCGTCAACTCTTCGGAACCGGAGTCCAGTTGGAGTGTCACACCGTGCGCCCGGCTCGGGTCCGGACGATGCTCGGCCGACGGCTCCCCCGGGCGGCCACCCCCTTCACCGAGCTGCTGGTGTCACGGCTGACGGCGCACCAAGGCGCACGCCCGCAAGCGCGGTGATCGGGACGACGGAGCCACGGGGCAGGCCCGCTCGGGGCGGCGTACTGTGGTGGACATGGTCGGCGACATCGGCGACGAGCTGCAGGCGCGGCGTGAGGGCGAGAACGGTCACTGCGCGATGCCGCACACCGCCGACACGCGTCTGCACGCCTGGGGCACCACCCGTGAACACTGCCTGACCGAGGCCGTACGCGCCCTGGTGGAGGCCTTCGCCGAGGTGTCGGACATCCATCCCAGCGGCGTCGAACGGATCCGTCTCGCTCCCGGCGGCGACGAGGACCTGCTGGTCGCGCTGCTGGACGAGGTCGTCTTCCGGCTCGAGGTCGCGGGCCGGGTCCCGGTCGACGTGGAGGCGGAGGCCACCGACGACGGCGGACTGGAGGTACGGCTCTCGCTCGCCGACCTCGCCGACGTCACCGTCATCGGCGCCGCTCCCAAGGGTGTCTCCTGGCAGGAGCTGCACATCGGCCCGGACCCGTACGGATGGACCTGCACGGTGATCGTGGACGTGTGAGCCGTGCACGGGCACCCGTCGGCCTCGTCACCCCTTGACCACTCCGAGCGGCACCAGCCGGGCGACCTTGCGGCACAGCCCCGCCCCCTCGCTCGCTGCGACCACGGCGTCCACGTCCTTGTACGCCTCCGGCGTCTCCTCCGTCAGGCCGCGCCAGGACTTCGGACGTGCGGCGATCCCGGCCTGACGCAGGCGTACGCGCAGCTCACTGCCGGTGACGGTGCGCGCGGCCTGGTGACGGCTCATGGTGCGGCCCGCACCATGGCAGGTCGAGTGGAAGGCGTCGCCCCCGGGCACTCCTGCCAGCACGTACGACGCCGTCCCGAGCGTGCCGGGGATCAGCACCGGCTGCCCGAACTCCCTTATGTCTTCAGGCAGTTCGGGATGTCCGGGCGGAAAGGCCCGGGTGGCGCCCTTGCGGTGCACGCACAGCCGCCGCCGCTGGCCCGCCACCGGATGGGTCTCGATCTTGGCGAGGTTGTGGGAGACGTCGTACACCAGCGAGAGCCGGGCGCCCGCGGCGTGCCGGAAGACGGTCCGGGCCGCGTCGGACAGCAGCTGGCGGTTCGCGCGGCCGTAGTTGGCGGCCGCGGCCATCGCCCCGAGGTAGGCCCGCCCCTCGGGCGAGTCCACCGGCGTACAGGCCAGCTGCCGGTCGGGCACGGTGATGCCGTACCGGGCCATGGCGCGGTCCATGAACCGCACATGATCGGTGCAGATCTGGTGCCCGAGTCCGCGGGACCCGCAGTGGATCATCACACACACCTGGCCCGGCTCGATCCCGAAGGCGGTCGCGGCCGGGCCGTCGTACACCTCGGTGACCTGCTGCACCTCAAGGAAGTGGTTGGCGGAGCCCAGGCTGCCGACCTGGCCGAGGCCTCGCTCGCGGGCCCGCTGCCCGACCTGGGTCACATCGGCGTCGGCGACCGCGCCGCCGTCCTCGCAGCGCAGCAGGTCGCGTTCCTCCCCGTGCCCCCGCTCCACGGCGTACCGGGAGCCCCCGGCCAGCAGCCGCTCCAGCTCGCCGGTGCCGTCCGGCCGCCACACGCCACCGGGCCCGGCACCGCGTGGGATCGCCCGGTCCAGGCTGTCCATCACGGCGGTCAGGGCGGGCCGGAACTCGTCACCGTCGCAGTCCGCGGCGAGCAGCCGCACCCCGCAGGAGATGTCGAAGCCGACACCGCCCGGCGAGACCACCCCTCCGGCGTCCACGTCGGTGGCCGCGACACCGCCGATGGGAAAGCCGTACCCCCAGTGGATGTCCGGCATGGCGTAGGAGGCGGTGACGATCCCGGGCAGCGCGGCCACGTGCACGACCTGCTCCAGGGACTGCTCGGCGTCCGCCAGCAGCCCCCGGGAGGCGAACACGACCCCGGGCACCCGCATGCCACCGCACGGCTCGATGCGGTAGCGGAAGGAACGTTCTTCGACCAATTCCATCGCTGCCTCCGCCCCGGCCCGGTGCGCCCCGGGACCACCGCCCGTGCGGGGCGGCGAGCGCGCCGGTGCCTCCTCCTCCATGCTCCGGCCTGGTGCAACACCGCGCGACACCGGGCATGCCGCGCGGGCAGTGCTGCGGTCGGTGATAGACATCCCGGGACGCGGGAGGCGAGAGATGATGGAGGTGGCGATGTGTTCTGCGAGGAGGAGTGAGGAGGGGAGGGGCATGGCCGGGCCGGGTTCCGACGGCGCCGAGGGCGGGGCGGGGGGCAAGGCGCGGTTCGACGACATCTACGACCGACCGGACCCCCGCACGTACTTCAGGCGGCTGGCCCCGCTCGAGTACGAGATCCCGCACCGTGCTCAGCCGTTCTTCCGGCAGGCCGCCGCCGAACGCTCCGCACTCGACGACGGCCACCCCCACGCGCCGGCCGTGCTGGACGTGTGCTGCTCGTACGGGATCAACGCGGCTCTGCTCAACCATGACGTGACGCTGGCGGAGATGTACGAGCGGTACACCTCCCCTGCCTGCCGTGAGCTGTCGACGGCACAACTCGCGGCGAAGGACAAGGAGTTCTACGCCGAGCGGCGCCGGCCCGGCGCGGTGCCGGTGTTCGGCCTGGACGTCTCGGCCCCCGCCGTGCGGTACGCGCTCGAGGTGGGGCTCCTGGACGCCGCCTTCACCGACGACCTGGAACAGGGCCCACCGGGCCCTCGCCTGCGGCGCGCGCTCGCCGAGGTCGGCCTCCTGACGCTGACGGGCGGCGGCAGCTACGTCACCGCCCGGACGTTCATGGCACTGCTGGACGGTGCGCGAAGGCCGGTGTGGGTCAGCGCGTTCGTGCTGCGGACCGTGTCGTACGACCCGATCGTCCGCGCACTGGCCGCGCACGGTCTGCGCACCACGCTCGATGCCTCCGGCACCTATCCCCAGCGTCTGTTCACCGACGATCGCGAGCAGCGGTACGCGATCACGGCGGTACGGGCGCTGGGCCATGACCCCGCCGGGCTCGAGGAGAACGGCCGCTTCCACTGCCTGCACTATGAGTCGCGGCCCGGTGCACAGTGAGTCACTGACGCCCGCCGCGGTCGGCTTCGTCCCTCCCCGCGTCCGAAATCAGCAGCTCGCAGTGGTCGGCCAGGTGGTCGAAGATGGAAGTGCTGCACCGCCCACAGACGAAGAGGGTGAGTCCAGATGGCGCGTCCAGTCGGCATAGACCTGGGAACGACGAACTCCGTGGTCTCGGTCCTCGAAGGCGGCGAGCCCACCGTCGTCACCAACGCGGAAGGGGCCCGGACGACACCCTCGGTCGTGGCCTTCGCGAAGAACGGCGAGGTGCTGGTCGGAGAGGTCGCCAAGCGGCAGGCGGTCACCAACGTCGACCGCACCGCACGTTCCGTGAAGCGGTACATGGGCCATCACAGCTGGCATTTCCCCCAGCACGGTGACGTCGACGGCAAGCGCTACACGGCGCAGGAGATCTCCGCACGCGTGCTGCAGAAGCTCAAGCGGGACGCGGAGGCGCACCTGGGCGAGGACGTCACCGACGCGGTGGTCACCGTCCCCGCCTACTTCGACGACGCCCAGCGGCAGGCGACCAAGGAGGCCGGGGAGATCGCCGGCCTGAACGTGCTGCGGATCATCAACGAGCCGACGGCGGCGGCGCTGGCGTACGGGCTGGACAAGGAGAACGACCAGACGGTCCTCGTCTTCGACCTGGGCGGCGGCACCTTCGACGTGTCCCTGCTGGAGATCGGCGAGGGCGTCATCGAGGTCAAGGCCACCAACGGCGACACACACCTCGGCGGCGACGACTGGGACCAGCGCGTCGTCGACCACCTGGTCACGACCTTCAAGAACAACTACGGCATCGATCTCGCCAAGGACAAGATGGCCGTCCAGCGGCTGAGGGAGGCCGCGGAGCGGGCCAAGGTCGAGCTGTCCAGCTCGACGGAGACGAACATCAACCTCCCCTACATCACGGCCTCCCCGGAGGGCCCGCTGCACCTGGACGAGAAACTCAGCCGCGCCCAGTTCCAGCAGCTGACGTCGGACCTGCTGGACCGCTGCAAGGCTCCGTTCCACAACGCGGTCAAGGACGCCGGGATCAAGGTGTCCGACATCGACCACGTCATCCTGGTCGGCGGTTCGACCCGTATGCCCGCGGTCACGGACCTGGTGCGGCAGCTGACCGGCAAGGACCCGCACAAGGGCGTGAACCCGGACGAGGTGGTGGCCGTCGGCGCCTCGCTCCAGGCCGGTGTCCTCAAGGGCGAGGTCAAGGACATCCTGCTGCTGGACGTCACTCCGCTGTCCCTGGGCATCGAGACCAAGGGCGGCATCATGACCAAGCTGATCGAGCGCAACACCACGATACCGACCCGCCGTTCGGAGATCTTCACCACCGCCGAGGACAACCAGCCCTCGGTGAGCGTGCAGGTCTACCAGGGCGAGCGGGAGATCGCCGCGTACAACAAGAAGCTCGGCATGTTCGAGCTGACGGGCATCGCGCCCGCGCCGCGCGGTGTCCCGCAGATCGAGGTCGCCTTCGACATCGACGCCAACGGCATCATGCACGTCTCCGCCAAGGACCTCGGCACCGGCAAGGAACAGAAGATGACCGTCACCGGCGGCTCGGCGCTGCCCAAGGACGACATCGACCGGATGGTCCGCGAGGCGGAGCAGCACGCGGAGGAGGACCGCAGGCGCCGGGAGGACGCGGAGACCCGTAACCAGGCCGAACAGCTCGTCTACTCCACCGAGAAGCTCATCAGGGACAACCCCGAGAAGATCCCGGCGGACGCGAAGACCGAGACGGAGAGCGCGCTCACCGAGTTGAAGGAGAAGCTGAAGGGCGAGGACACGGCCGCGATCCGGCAGGCCATGGAGCGTGCGGCCGAGGCGGCGCAGAAGATCGGCACGGCGATGTACGAGAGGTCCCGCACGGAGGGGCAGGCGGCCTCCGGTGCGGGCCCGTCGTCGGGCGCCTCCGCCGCCGCCTCCTCGGACGAAGAGGTGGTGGACGCCGAGATCGTCGACGACGACAAGCCGGAGGCGGGCTGACGATGGACAAGGGCCGGGTGCGGACCAGGGACCCCGCCCAGCTGCAGCGTCTGCTGGAGGAGCGCACGGCCGACCTGCAGCGGGTGAAGGCCGAGTACGACAACTACCGCAAGCGGGTGCGCCGCGACCGCATCGCCGTACGTGAGATCGCCGTCACCAACGTCCTGCGTGCCCTGCTGCCCGTCCTGGACTCCGTCGACCGCGCCTGCGTGCACGAACCCGTGACGACGGGCCTGAAGGACATCGCCGACACCCTGCGGACCCAGGTGGGCGCTCTGGGACTTGAGGCGTTCGGGAAGGAGGGCGACCCCTTCGACCCCGCGTGCCACGACGCCGTCACCCATCACATCTCCCCCGGCGCCGACCAGCTGATCTGCACGAAGATCCTGCGCCCCGGCTACCGGCTCGGTCCCGGGCTGCTCCGTCCGGCCCATGTGGAGGTCACCGGGCCGCCGCCACCCGCGCTGAACCCGCTCGGCCGTGATCGGCCCCGATCCGGCGGGGCGAGCGGCAGCGGCTGTCCCGGCCTCACGCGCGCAGGGCACGGTGACCGGCGCGGGTGAGGTCCGTCGACTCCAGGACAGGCATGACGGCGGGACGTCCCTCCGCCTCCTCGGGCACGGGCAGCGGCTGCCGGCACGGCGTGGAGGTGTCGGTCCTCGGTGCGTCCCGGCGCAGCTCGCGAGCCAGGACCCTGGCGTCCCGATCACTCCTCTCGGCCACGGCGAGCAGCCGGAAGGGCGCCGACGGCCACAGCTCCACGCACACCACGGGTCTGCCGGGCCGCACCGCCACGAAGTCCCGCCCGCCGTGATGGCCGCGTGTGCCGAGGCACAGGACGCCGGGGATGCGGACGCCGCGCTCCCGGATGCCGCGAAGGGCCCGCCACCAGGCCGGTTCGACCGTCACCCGGCGCACCGCCGCCAGCGGCACCCGTACGTCGCCGCACCGTACGGCCGCCCGCTCCCACAGAGCCAGCCGTACGACCAGGTCATCTCCCCTGATCAGCATGTGTGCCATCGTCGGCGCCTCCCTTCCGCCGTCCCTCAGGGAGCACTCCGCCGGCTTTCTGGAAGCCGAGCGGACCCGCTCCTGCGATCGTAGGCCCAAAGCCCGATTTGCCCTCCGGTGGGTACATGTCAGCATCGGTACATGCATCACTCCTGGCCCAGCCACCTCGACGTGGGAGCGGTCCGCTTCGCCCGGCCGACCGCGCATTACGAGTCCTGATCTTCTACCGGGACGTCCTCGGCCTGCCGGTACTCGCTCAGTGGCGCGGCCACCAGGGCTACGACGGCATCGTCCTCGGGCTGCCGGGCACACCGGTGCACATGGAGCTGTTGCAGCACGGCGCGCCGCCCCGCATCCCCGACCCGCACCCGGAGAACCAGCTGGTGCTCTATCTGCGTGGCCCCGAGGCCGTCGCCGTCGTCGCCCGGCGGCTCACCGAGCACGGGCACAGCCCCGTCCCCTCCGCGAATCCCTACTGGCCGCAGCACGGCGCCGTTCTCTTCGAGGACCCGGACGGCTGGCTGGTCGTCCTGGCGCCCTGGGTCTTCGGCGAAGAGCCCCCACCGGCCGGCTGACTGGCGACCGGGTTCCGGCCGCCCTCCAACGCCCGACGATCATGACGCGTACGCTCATGCACATGGTTGAGCATCGCATGATCGACGTGAACGGAATCCGGCTGCACATCGCCGAGCAGGGCAGCGGCCCCCTGGTGGTGCTGCTGCACGGCTTCCCCGAGTCCTGGCACTCCTGGCACCACCAGTTCGGCCCGCTGGCCGACGCCGGTTTCCGGGTGGTCGCACCCGACCAGCGTGGCTACGGCCGCAGCGACCACCCCGACGACGTCAGCGCCTACACCATTTTCCACCTGGTCGGCGATGTCGTCGGGCTGATCCGGGCCCTGGGAGAGGAGCAGGCGTTCGTCGTCGGGCACGACTGGGGCGCCCCGGTCGCCTGGCACACCGCGCTGCTGCGACCGGACATGGTGCGCGCGGTGGCCGGTCTGAGCGTGCCGCCGCCCTTCCGTGGGACGCAGCCGCCGCTCGCGACCATGGACAAGAGGTTCGGCGGCCGCTTCTACTGGAACTACTTCAACCGCCCCGGTGTGGCTGACGCCGAGTTCGCCAGGGACGTACGCACCACGCTCCGGAAGTTCTTCTACGCGGCTTCCGGCTCCGCCCGGGCCGCCGGTGCGGACATGCAGCCGCTGATCGAGCCCGGGCAGGGCTGGCTCGATGGCCTGGCGGACCCCGAGGTGCTGCCGGACTGGTTCACCGAGGACGATCTCGACGCGCTCACCGAGAGCTTCGCCGGCGGCTTCACCGGGCCGCTCAACTGGTACCGCAACCTGGACCGCAACTGGGAACTGACCGCTGCGTGGCACGGCGCCGTCGTCACCCGGCCCGCCCTGTACGTCTACGGCGACCGCGACCTGGTCCCGGCCTTCCCGGGCACGCCCGAACTCATCGAGAAGCTCCCCGACCTGATGCCCAACCTGTGGCGCAAGCCCGTCAAGCTGGCCGGCTGCGGTCACTGGACACAGCAGGAACGCCCGGACGAGGTGAACGCGGCCCTCATCGAGTTCCTCAAGGCGCACACCTGAGAACGGCCCGGTACCGGCGACGGTCCGCCGTCCTGACGGCGTGTCACACCGTAGCCACGGAAAGTTCAAACCATTCTCATGCAGCTTTCTTTCCGGAATCGAAAAAATTAAGCACACGTCAATCCGAAGGACTGAAACGCGGTTTGGAATTCCCCAATTTCCACCCATGGTCCGGTCGTGTATAAATTGCAATGAGTTGGTGAACGTCCCGCCACGCCAGCGCCTCTGACAAGCCGTAATGGACGTCGCGACTTCGCATCCATCGGCACCGCACAGCAGAGGCACCACTTTGTCTTCGCCCGCATTCGATGCGCCCCACCAGCCCCTCACGCCATCCGACGGCCGGGCTCTGTTCCGTTCGGCTGCGGCTTCACCGCCGCGTTCCCTCATCGACATCCTGCAGGCCACCGTCGCCCGCCATCCGGACGCTCCCGCCCTCGAGGCGGGCACCGAAACACTGACCTACCGTGAGCTGTGGGCGGAGGTGCAGCGTCGCGCCCAGGTCCTCACCGGCCGGGGCATCGGTCCCGGCGACCGCGTGGGCGTCCGGGTGCCCTCCGGTACCGCGGATCTGTACCTGTCGATCCTCTCCGTACTGCACTGCGGGGCGGCCTACGTGCCGGTCGACGCGGACGACCCCGAGGAGCGTGCCGTCACCGTCTTCCGTGAGGCCGGGGTGTGTCTCGTCCTCGGGCCCCATCCGCAGCCCGCCCATCCGGCCGTGCCGTCGGGAACGGCGGCGCACCGCTGTACGCCCCTCCCTCAGGACGACGCGTGGATCATCTTCACCTCCGGCTCGACCGGCGCGCCCAAGGGGGTGGCCGTCACCCATCGGTCCGCGGCCGCCTTCGTGGACGCCGAGGCACAGCTGTTCCTGCGTGACCGCCCGCTCGGCCCCGGCGACCGTGTCCTCGCGGGACTGTCCGTCGCCTTCGACGCCTCCTGCGAGGAGATGTGGCTGGCCTGGCGCTCCGGCGCCTGCCTGGTGCCTGCCGAACGCTCGCTCGTCAGGGCCGGTCATGAACTCGGCGCCTGGCTGGAGGACCGTGGCATCACCGTCGTCTCCACCGTTCCGACGCTGCTGGCCATGTGGCCCGAACAGGCGCTGCGGCGGGTGCGGTTGCTGATCCTGGGCGGCGAGGCCTGCCCGCCCGGCCTGGTCGAACGGTTCGCCGGTCCCGGACGCGAAATGTGGAACACCTACGGTCCGACGGAGACCACCGTCGTGGCGTGCGCGGCCCGGCTGGTTCCCGGCCACACCGTGCGCATCGGACTGCCGCTCGCGGGCTGGGAGTTGGCGGTCGTCGACGAGGCCGGGGAACCGGTGGCGTACGGCGAGGAGGGCGAGTTGGTCATCGCCGGCGCCGGTACCGCACGCTATCTCGACCCTTCGAAGGACGCCGAGCGCTTCCGTCCGTGTCCCGCGCTCGACTCGCCGCGTGCGTACCGCTCGGGCGACCTCGTGCGCGCCGACGCCGAGGGGCTGGTGTTCCTCGGGCGCGCCGACGACCAGGTCAAGCTCGGCGGGCGGCGCGTCGAACTGGGCGAGATCGACGCGGCCCTGCTCGCGCTGCCGGGGGTGCGCGGCGCCGCAGCGGCCGTGCAGTCGACGGCGGTCGGCGCCCCGGTGCTGGTGGGCTACGTCATTCCGGAACAGACCACCGGCGGGCGGTCCGCGTTCGAGGCCGGCAAGGCCAGGGACCTGCTGAGCGAACGGCTGCCCGCACCGCTGGTGCCGGTGCTGGCCGAGGTGCCGGCGCTGCCCACGCGCGCCTCCGGGAAGGTCGACCGCAAGGCGCTGCCCTGGCCGGTGCCGCTGGCCGGCGGCGGGGGCGACGGCGGTGACGCGGAGCACCGGCTGTCGGGGACGGCGGCCCGGCTTGCGGACGTCTGGGAGCAGTTGCTGGGTCTGCGGCCCGGTCCGGACAGCGACTTCGTCGCGCTCGGCGGCACCAGTCTGACCGCCGCCCGCATGGCCTCGATGCTGCGCGCGCAGTACCCGGGCCTGTCCGTCGCCGATCTCTACCGGCACCCGGTGCTGCACCGCATGGCCGCCCACCTCGACTCCCTCGCCGGCCCCGCGCTGGAGGTGCGCCCCGCCCGGCCGATACCCCGACGGACGGCCGTCGTGCAGTTCTTCGTCCAGCTGGCCGGGTACGGGATCACGGGCCTGCGCGGGCTGGTCGGCCTGGCGGCGGCGGACAACGTGCTCGGCTGGATCGCGCCGCACCGCTGGGCCCCGCACACGGCGTGGTGGCTGGTCCTGGTCGGCTGGGCCGTGCTGTTCAGCGCGCCGCTGCGCTGCCTGATCGGAGCGGGCCTCGCCCGTACGCTGGCCGGCTCGATCACTCCGGGCGCCCACCCGCGCGGTGGGGCCGTGCACCTGCGGCTGTGGAGCGCGGAGCGGGCGGTCGCGTCGTTCGGCGTGCCGTCCTTGGCCGGCACGCCGTGGGCGGCCTGGTACGCCCGGCTCCTCGGCTGCCGCACCGGGCGGGACGTACGGCTGCACACGCTGCCCCCGGTGACCGGCCTGGCCGAGCTGGGGGACGGCTGCAGCATCGAGCCCGAGGCGGACATCGCGGGCTGGTGGCTGGACGGTGACACACTGCACGTCGGCCCGGTCCACGTCGGTGCGGGCGCCCGGGTGGGGCACCGCAGCACGCTGCTGCCCGGTGCCGTCGTAGGACGTGGTGCGGAGCTGACCCCCGGCAGCTGTCTGGACGGGCGGATCCCGGACGGCACCGTGTGGACCGGTTCGCCGGCCCGGCCGGCCGAGCCCGCCGAGCGTCTGGCGGGTGCCGGCTGGCCGGCACCGCCCGAGGACCGCCGGCGGCGCTGGCACCTGGCCTACGCGCTGTCCCTGGCCGGGCTGCCCCTGCTGTCCCTGCTGGCGGCGGCCCCGGCGCTGTTCGGCACCTGGCTGCTGGTCCGCTCCACGCCGACGCTGTCCGGCGTGGCCGGTCAACTGCTCGCCGCCGCACCGCTGTTCGCGGTCATGACCACCCTCTTCGGCATGCTGGTCACCGTGCTCGCCGTACGCCTGCTGAACCGGTCGATCAAGCCCGGTCTGCACCGCGCGGACGGGGGCGTGGCCTGGCGGGCCTGGCTGGTGACGCGGCTGCTCGACGGTGCCCGGGCCGGGTTCTTCCCGCTGTACGCGAGCCTGGCGACGCCGTACTGGCTGCGGATGCTCGGCGCGCGCGTCGGCCGTGGCGCCGAGATCTCGACGGTGCTTCCGCTGCCGTCGCTGCTCCGGGTGGACGACGGGGCGTTCCTCGCCGACGACACGCTCGTCGCGCCGTTCGAACTGCGCGGCGGATGGCTGCGGTTGGGGCCCGTGCGCGTCGGCGCGCGCGCGTTCGTCGGCAACTCGGGCATCGTCGGCCCCGATCGCGAGGTCGCCGACCACGCCCTGGTGGGTGTGCTGTCCGACGCGCCGGTGCAGGGCGAGCCCGGCATGTCCTGGATCGGGCGGCCGGCGATGCCGCTGCCCCGCCTGCCGGAAAGCGCTGACCCGGCACGCACGTTCGCCCCGCCCCGGCGGCTGGTGGCGGCGCGCGCGGCCGTGGAACTGTGCCGCGTCCTGCCCGTGATCATCGGCACGGTGCTCGCGGAATGCCTGCTGCTCGCCGAGCAGAGGTTCCTGGACATCGGCGGGCTGCCCCTGGCCGCGCTCGCCGGCATTCCGCTGCTGATGGCCGCGTCCCTGGTGGCCTGTCTGACCACGACCGGCGCCAAGTGGCTGCTCGTGGGCCGGTTCCGGTCCGGTGAGCGGCCGTTGTGGTCGTCGTTCGTGTGGCGCAACGAGCTGTTCGACACCTTCGTGGAGGTGCTGGCCGTGCCGTGGGGTGCGGGGGCGCACCTGGGCACGCCGGTGCTGAACTGGTGGCTGCGCAGCCTCGGGGCGCGCATCGGCCGCGGCGTGTGGTGCGACACCTACTGGCTGCCGGAGACCGACCTGATCAGTCTCGGCGACGGGGTCAGCGTCAACCGCGGATGTGTGCTCCAGACCCACCTCTTCCACGACCGGATCATGCGGATGGACACCGTACGGCTCGCGGCCGGCGCCTCCCTGGGCCCGCACAGCATCGCCCTGCCCGGCACCACGATCGGTGCCGGAGCCTCCATCGCCGCCGCCTCACTCGTGATGCGCGGTGAGACGGTGCCGGACGGCACCCGCTGGGCCGGCAACCCCATCGCCGGTGTCGGCGCGCCCAGCACCGCTGCGCTCGCCGGAGGTGAGGCGGCGTGACCCGGTGCAGCCGGCGCTCTCTCATCCGCGGCGCGGCGCTCGCCCCGCTCGCCGCGGCGGCCGCGGACCACACGCCGCCGCGGGCGGCACGCTATTTCGCGAACCACGGATCGGACGGCCACCGCACCCTCTCCTACGACCTGCACCTCGCGTACGACCCGGCCGCCGGCACGCTCGACGGGCGGGCGCACATCCGGGCGGTGGCGGAGCGGCCCCTGCCGCAGGTCGAACTCGACCTCGCCCGGCTGGCCGTGCACGACGCCCGCATCGACGGGGCCACCGTCCGCCCCGGCCGCAAGCGCAACAAGCTGATCCTGCCCGCGCCGCGCCCGATCGGCGCGGGCGCCCCGTTCAGTGTGGAGATCGGCTACGGCGGCCGGCCGGGTCCGCTGCGCACGCCGTTCGGGCAGATCGGCTGGGACCGCACCGGTGACGCGCACGACGGAACACTGGTCGCCTCCCAGCCGCTCGGTGCCCCCTCGTGGTTCCCGTGCAACGACCGCCCGGACGACAAGGCCGAGTTCACCTTCCGGGTGACCGTGCCCCACGGTCACCACGTGCTCGCCAACGGGACGCTGCTGGAGCGGAGCACGGCGGGGTCCTCGGAGTGCTGGACGTACCGTCACCGGGGCCCCATGGCCCCCTATCTCGCCTCGCTGTACACCGGCCGCTTCGCCTACGAGACCTGGACGGCCGAGGACACCGCGGCCGGCCGGCGCATCACCGGGCGCAATGCGTTCCCCGTACGGCTGTCCCGGCAGGCCCGGCATGATCTGGGCCGCCAGCCCGCCATGCTCGGCGCGTTCACCGAGTGGTTCGGGCCGTATCCCTTCGAGACGTACGGCGCGGTCGTCGTGGACGCCGACCTGGACCAGCCGGTGGAGAACCAGACGCTGTCCGTCTTCGGCCGCAACCACATCGACGGCGACCGCACCTGGGAGACGCTCGTCGCCCATGAACTCGTCCACCAGTGGTACGGCAACAGCGTGAGCCTGCGGAACTGGCGCGACATCTGGCTCAACGAGGGCTTCGCCACCTACGGCGAGTGGCTGTGGTCGGAGCACATCGGCGAGGACTCCGCCGACACCATCGCCCGGAACGTCTGGCGCACGCTGGCGAAGGGCTCGCAGAACCTGCGGATCGCGGATCCCGGGCCGCACCGCATCTTCGACGACCGTGTCTACAACCGGGGCGCGTGCGCGCTGCACGCGCTGCGCCTGACGATGGGCGACGGGCACTTCTTCGCGATGCTGCGCGGCTGGCACCACGCTCACCGCGGCAAGAGCGCCGAGACCGCCGCCTTCATCGCCCACGCCGGACACTCCCGGCCCGCGCAGATCGAGCCCCTGCTGCGCGCCTGGCTGTACGACGAGCGGCTCCCGCCCCTGCCGCATCCGGGCCCGGACCGCGTACGGGCCTGAGTCCGCCGCCGGCGCCGGCATCCTCACGCGGCGACGGGGGCGTCCCAGGGGATCCGGTGGTCGTACTGCCAGGCCATCTTCTCGGGGGTGGCGAGGCGGGCGAACACGGGCAGGAGAGCGTCCCGGAACACCCGGCCCACCGGGCCGGCGGCCTTGCCGCTGTTGGTGCGGGCGGCCTGCGCGATGACTCGTTCGACCCGGGCGCGGCGGGCCTGTTCGTAGGCGGCAAAGGCCTGCGGGTGCGGCAGGTCCCGCAGCGCGCGGGCGAGTTCCACGGCGCTCTCCGCGGCGAGCGAGGCGCCCTGGCCGGAGCTGGGGGTGGTGGCATGGGCCGAGTCGCCCACCAGCACCATCCGGCCGCGGTGCCAGTGCGGCACGTGCGGGAGGTCCTCCATGGGGCCGGCGGTGATCAGGTCCGCGGGTGGGGTGCGCCGCAGCAGGTCCAGGGCGGGGAAGGTGTCCTGGGCGAACGCCTCGTCCAGCCGGCCCAGCCACTGTTCGTTCGAGGTCTGCCGGGCTTGCTTCCATGTCAGGTAGGGGTGCGGGAGGTTGGCGAACCACACGCCGGTGCCGTCCTCGAAGGTCTGGTACCCGAAGAAGGCCCGGCGTCCGAAGGCCATGTACATCCGGTCGCCGGTGGGCGGCAGTGCGGCGCCCTCGACACGGGCGCCGAAGCCGAGCAGGCCCGAGTAGCGCGGCTCGGGCGCCTGGGGGTCGATCAGCCGGCGCACGGTGGAGCGCAGGCCGTCCGCGCCGATCAGGATGTCGGCCTCCTCACTGGTGGTGCCGTCGGCGAAGACGGCCCGGATGCCGGTGCCGCTCTCGCGGACCTCGGCCAGTTCTTGGCCGTGGTGGACCTGGACGCCCTGGTCCACGGCCAGGTCGTAGAGCCGTCGGTACAGGTCGGTGCGCCAGCTGAACTGCATGGGCTGGCGGATCTCGGTGATGGTCCGGCCCTTGTGGTTCTGCAGCACGATGGCGTTCATCGGGGCGCCGACGCGGTCGAGCCCGACCAGGCCGAGTGCGGCACGACCGTTGGGCGCGATGCCCAGGCCTCCGCCGATGCCGTCGGCGGTCGTCGCATGGGACTCGTGCACGGTGGCCTCGATCCCGGCCCGGCGCAGCGCGAGGGCTGCGACCGGGCCGGCGATGCCGCCGCCCACCACGATCGCGGTGCGGGTGCGGGTCATGTCAGTGGGTCCTCTCCCGGGTGGGGTCGTCGACGGTGGGCACGCCGCCGTCGCGGTGGGCTCGACGCAGGTCGTCCAGGTAGGCGCGCGAGCACATGGCGGTGAGCTGGGCGCTGCCGCCACGGCGGACGCGGATCTCGCCGTCGGCGACCGTTCCGGCCAGCCGCAGCCGGGCCGGGCCGGTGCCGGACTGTGCGTCCTTGACCCGGCCGCGGCCGGTGAAGGCGAGGTCCCAGTCGTCCACGGCGACGTCTTCGGGAAGCAGCAGGGTGAGCGTGGCAAAGGCGAGTGCCGGCCGCACGGTGACCGGCTCGGCCCAGTTGATCCGCTGCGAGCGGAGGTCCAGCACGACGGTGGCGCGGCGGGCGCGTACGTCGAACTCGGTGGCCTCGGTCCAGTGGCCGAGGTGCTTCACGGTGGCGTGGTCCGCGTGGATGCGCTCGGCGGACGCGAGCGGGGTCGCTGTCGTCATGAACCGATAGTTGCAGTGAAACTAGTCTCACGTCAACTAGTTCTGTTGAGATTGCCTCCGGTAGGCTCCAGGCATGCGCAGCTCCCCCCTCGGCCTCACCGTTCTCTCGCTGCTGCACATGCAGCCGCTGCACCCGTACGGCATCCAGCGGTTGATCAAGCAGTGGGGGAAGGACCAGGTCGTCAACGTCAGTCAGCGGGCGAGCCTGTACCGGACCATCGACCGGCTGCTCGAGGCGGGACTGATCGCGGTACGCGAGACCAGCCGGGATCAGCAGTACCCGGAACGCACCGTCTACGAGGTGACCGACGCGGGCCGTACGGCGACACGCAAGTGGCTGCGGGAGATGCTGGTCGCGCCGCGGGCGGAGTACCCGGAGTTCCCGGCCGCGCTCTCCTTCACCATGATGCTGCTGCCGCAGGAGGTGGAGGCCGATCTGTCCGGGCGTGCCTCCCAAGTACGGTCGCAGCTCGCCGAGTTGGAGGCGTCCGCCGAGCAGGCCCGCGAACTGGCGCTGCCCCGGATCACCACGCTCGAGGACGAGTACCGCCGCGCCGTGCTGACCGCGGAGCTCAACTGGCTCGACGCGGTCACATCCGACCTCCGCTCGGGCGCGCTCACCTGGGACTTCGAGACCCTGGCGGCGCTGGCCAGGGCCGCGTCCTGACACCGGGTGCGCGGGCCGCCGGAGTCACTTGACTCCGGCGGCCCGCGCGGTCACGTCCCCCGTTGCCGATTTCGCCGGCCGGCACGGTCCGTCAGAAGCGGGGCCCTGCCGGTGTGTGCTGCGGCGCCGGGACGAGAGGCTGGGCCACGCCGGGGCTCCGGGGAGCGGACGGCGCGCAGGTGACATCCCGTGCCAGGAGCCTTCCGGTGCTCAGGTAGGCGTTGACGGTGCGGTTGGCGCAGGCCCGCGGGTCCGCGGAGTAGACGCCGTGGCCCTCGCCGCCCTTGACGAACACCATGCGCGAGCCTTTCAGGGCGTGGTGCATGCCGAGCCCGCTGACCAAGGGCGTCTGGGGATCCCACTCGTTCTGGACGGTGAGCACGCCGACCTTGTTGTTCACGGTGGTGACGGGCTCGGCCGGCTTGTTCCAGAACGCGCACGGCAGGATGTTGGAGGCGATGTCGCCGTAGAGCGGGTACGCGGCCTTGTCGCGGATCGCGTCGCGCCGGTACTGCTCGGGGTCGCGCGGCCAGGCGGCCGTGTCGCCACAGACCACGGTCCAGAAGGCGGCCGTACCGTTGTCGGCCGGCGCCTGTGCGGCAAGAGCCGTGAACCCGCGCGGTCCCGGCTGGTCGCCCGGCGTCAGGGAGCCGCGGGAGGCCGCATGGCCGTCGGCGGCCTTCTTGAGGTTCACGACCGCCTCGGCCGCGTACTTGGGGGTGAAGAACGCGGGGCGCAGGGCGGCGCGGATGTCGTCGCCGGTGAGTTTGCGGCCGCCGTCGTCGACGGGTGAGCGGTCGGCGCGGGCGATCAGATCCCAGAACGCCTTCCTCACCTCGGCCGGGGTGCCGCCGAGCCGGTAGGTGCGGTCGCGCTGCGCCGTCCACCTGGTCCAGCGGGTGAACGCCGGCTCGGTGCCCTGCGCCCAGACCTGGATCATGCCCCGCCAGACCCGTGCGGGGTCGACCGCGCTGTCCAGCACCCAGCGGTCGGTCCGCTGCGGGAACATCTGCGCGTAGACGGCACCCAGGTACGTGCCGTAGGAGTAGCCCAGGTAGGAGATCTTCTTCTGGCCCAGAACGGCCCGGATGACGTCCATGTCACGGGCGGTGTTGCGGGTGGTGATGTACTTCAGCTTGTCGCCGTTCCTGGCACGGCACTTGTCGGCGACGGTCCGCGCCCAGGTGACGTCGCGCTTGAACGTCTCGGTCCGGTAGGCGTGTTCGAAGTTCTGCTCCGTGGTCGTGAGACCGCAGGTGACCGGGCTGCTGCGGCCCACGCCGCGCGGATCGAACCCGATGAGGTCGTACTGGTCGAGGACCTTCTTGGGCATCCCCTCCTTCATCATGACCGGCATGTCCAGGCCCTCGCCGCCCGGGCCGCCGGGGTTGAAGAGGATCACGCCGTGCCGCTTGCCGGGGACGCTGGTCCTCATACGGGAGATGGCCAGGTCGATGGTCTTGGCACCGGGGTGGTCGTAGTCGAGCGGGACCTTGATCGTCGCGCACTGCAGGGCGGCGGGCTGCGACGCGTCGCATCGCTGCCACGCGGGCTTCTGGTTCTCGAATCTGCTCAGCGGGTCTGCCGCGGATGCCTGCGCCGCGGGGGCGAGGGTGGCGAGCAGCGTCGCCGTGATCCCCGCGGTGAACAAGGGCGCCATGCGTCCTATCCGCACGATGGCCGATCCTTTCGGTCAACTTCCAGGACGGCACGACGATTTCGTGTCCGCGGGGACGGGCGAATCCATCTGTGGGGCGGACTTGCGCTCCTGCTACGACTCGCGGCGTAGGAAGAAAGAGACGTGGGGAGGAGAACCAGACGGGGATGGTCCACGTCCGCCCGGCCGTCCTCGCCGAGTTCACTGTCTGCGCACCGGCAGCCGACGGCCGGTCGTGCGGTCGGTCACGGTCCTCGAGCCGAGCACGGTGCGCAGGGTGGCTCGGGCCGGGCCGAAGCGCGCGACGGCCGGGCAGGCGACGCCCGGTCCCGTCCGGGTGACGACCTGCACGGTGAGCAGGACGGCCTTCGGGGTCTCGGCGGCGCGGAGGCGCGGAAGGCCGTCGCACCCGCCCGACACCGTCATGACGGTGAGGGTGCGGTCGTCGCCGCCGACGGTGACCGGCCGGGTGATGGATTCCTTGCGCGTGACGGTCTTCGCACCGCCTGCCGCCAGTGCCGAACATCCCGTCAGGACGACGAGGGCCGCGACGGCGGCCGGCACAACACGACGATCAAGTACAGGACTCTTGCTCTTCACAGGACAACGACGCCGACGGGAGCGGATTCGTTCCGTCCTGCCGAAGTCCGGCGCCCACCGCGGACGGAGATGTGGTGCAAACCTCCGTCGTGGCCGTCGGGTCCGCCGGCCGAACGGCGCTCTCAGGAGCCGGCGGCGGACACATGGCGGGCCAGTTCCACGGCCAGGCGCCGCATGACCGTGCGGTTGGCGCTCCGGATGGTGGCCCGGACGACGGGAGTCAGCAGGCGGTCGGCGAGCGGGGCGCGCGTCCAGGCGTACGTGAACGAGACCTGGCTCCCGCCGGAGGGCAGCGGTTCGATGGTGTAGGTGCCGTGGGCCAGGCGACGGCCGCCCGCGCTGACATTGCGTTCGACGATGCGCCGCGGCTCGTCGGCCTCGACGACCTCGACGGTGACGTCGGTCGTCGTCCCGGCCAGCGCGGCGGTGACCGTGGCGCATGATCCGACGCCGCGAGCGGGGCCGCTGTAGCGCCAGTCGGTCAGGTAGTGGTCGGTGAATCGCTCGTGGTGAGCCATGACATCGAGGAAGTCGTAGACCTGCTCGGGCGTCTGCGGTACGTCGGTCGACACGGTGACAGACTTCATGTACCACACGGTACATGCGGCATGTACCGTTCGGTACACTCGCGTTGTGGTGAACAGCGACGAGGCGGATCCGCAGGGCGGGGCCGCGCGCGGCACGGACGGGGACCGGCGCGCCCAGCTGGTGGACGCGGCCGTCGATCACGTGGCGGAACACGGCATCGCGGACCTGAGTCTGCGCCGCCTGGGCGCCGCGATCGGCGTCAGTCACCGCATGCTGATCCACTATTTCGGCACCAAGGAGCAGCTGCTCGTCGAGATCGTCCGCACGTCGGAGGGGCGCCAGCGCGAGCTGCTGTCCCGGCTCCGCACCCAGCCCGGCCTCTCCCCCGCCGATGCCGCGCGCCGGCTGTGGCAACAGCTGGCCGACCCCGAACTGGCCGGTCAGGAGCGGCTCTTCTTCGAACTCTGCGGGCAGGCGCTACGGGGCCGCCCCGAGGCGCTCCCGGTTCCCGAAGGGCTGGTGACGGACTGGCTGGAGCCGCACGTGAGCGCCGAGGTGGCGGCAGGGGCGGACCCTGCCCAGGCCCGGAACCGCGCCAGACTGGGGCTCGCCACCGTCCGGGGCCTGCTCCTCGACCTGCTCGCCACCGGCGACCGCGCCGGCGTCGACGCGGCGATGGAGGAGTTCCTCGGGCTGTACTACGGCGCGGAGGGGCGAAGTCCCTGAGGGCGGGGACGCCGGTTCACCGATCGGGCTCGGCCGTGGCGCCAAAGCGGCCGCTCTGGGCCCACGTCGGTACCCAGGCCGGCCCGTCGGTGCGGTTCGGCCGTACGGCAGCGAGGTAGGTGCGCAGGTCGGCGAGCGCCGGGTGAGGGTTGTCCGTGCGCCAGAGCAGGGAGTGGGGATAGACCGGCGTGGGGTTGTGCACGGGAATGCGCCGCAGGCCGTAGCTGGCGGGCCAGACGAGCGGTGTCCGTTCACCGAAGAAGGTGGCCAGCGAGTCCGAGTCGGCGATGGCGTCGAGGAGTGCCTCGACACCGAAGTTGGGGCCGATCGCGTCGATGGTGACGCCGAAGGCGGCGGCGAACGCGTCGTAGTAGGCGGCCCATTCGGTGCCGGGGACGTTGCCGGGCATCCAGATGCGCTGTCCGGCGAGCTGGGCCGGGGTGATCGCGGCGGCGTCGGCCAAGGCGTGGGCGGGGCCGACGCACAGCTGGAGGGGTTCGTCGTAGACCGGGACGCTCTCGATGCCTTCGGGGAGCCTGCTTCCGGGCAGGACGGCCCGGAAGGTGGCGTCGATGGAGCCCGCCTGGAGGGCGGTGACGGCCTGGTCGGCGTCGAAGAGGGTCACCACGTCGAGTTGTGTCTCCGGATGGGCGCTGTGGAAGTCCCGCAGCAGTCCGGCCGTGCCGGAGCGGCGGCCGACGACGTCGACGCGCAGGGCGCGGCTCCCCGGCCGCACGGACGCGACCGCGCGCTCTTCGGCCTGGAGGAGGGCACGGGCGTGGGGCAGGAACGCCTTGCCGTCGATGGTGAGGTCGACGCCGCGTCCGGTGCGGTCGAACAGCCGCACCCCGAGGTCCTGCTCGAGCGTGGCGATGCGCCTGGAGACGGCCTGCTGAGTGAGCGAGAGGTCGGCCGCGGTCTTCTGGAACTGGCCGGTGTCCACGACCGAGACGAACGTGCGCACAGCGTTGAGATCCACAGCGGACAGCCTACCGTCACAAGGATTATTTGTGGTTTGCCGTCGGCTTGCTTGGTTGATCTGCGGGTTCATCCCTGGCTGGAGGGTTCTGGTCAATGGACAGTTGTGACTCCCGGCCGTTGATCGTCACTTCCGGGTTCCGGTGTCCGCCCGTACGAGTTCCAGCTTCGGGAAGGCCACCGGCTCCGGGGCGCGGCCCGCCTGCAGCACGTACGCGCGCCCCGTCTCCTCACCCGCCGCGATGTCGGCGACCGACGCCGCGATCTCGGCGGGCTCGGCCAGGGCGAAGCCCTCGCCGACGATGTAGTCGACGGCCTCCGGCGGCAGGATCGGCGTGCGGACGAACCCCGGGCAGATCGCGTTGATCCGCACGCCCTTCTCCTGCCACGTCGGGGCCAGCGAGCGGACCAGTCCGATCACGCCGTACTTGGTCGCCGCGTACACCGGGTCGAAGGGGGCCAGCCCGACCCCGGCCATGCTGGAGGTCACCACGAGCGAGCCCCCGCCGTGCGCGGCCAGCGCCGGCAGCGCCGCGTGCAGTCCGTACATCACGCCGTGGAGGTTCACCGCCAGCACCCGGTGCTGGCGGTGCGCGTCGTAGTCGTCCTCCCCGAAGCCGCCGCCGTCGCCGATGCCCGCGTTCAGGTGCACCAGGTCCAGCCCGCCGTACGCCTCCACCGCGCCGGCGATCAGCGCGAGGTTGTCCTCCTCCCGCGTGGTGTCGGTCCGGACGAACAGCCCGCCCGCCTCCCGCGCCACGGCCGCGCCGCCCGCCTCGTCGATGTCCCCCACGACCACGTGCGCCCCGAGCCCGCCGAAGTGCCGCGCGACCGCCGCGCCGATGCCGCTCGCCGCCCCCGTGACCACTACCACCTGCGCCATGACCCTGCTCCTCCGTCGTCGGTTCCGATGCCTCTGTCAGGCCGCCGCCGGCGCCGTCGCGGCCTCGCTGCGGATGGCGGCGAGGCGCGCCGGCCCGCGCCCGTAGCGCCGGCTGAAGATCTCCAGGCCCACGAACAGCACCACGTACTGGAGCGTGGTCACGAGCATCACCGAGTCGACGGGCAGCGTGTACGCGAGCACGACCCGCACCGCCGAGTCCAGCAGCAGGCCGATGCCCCAGACCGCCGTCAGCAGCCGCATCACCTGGCGGAAGGTCGGCGACACCTGCCAGTTGTGCTCCACCTGAGTGCGCTTGTCCCCCCTCGTCACCGACGACAGGATCCGGTAGATGAAAGGCTGCCCGCGCAGCGTGGCCAGGAACACCAGCCCGACGATCCCGGTCATCCAGCCGTCCTTGGCGAACATGAAGCGCGGGCTCCCCGTCACGACCGACAGCGCCGCCCCCAGGGCCACCATGCTGAGCACCAGGATGCCCAGCAGCCCTACGCGCCGCTCGCGCACCACCGTCAGCAGCGCCTCCAGCGTCGGCGGAACGGCGCTCGCCGACACCGCCCACCACAGGCCGGCCCCGGCCGCCCGCAGCCCGTAGAACACGGCCAGCGGCGCGGCGACGTTCAGCACCAGGCTCTGCAGCATCGGCCCGTTCGGCGACCCCACGTCCTTGTTCACGTTACGCATCGCGCTCATGTCCTTCCCCCTGGTCCGTGTCCCTCGGACCGTGTCCTGTCCTGACGCCTTCGACGCTACGGAGCTGCGGGAACGCGCACATGGGGCCCAGCTGCCGAAAGGGGGTGTGCCCAGCCCCACCCCCGCACGGAGTCTGGGCACACGCCGTCCGTCCCAGGTCACGCCACACTGGTGGACATGACCACGACCGCCGGACGCGTCGCCCGCACCGCCCTGCGCCGGTTCGGGCGGCGCCACCGGGACCTCGGGTACTGCTGGGCGATCGGCTGGTGCGGCCTCGCGGCCCTGACGATGTTCTTCGTGTACCTGGCGGGCCGGCTCCGCACGGAGGGCGACCCGGACCACGGCTGGCTCCGCGCGGTGCGGGCGGTGATGGGCAACTACCGCAAGGTGCCCGGGCGGTGGGGCGGTACGGCCATCCCCAGCCCCTATCTCCGGGACCGGCCGCTGCGCGAGGATCCGGCCGGCCGCCGCGACCTGCTCTTCCTCGCGCTGGAACCGCTGGTCGCACTGGTGGTGCTGCTCGGCCCCGGCGCGCTGGCGTGGTTCGGCCTGTTCGGGCTGCTCGCCCCGGGTGTCGCCGCGCTGTTCGGCAGTCATCACGGCCTGCTCCACGAGCCGGTCGTGGCGGTGCCCGGTGGCCTCGCCCTGTACTGCGCCGCGCTGTGGCTGTCCGGCCCCGCCTCCCGGCTGCACGCCCGGCACTGGCTGCCGCGGCTGCTCGGCCCGGCACCTGCCGTCGCCGCCGAGGTGGAACGGCGCCGGCTGGCGGAGCGGGTCGAGGAGCTGACCGAGACCCGCCTCGCGGCCGTGGACAGCCGGGACGCGGAACTGCGCCGCATCGAACGCGACCTGCACGACGGCGCGCAGGCCCGGCTGGTGGCGATGGGCCTGGCCCTCGGCGCGCTCGAGACACTGATGGACACGGACCTGGACCGGGCGCGCGAGCTGGTACGGCAGACCCGCGAGAGTTCGGTGCGCGCCCTGACGGAGCTGCGCGCCCTGGTGCGCGGCATCCACCCGCCGGTGCTGGCCGAACGCGGGCTGGTCGACGCGCTGCGCGCGCTCGCCCTCGACGCCCCGCTCGAGGCCGAGGTCGATGCCGACGGGCTGCCGGGCCGCCCCGAAGGGCCGATCGAGGCCGCGCTGTACTTCGCCGTCGCCGAGCTGCTGACCAACGCCGCCCGGCACGGGGACGCGGCGCATGCCCGCGTCGAACTGAGCCACAGGGACGGCGTGTTGCGCTGTGTGGTGCGGGACGACGGGTGCGGGGGCGCCCGCGAGGAGGACGGGCCCCTGCTCGGGGCGGGCGGCAGCGGGCTGCGTGGCATCCGCCGCCGCCTGTCGGCCTTCGACGGTACTCTCGGCATCGAGAGCCCGGCCGGAGGGCCAACCCTGGTGACGATGGAGCTGCCTTGCGTGTTGTCCTCGCAGAAGACCTCTTCCTCCTCCGGGAGGGGCTCTGCACTCTCCTGACGGCACACGGCTTCACCGTCGCCGCCGCCGTGGCCAGCGGTCCGGAGCTGCGGCGGGCGCTGGCCGAGGAGGAGCTGGACGTCGCCGTGGTGGACGTACGGCTGCCGCCCACCTTCACCGACGAGGGGCTGCAGGCGGCGCTCGAGGCCCGGCGCAGGCGGCCCGGGCTGCCGGTGCTGGTGCTGTCGCAGCATGTCGAACAGCTCTATGCGCGCGAGCTGTTGGCTGACGGCACCGGGGGTGTCGGCTACCTCCTCAAGGACCGGGTCCTCGGCGCCGAGGAGTTCGTGGAAGCCGTACGCCGGGTCGCGGACGGCGGCACCGCGATGGACCCGGAGGTCGTGGCCAAGCTGCTGGGCGGCCGCCGCCGCGACGACCCGCTCGCCTCCCTCACGCCCCGCGAGCGCGAGGTACTGGCCCTGATGGCCGAGGGCTACTCCAACGCCGCTGTCGCCGCCCGGCTGTTCATCAGCGAGAGCGCCGTCGGCAAGCACTCGGCGAGCATCTTCGGCAAGCTCGGCATCACCGCCTCCGAGGAGACCAACCGCCGGGTGCTGGCGGTGCTGGCGTACCTGAACGGGTCCGGCCGCCCCTGATCCTGTCGGGGCCGCGAGCGGGAGATCCCGGCCGCGCTCCCTGCTCAGGTCACCTCGAAGACCACCTGCGAGGCGAGCGCGATGGCCAGTTCGTCGACCTCGTGCACCGCCTGTACGGGGTCGGGGCCGTCCACGGTGGTGACGAAGACCGCGGAGCGGGTGAAGGAGTTCTTCACCGGCGCGATGACATCTCCGGGGGACACCGTCAGATCGGCGGCCCGCACCGCCGGGTGCTCCGCCACGCGGCCCCTTCCGTGGACGGTGGTCAGCTACCCGGGCGGGGCGAAGAGGAACTGCACGCGGGCCGCGCCGCGGGGTTCCGGCAGGGGGGCGGGCGTGCGGCCGAGGAGGTCGTGCACCTTCTCCTCGACCAGTGCGACCAGGTCCTCCCGGCCGGCGAGCCGCTGCAGCAACGGCGGCGTGATCATCAGCGCCCCGACGTCCTGGCTGCGCAGGATGTGCCCGATCTGGTCGACGACGTGCAGCGCGTAGGCCTCCAGCTCATCCGTGCGCCCCTGGGCGGCCAGCCGTTTCGCCCAGCGCGAGTCCAGGTCCACGGTGAACACGACACGACCTGTCAGCCGGGTCAGCCGCTGGGCGAACGGACCTGACAGGTGCGGACCGGAGGGCATGGCCATCAGCCAGTTCACCTCCTGCCGCACAACGTGCTCGGCCAGGCTCGCTCGCCACAGGGACACATTGCGGTCCAGCCAGTCCTCCAGCAGGACCACCCGTTCGGGTACGCCCGTGGTGCCGCCGCTCTCGAGCACGGCGACCGGATGCGCCTCCCGCCGTACCCGCGTGGGATCAGGTCCTCGATCCGCACCTGCCGCAGCTCGTTCACCACGTTCGGGAAGAGGGCCAGATCGTCGAACGTCCTGACGTCGGTGAGCGGGTCGAAGTCCAGCCCGCGCGCCTGGTCCAGCCAGAACGCCGATCCGGTGTCCGGCCCGAAGTGCCACTGCATGGCGGCGCGGACGAACTGGTCGGGATCTTGCAGTTCCTCGAAGTCGATCACAGCGGCACGCACCGCCTCTCAGGGCCGGACCAGGTCGCTCCCCTGGTCAGCACGCTAGGCCAGCTCCCCACCGGCTGCCATCCGAACCGTCACGCACCGCATGGAAGGGCCGGGCGCTGACGAGCCCGTCCGGAGGCCCTGCGCACACCGCCGCACCGTGGTATACCGGCGTGGCGGGATACAGACACGCCACTGCGTATAGTTGCGCCATGAGCAACAGCGTTGCAGATAACGAAACACCAGGCTCCTCGGCGGGCGGGGTGCAGTCCGTCGACCGTGCCATCAGCGTCCTGGAGATCCTCGCCCAGCGCGGCGAGGCGGGTGTCAGTGAGGTCGCCGCCGAGATCGACGTCCACAAGTCGACCGCGTTCCGCCTGCTCGGTGCGCTCGAGGCACGCGGCCTGGTCGAGCAGACGGCCGAACGGGGCAAGTACCGGCTGGGGTTCGGGATCGTACGCCTCGCGGGTGCGGTCACCAGCCGTCTCGACGTCACCCAGCAGGGCCGTGCGGTGTGCGAGCGGCTGATAGAGGAGATCGGCGAGACCGTCAACATCGCGGTCCTGCAGGAGCACTACGCCGTCAACCTCTACCAGGTGCGCGGTCCCGGCGCCGTCGGCACACACAACTGGGTCGGGCAGCTCACCCCGGTGCACGCCACGTCCAGCGGCAAGATCCTGCTGGCCCACCTGCCGGCGAAGGAGCGGGCCCGCGTCCTCGCGGCCTCCGGGCTGCGCAGGCTGACGCCGCACACCCTGACCGCCAGGAAGAAGCTCGAGCAGAACCTCACCGAGGCGCGTGAGCGTGGCTACGCGGTGACGCTGGAGGAACTGGAGATCGGGCTGCACGCCATGGCCGCCCCGATCCGCTCCCGTGACGGCGAGGTCATCGCCGCGCTCAGCGCGTCCGGGCCGGCGTACCGCTTCACCGAGGAGCGTCTGCACGAACTGGCGCCCGCGCTGCTCAAGGGCGCCGAGGAGATCAGCCACCGGATGGGCCATCCGGGCTGACCCCCCTCCTGCGCCACCAGCTGACACCGGCCCGCCGGGCAGGGCGCGGAACCGCTGGAAGGGCTCATGCCCGACGCGTCATGAGCACATGACGGAACAGGTCGTGGAAGGCATGAACGGTCGCGACTAGCGTCGACGGTGTCCACCGGTTCCGACAGGGGGGAAGAGACATGAGCCACGCCACCGCGGAAGGCGGCTTCCGCAGCTACGTGGAGGCCGTACTCGACGCACTGTCCGCCGAGCCGTCGCGCGCGGCCGTCACGACCGCCGAGGGGCTCGTGATCAGCGCGGGCGGGTTACGGGACCGGATCCACCGGCTCGGCGGGGAACTGGCGGAGCGCGGGGTGGGCCGCGGCACCACGGTCACCCTGCTCACCGGCAACACCGCCGAGGCCCTCGTCGCCCGCTACGCCGCCAATCTGGCCGGTGCCCGGGTGGTCTCCCTCTACGAGGGCATGAGCCCGCCCGTCATGGCCCGCGTGATGGCGAGCGTGGACTGCTCCCTGCTGCTCGTGGACGGCCAACGCCACGACACCGCACGGGAGTTGTCACAGCTCCCCGACGGTCCGCAGATCCTTGGCCTGGGTCCGAGCGGCTTCGCCGAGGACGTCCTGGCCACGGCCGCCCGGCGCCCCGCGCGGCCGATGGCCTCTGCGGTGGGCCCGGACGACGACTGGTGCATCCGGCACACCGGCGGAACCACCGGGATCCCCAAGGGCATCCGCATGACCCACGGCCCCTACCGGCAGAGCCTCGCGTACCCGCTCACCGACGCCGGTGACCCGCCCCGCTTTCTGGCCTGCACCTCACTCGCCCATCTCGCCGGCATCTTCGCCGACCGGGCGCTGCACCAGGGCGGCTCGGTGGTCCTGCGGCACGCTTTCGAGGCCGGGGACGTGCTGGCCCTGATCGAGCGCGAACGCATCACCCACACCTGGCTGTTGCCGCCGCTGCTCTACCAACTGCTGGACCACCCGGACCTGCCCCGCACCGATCTGTCCAGCCTGAGCCGGATCAGCTACGGCGGCACCGCCGCCTCACCCGCCAGGCTGCGGCAGGCGGCCAAGGTCCTGGGGCCCGTGCTCTACGGCCTGTACGGGCAGTCCGAGGCGCAGATGATCACCGAGGCGCGCCCCGAGGACCACGAGGTGACCGGTCCCGGCGGGCAGCTGACGGTCGGCCGGGCCCTGCCCGGCGTGGAGATCGCCGTCGTGGACGCCGACGGCACCACCCTGCCGCCCGGGGAACGCGGCGAAGTGCAGGTGCGCTCGCCCTATGTGATGCAGGGCTACTGGAAGCAGCCGGAGCTGACCGCCGAGGTGCTGCGGGACGGCTGGGTGCGCACCGGTGACGTCGGCTGTCTCGACGAGGACGGCTACCTCTACATCGTGGACCGGATCAAGGAGATGATCGTGGTCGTAGGGGGCCATGTGTATCCGGCGGAGCTGGAGGACCTTCTCCTGAGCCACCCGGCCGTCGCCCAGTGCGCGGTCTACGGCGCCCGGGACGAGGAGTCGGTGGAGCACGTCCACGCCGCCGTGGTGCCCGTCGCCGGACAGCGGCCCTCGCTGGCGGAGATCCGTGACTTCGTCACCGCCCGCAAGGGCCGCCTCTACGCTCCCGACGCCCTGCACCTGGTGCCCGCCATTGCGCTGACGGCGGCGGGCAAGCCGGACAAGCGGCTGCTGCGATCCCGGCTGTCCGGCTGAGCCGCCGCGTCTCCAGGCGGGGTCGGCGTCGCGGTCAGGTGAGTTCGCGACGGACGGCGGCGGCGGTCGCCCCGCAGTCGAGGAGTTGTGCGGTCACCGGTGGTGTTCCTTCCCCTGGGCTAGCCGCGGAGGCGGGACATGGCCGGGTCGAAGAGCGGCTCCTCGGCGACGACCGCCTCGATCCGCCGGTCGAAGTAGCCGATGTGCACGGTGGTGCCGGGGACGGCCAGCTCGGCCGGGAGCCAGGCGTAGGCGATGCCCTTGCCGATGGTGTAGCCGTGGGCGGCGCTCGTGACGTAGCCGACGGCGCGGTCACCGTCGTACACCGGCTCCTTGCCCATGACGACCGCCTGTGGGTCGTCGATGGTGAGACAGCTCAGCCTGCGCCGTACGTCGGCCTTGCGGCGTTCCAGCGCGGCCTTGCCGATGAAGTCGCCCTTGTCGAGCTTGACGGCGAAACCGACGCCGGCCTCGTAGGGGTCGTGCTCGTAGGTCATGTCGGTGCCGAAGGAGCGGTAGCCCTTCTCCAGGCGGAGGCTGTTGAAGGCGCCCCGGCCGGCGATGATGCCGCCGAGCGGCTCGGCCGCCGCCCACAGGGTGTCCCACAGCTTCTGGCCCAGGTCGGCGGTGGTGTACAGCTCCCAGCCCAGCTCACCGACGTACGACAGACGCATGGCCGTCACCGGGACACTGCCGATGTGGGCGTGCTTGGCGCGGAAGTACTTCAGGCCCTCGTTGGAGAAGTCCTCGCCGGTCAGCGGCTGCAGGACCTCGCGGGCGAGCGGGCCCCACAGCCCGATGCAGCAGGTGCCGGCCGTGATGTCACGGACCTGGACGCGGCCGTCGGCGGGCAGGTGGCGGGTGAGCCAGTCGAGGTCGAGGTTGCCGTTGGCGCCGACCTGGAAGCGGTCTCGGGCGAGGCGGGCGACGGTGATGTCACTGCGGATGCCGCCGTCGTGGTCCAGGAGCAGGGTGTACGTCACCGAACCGACCGACTTGGCGACCTTGCCGGTGACCAGCCGCTCCAGGAAGTCGGCGGCTCCGGGGCCGCTGACTTCCAGGCGCTTGAGGGCGGTCATGTCGTAGAGGGCGACCTTCTCGCGGGTGACCTGGGCCTCGGCGCCGACGACGGGCGACCAGTAGCGGGCGGCCCAGTCGTTGGGGGTGGGGATCGAACGGCCTTCGACCAGGCCCGCGTTGGCCTCGTACCACTGGGGGCGCTCCCAGCCGTTCGCCTCCAGGAAGAACGCGCCGTGTTCCTGCTGGCGGGCGTAGAACGGGCTGGTGCGGATCGGGCGCGGCTTTCCGGAGGGCTGGAGGGGGTGGAGGATGTCGTAGACCTCGGCGAAGTTCTGGCAGTCGCGGGCCAGGACGTACTCCGGCGAGAGCTGGTGCGGCTCGAAGCGGTTGACGTCGCACTCGTGCAGGTCGAACGAGGAGCAGTGGCCGTCGACCAGCCATTCGGCGACGGCCCGGCCGACGCCCGCCGAGTGGGTGACCCACACGGCCTCGGCGACCCAGAAGCCCTGGACGTCCGGGGACTCGCCGAGCAGCGGGTAGCCGTCGGTGGTGAAGGAGAACAGACCGTTGATGCCCTCCTCGACCTTGGCCTCGCGGGTCGCGGGCAGCAGGGACTTCGTCTCGGTCCAGGCCTCCTCGAAGTCCTCCTCGGTGAACTTCATGACCGAGGGCATTTCTTCCGCCTCGTCCACGGAGAGGATGTCGTCGGCGGAGACCGGCATGGGGCGGTGGCCGTAGTAGCCGATGCCGAGGCCGTCGAAGCGGTCGCGGTAGTAGAGGTCGGCGTCCTGGTGGCGCAGGATCGGGCGGACCGCCTCCTCGGTCTGGCCGGCCAGGGCGGGGACCGGGCCGGTCCAGGCGAGCTGGTGGGCGAGCGGGGTGAGGGGCAGGTTCATCCCGGCCATGCGGGCGATCTTCGGGCCCCAGATGCCGGCGCAGCACACGACGATGTCGGCGGGAAGCTCGCCCTGGTCGGTCACCACGCCGGTGACCCGGCCCTCGCTCTGCCGCACGTCCAGGACCTCGTGGCGGGCGAGGAAGCGGACACCGCGCTCGGTGGCCCGGCGGATCTGTGCCTCGACGGCGAGGACGGCCTTGGCGAGGCCGTCGGTGGGGACGAGGAGGCCGCCGAGGACCCTGTCCCGGTTCACCAGTGGGTGCTGCTCCACACACTCGTCGGGAGTCAGCAGGCGTGCCTCGACACCCCAGGCGGTGATCCAGCCGTGGCGGCGGTGCAGTTCGGCGAGGCGCTCGGGGCTGGTCGCCACCTCGAGGCCGCCGACCTGGAGGAAGCAGGGCTCACCGTCGACCTCGAGGGAGCAGAACTTCTCGACGGTGTAGCGGGCCAGCTCCGTCATGGTCTTCGAGGGGTTCGTCTGGAAGACCAGGCCCGGGGCGTGCGAGGAGGATCCCCCGGTGGCCGGGAGGGGGCCCTGGTCGACCACGGTCACTTCGGTCCAGCCGCGTGCGGAGATCTCGTCCGCCAGGGCCGCTCCCACGACACCCGCTCCGATGATCACCACTCGGGGTCCCGCCATCGCCCAACCTCCGAACTTGAGACCGGTCCAGTTGCTTTCTGCGCAACTTGATTCAGGCTGCGCAACTCAATGTGCCCGTCGCCGAGAGGGGTGTCAAGGGGGCGGTGACGTCGGAGAACAGCCCGGAACAAGGCGATGCCCGGCGGGCGGTGCGCACAGGTGCGCACCGCCCGCCGGGCCTGTTCGACCGGCCTCGTCCCGGCTCCGGCTACTTCAGCCAGGCCTTGACCTTGTCGGGGTTCGCGTCGACCCACTTCCTGGCCGCGGCGTCGTCCGACATCTTGTCCACCGCGATGTACTTGGCCACGGCGTTCTGGTCGTCGTTCGTCCAGTTGAAGTTCTTCACCAGGTTGTACGCCGGGCTGCCCGACCTGGCGAAGCTCGAACTGACGATCTTGTCCAGGTTGTACACCGGATAGTCGCAGGCCACCTTGGCCGCGTCGGCGTCGCAGCCCGTCTTGTACGTCGGCAGGTTCACCTTGACCAGCGGCACCTCGGACATGAACCACTGCGGCTCGTAGAAGTAGCCGATCACCCACTGCTTGTTCTTCTCGGCCGTCCGGTACGCCTGGATGAGCGCGGTCTCGCTGCCCGCGTACACCACCTTGAAGTCGAGCTTCAGGTTCTTCACCAGCGCCGCGTCGTTGGTGACGTAGGACGGGTCGCCGTCGAGGAGCTGGCCCTTGCCGCCCGACTCGGAGGTCTTGAAGTCGGCCGCGTACTTGTTGAGGTTCTTCCAGTCGGTGATGTCCGGGTGGGCCTTGGCCAGCCACGGCGGCACGAACCAGCCGATGACGCCCTTGTTTCCGGTCTGGCCCGCCTCGACGGCGGTCTTCTGGCCGGTCATGTACTTCTTCTTCAGATCGTCATGGCCCCAGTTCTCCAGGACGGCGTCCACCTCACCGGTCCCGAAGCCCTGCCAGGCGATCTCCTCCTTCAGGTCCTTCTTGTTGACCGTGCAGCCGAGGTCGTGCTGCGCGACGTACGCGACGACCGCCGCGTCCGCCTCGTAGCCCACCCAGGGGTTGACGGCCAGGTTGAAGGTGCCGCACTTGCCGCCCGAGGCCTTGGAGCCCGAGGTGCTGTCGCCGACCTTCGCCCCCGAACAGGCCGTGAGGGTGAGGCCGAGGACGGCCAGGCCGGCCGCGCCGGCTCGCCAGTGTCTTGCCATGGTGTCGTGCTCCTTATGCCCTGGTGCGTCGTGCCGCAGCCTGAGTGATCCGGTCGAACATGACTCCGAGCAGTACGATGGCGAGCCCCGCCGCCAGCCCCTTGCCGTACAGCTCTCCCTGCGAGAACCCGGCCACGACGTCGTAGCCGAGTGCTCCGGCCCCTACCAGGCCGCCCACAACAACCATCGACAGCACGTAGATCAGACCCTGGTTGGTCGCGAGGGTCAGGGCGCTGCGTGCCATCGGCAGCTGGACCTTGGTGATGATCTGCCAGGTGTTGCACCCGGCCGAAGTGGCCGCCTCCACGGTGGACTCGGGCACGTTCCGCACACCGTCCGCGATGATCTTGATGGCGACGGGTGCCGCGTAGACGACGGCCGCGACGATCGCGGTGAACCGGGTGGCGCCGAACAGGGCCAGGAACGGCACGAGGTAGACGAACGGCGGCATGACCTGTGCGGCGTCCAGCGTGGGCCGCACCAGCCGGTCCACGAGCGGGCTGCGTCCCATCCACACGCCGAAGACGACACCGAGCAGCATCACCAGCACCGTGGCCACGGCGGTCGAGGCGAGGGTGGTCATGCTGTCCGACCACACGCCCGTACCGACCAGCAGCCCGACGCACACGGCGGCCGTCACCGCGGCCCACCGGCCGCCGAGCACCGCGCCGAGCGCGACCAGGGTGATGCCGACGAGCCACCACGGGGAGTCGGTGAGCAGCGTCTGGAAGGGGTTGAGCAGGCCGTTGGTGATGGCGTCCCGCAGGGCGTTGGTCAGTCCCGAGAGATGGTCCTGCAGCCAGGTGGTGGCGGTGTCCGCCGCGCTCGCGATGTGACTGCCGGTGCTGCCGTTGCCGGGGAACTCGGCCGCCCAGACGTAGGTGTGGGACAGGTAGACCAGGACGGCGGCCGCGATCCCGCCGGCCACCAGCAGCGGCCGGCGCCACTTCAGGAGGCGGCCGCCGGTGCGGCGGGCCGCCTCGGCGCGTCCGGCCGCCGCCGTGGTGACCCGGTCGAGCACGATGGCCATGACGACGATGGCGAGGCCGGCATTGAACGCGGTCCCCACATCGAGGGACTGCAGCGCCTGGACGACGGTCTTGCCGAGGCCGGGCGCGTCGATCAGGGCGGCGATGGTCACCATGGCGAGGGCGGCCATGATGGTCTGGTTGACGCCCATGACGACCGTGCGCTTCGACATCGGCAGCAGGACTTTCACCAGTTGCTGGGTGCGTGTCGCGCCGAGCGAGTCGGCCGCCTCGACGGTGGTCTCGGGCACGGAGCGGATGGCGTGCGCGGTGATGCGGATGGCGGGCGGTGCCGCGTAGATCACCGTGGTGATCACGGCGGAAGCCCCGCCGATGAGGAAGATCAGGGTGAGCGGGGCGAGGTAGACGAAGGTCGGCATCGTCTGCATGAAGTCCAGGAAGGGCGTCATGATCCGGTTGAACCGGTCGGACAGGCCGGCCCACACACCGAGCGGGATGCCGATGAGCAGCGCCACGACGACGGCGGACAGGGTCAGCGCCAGGGTGTCCATGCTCTCCTGCCACAGCCCCTGCAGCCCGAAGAAGGTGAAGCCGGCCACGGCCAGCAGGGCGACCCGCCAGTTGCCCACGGCCCAGGAGACATAGCCGGTGACGCCGACGACGCCGAGCCAGCCGATCTGCGGGACGGGCCGGGTGCCGGTGGGCTGGGAGATCAGGGACTGGACGAAGGTCACCAGGTTGTCGATGGCCAGCCGGATCTCGTTGAAGAAGTAGAGGAACAGCGGGTTGGAGTTGCGGTTGGCCCCGATGCTGTCGTTGAGGTCGTTCAGCCAGCGGTGCAGTGCGGTGAGGTCGGCCGCCGCGAGGGTCAGCGTCTGCCGGCCGCGCAGGACGGCGAAGAGCACCAGCCAGGCGAGCAGGATTCCCGCCACCACCATGGGACGGCTGACCTTCTTGCGTATCGTCGCGACCGGCGCGGTCGCGTCGGCGGCGACGGCCATCACGCGCCGCCTTCCCGGCCGGCGACGACGGAGAGGATCTCCTCGTCGCCGACGATGCCGAGCAGCTTGCCGCGCTCGACGACCTTGACCGGTTTCTCGGCGGCCAGTACGGCCCGGGTGGCCTCGCGCACCACGACGTCGGGGCCCAACTCGGGCCCGTCGAGGGCGTCTTCGGGCTCCGCGGGACGCATGATCCAGCGCAGGGTCAGGACGTCACCGCGGGGTACGTCCTTGACGAAGTCGCGTACGTAGTCGTCGGCGGGTGCACCGACCAGTTCGTCTCCGGTGCCGCACTGCACCATCTTGCCGTCGCGCATGATCAGGATGCGGTCGCCGAGTTTGAGTGCCTCGGAGAGGTCGTGGGTGATGAACACCATGGTCTTGCCGACCTCGTGGTGCAGGCGGATGACCTCGCTCTGCATGTCGCGGCGGATCAGCGGGTCGAGCGCGGAGAACGGCTCGTCGAAGAAGAGGACGTCGGGGTCGCCGGCGAGGGCGCGGGCGAGTCCGACGCGCTGCTGCATACCGCCGGAGAGCTGGTCGGGGTAGGAGTTCTCGTATCCGGCGAGGCCCACCAGTTCGACGACCTCCAGGGCCTTCCTGGTGCGCTCGGCCTTGCCCATGCCCCGTATCTCCAGGCCGAACGCCACGTTGTCCACGACCCTGCGGTGCGGCAGCAGGCCGAAGTGCTGGAAGACCATGGAGAACTTGCTGCGGCGCAGTTCGCGCAGCCGCCTGGGATCGGCGTCCCGGATGTCCTCGCCCTCGAAGACGACCTCCCCGGCGGTCGGTTCGATCAGCCGGGTCAGACATCGCACCAGGGTGGACTTGCCGGAGCCGGACAGGCCCATGACGACGAAGACCTCGCCGGGCGACACCTCGAAGTCCACGTCCCGTACGGCGGCCGTGCAGCCGGTGCGGTCCATCAGCTCGCGGCGGGTGAGACCGCACAACTCCGCCGAGCCGGGCACCTCGTCGGCCTTCGGCCCGAACACCTTCCACAGCCGGCGCACGGAGATGACCGGGGTGCGGTCCTCGGGGTCCTGGGACGTGTCGCGCCGCCGCGACACCTCGGTCTGTGCTGGGGTCACGATCGACCTCTTTTCGGCGTTCAGCCGCGGAACCAGTGCTGCGGCCGGGGTTGGATGTTCTGCCAGACGTGCTTGGGCTCCCGGTATTCGTCGAGGCCGGTCGGCCCCAGCTCACGGCCCACGCCGGAGTGCCCGAAACCACCCCACTCCGCTTGCGGCACATAGGGGTGGTAGTCGTTGATCCACACGGTGCCGTGGCGCAGCCGGCGGGCGACCCGCTGGGCCCTGCCCGCGTCCTGGGTCCAGACGGCACCGGCGAGGCCGTACTCCGTGTCGTTGGCGATGCGGACGGCGTCCTCCTCGTCACGGAAGCGCTCGACGGTCAGCACGGGTCCGAAGGACTCCTCGTGCACCACGCGCATGTCCTGCCGGCATTCGTCCAGGACGGTCGGCGGGTAGTAGAAGCCGCCTGCCAGCGCCGGGTCGTCGGGGCGCCGGCCGCCGCAGCGCAGCACGGCACCCTCGGCGAGGCCGGCCGCGACGTACGCCTCGACCTTCTCCCGGTGCTGCGCGGAGATCAGCGGTCCGGTCTCGGCCCGGGGGTCGAAGGGCCCGCCCAGGCGGATGAGCCGGGCACGGCGTACGACCTCGTCCACGAAGGCGTCGTGCAGGCTGTCCTCGACGATCAGACGGGCGCCCGCCGAGCAGACCTGCCCGGAGTGCAGGAAGACGGCGGTGAGCGCGAAGTCGACGGCGGTGGCGAAGTCGGCGTCGGCGAAGACCACGTTCGGGTTCTTGCCGCCGAGTTCCAGGGCGACCTTCTTCACCGTCGCCGCGGCGGTGGCCATGATGTGCCGCCCGGTCTGCAGGCCTCCGGTGAAGGACACCATGTCGACGGCCGGGTCCTCGGCGAGCGGCGCGCCCGCCTCGGCTCCGGCGCCCAGGACGAGATTGGCGGCGCCGGCCGGAAGCCCGGCCTCCTCCAGCGCCTTCATCAGCAGGATCGAGGTGGAGGGCGTCAGCTCGCTGGGCTTGAGGACGAGGGTGTTGCCGGCGAGGAGGGCCGGGGCGACCTTCCAGGAGGCCTGCAGCAGCGGGTAGTTCCAGGGGGTGATCAGGCCGCAGACGCCGACGGGCTCGTAGGTGACCCGGCTGAGCGCGTCGTCGCGGCCGGTGTCGACCACCCGGCCGGCGCCGGTGCCGGCGATGCCGCCGTAGTAGCGCAGGCAGGAGACGACGTCGGCGATGTCGTACTCGCTCTCGACCAGGCGCTTGCCGGTGTCGAGGGATTCGGCGCGGGCGAACTCCCCGGCGTCGCGCTCGAGGATGTCGGCGGTGCGCAGCAGCAGTGCGCCGCGCTCACGCTCGGGGGTGCGGGGCCAGGGGCCGTCGTCGAAGGCGCGCCGGGCCGCGGCGATCGCCGTCCCGGTGTCGGGGCGGGTGGCCTCCGAGACCTTCGCGACGAGCGTGCCGTCCGCGGGGCAGCGGATCTCCCGCTGGCCGCCGGCCACCGGATCACGCCATTGTCCGTCCACATACAGATCTGCCATGCGCCGCGCCCTTCGAGCAGAATTCGTTGCGCATTGTGCATTGCATTGCTTGTGGTGGAACACCCTGGCCGAATGGGCCGACACCCGTCAAGGGGTCGGCCGATCCCGGTTTCAGGCGTTCAGCTTCGCCCGCCGCACGGGGCCGGCGACGGCTGCGTACACGGTCCCCGGGCGCCGCGAGCAGCGCCCGCAGGTCCTCTGCGCCCACCGGCTACCCGGCGTGCTTCCGGGCGTCGCGGTGCCGGTGGTACGCGGCCTTGGAGGGCGGCAGCGGCTCGTTTCCGAGCACGATGTCGGCCGCCTTCTCGGCGGTCATCATCACCGGGGCGTAGATGTTTCCGTTGGTGACGTACGGCATCACCGACGCGTCCACCACGCGCAGCCCCTCCAGTCCGTGCACCCGCATGCTCAGCGGGTCGACGACGGCCATCTCGTCGATGCCCATCTTGCAGGTGCAGGAGGGGTGCAGGGCGGTCTCGCCCTCCCTGGCGACCCAGGCGAGGATCTCCTCGTCGGTGTCCACGGCGGGTCCCGGCGAGATCTCGCCGCCGTTGTAGGGGGCGAGCGCCGGCTGGTTGAGGATCCTGCGGGCGACGCGGATCGCCTCGACCCATTCCCTGCGGTCCTGCTCGGTGGAGAGGTAGTTGAAGCGCAGTGCGGGCTTCTGCCGCGGGTCCCGGCTCCTGATCTTCACCGATCCGACGGCGTCGGAGTACATGGGCCCGACGTGCACCTGGTAGCCGTGGCCGCCGGCCGGCGAGGAGCCGTCGTAGCGGACGGCGACCGGCAGGAAGTGGAACATCAGGTTGGGATAGTCCACGTCCTCGTTGCTGCGGGCGAACCCGCCCGCCTCGAAGTGGTTGGTGGCCGCGGGCCCCTTCCCGAACAGCCACTGCAGACCGATGAAGGGGGCACGCCACTTCGCCATGTACGGCTGCATGGACACGGGCTGCTTGCAGGCGTACTGGACGTACACCTCCAGGTGGTCCTGCAGGTTCTCACCGACGCCCGGCAGGTCCTGGACGACGTCGATGCCGAGGGCGGACAGCTCGGTGGCGTTGCCGACCCCGGAGAGCTGCAGCAGCTGCGGGGAGTTGATCGCGCCGCCGCACAGGATGACCTCGCCGGCGCGGACCTGCTGGGGTGCGCCCTTGCCGCGCCGGTACTCGACACCGACCGCCCGCCTGCCCTCGAAGAGCACCCGGGTGACGAGTGCCCGCGTCCTCACGGTGAGGTTCGGCCGCTTCATCGCGGGCTTGAGGTACGCCTTCGAGGCCGAGAGCCGGCGCCCGCGGTGGACATTGCGGTCGAACTTGGCGAAGCCCTCCTGCCGGTAGCCGTTGACGTCGTCGGTGGGGGCGTAACCCGCTTCCTGGGTGGCCTCCAGGAAGGCCGTGAAGAGCGGATTCGTGGCCGGTCCGCGTTCGAGGACCAGCGGGCCGTCATGACCGCGGAACTCGTCGTCGGGGTCGGCCGCCAGGCAGTTCTCCATCCGGCGGAAGTAGGGCAGGCAGTGGGCGTAGTCCCAGGTCTCCATGCCGGGGTCGGCGGCCCAGCGCTCGTAGTCCATGGGGTTGCCGCGCTGGAAGATCATGCCGTTGATGCTGCTGGAGCCGCCGAGCACCTTGCCACGGGCGTGGTAGATGCGCCGGCCCCCCATGTGGGGTTCGGGCTCGGACTCGTACTTCCAGTCGTAGAAGCGGCTGCCTATGGGATAGGTCAGCGCCGCGGGCATGTGGATGAAGACGTCCCAGGGGTAGTCGGAGCGGCCCGCTTCCAGGACGAGCACACGGTTCCCGGGGTCGGCCGAGAGCCGGCTCGCCAGTGCGCTGCCGGCCGATCCACCGCCGACGATGACGAAGTCGTAGTGCAGGGGAGCCATGGTGCCTCACCTTCGCTCGCGCCGTCGATACGCGCGGCATGCTAGTACGGGTATCGCTATGCGCACCAGGTTGCGAACAACGCAACTTGTAAGATCTGTGTTCACTCCGCGTTACTTGCAGGAGCGTTGTTTACTGCGCGTATAGTTCCGCTATGAGCAACTACAGTCCGGATACCGAAACCAGCGGGTCGCAGTCCGGCGGAGTGCAGTCCGTCGACCGGGCCATCAGCGTCCTCGAGATCCTGGCCCAGCGCGGCGAGGCGGGCGTGAGCGAGGTGGCCGCCGAGATCGACGTGCACAAGTCGACCGCCTTCCGGCTGCTCGGTGCCCTGGAGGCGCGCGGCCTCGTGGAGCAGTCGGGCGAGCGGGGCAAGTACGCCCTCGGTTTCGGCATCGTCCGCCTGGCGGGCGCCGTCACGGGGCGTATCGACATCACCCAGCAGGGCCGGCCGGTGTGCGAGCGACTGGCCGAGGGGATCGGCGAGACGGTCAACATCGCCGTGATGCAGGAGCACTACGCGATCAACCTCTACCAGGTGCGCGGCCAGGCCGCCGTCACGGCGCACAACTGGGTCGGCCAGCTGACCCCGCTGCACGCCACCTCCAGCGGCAAGATCATGCTGGCCCATCTGCCCGCCAAGGAGCGCGCCGCGCTGCTGGCGGAGGCCGGCCTGAAGAAGCTGACCCCGCACACGATCTCCGCGAAGGCCAGGCTGGAGAAGAACCTCGCCGAGGCCCGCGAGCGCGGTTACGCCTGGACGCTGGAGGAACTGGAGATCGGGCTGCACGCCATGGCCGCGCCGATCCGGGACCGGGAGGGCCGGGTCATCGCGTCCATCAGCGCCTCCGGACCCGCCTACCGGTTCACCGAGGAGCGGATGCACGAGCTGGCTCCGGTGCTGGTCAAGGGCGCGGAGGAGATCAGCCACCGGATGGGGTACCTGGGCTGAGCCCACGCAGCACGACCGCCGCACGGCCCGCGTACGCCGCTCACGCGGGCCAGGGGCGGCAGCCCTCCTTCGCATCACTCCGGCCGACGCGTACCGAGTCGTTCGTTCACCCACGTGTGGAAGGCTCCGATGTGGTGTTCGCTGGGCACGAGCACTCCGCCCTTGGCGTACAGCCGTGAAGCCATCCCCGGCTGGGTGCGCTCGCAGGCGTCGAAGTCCTGGCGGTTGACCCGGTCGAACAGTTCCACGGACCGGCTGACGTCCTTGCCGCTGTCCACCACGTGCGGCAGATAGAGCCAGTCGCACTCCACCACCGTGCGGTCGTGCGCCGTCGGGTACATACGGTGGAAGATGACATGGTCCGGCACCAGGTTGATGAACACCTGCGGTTTTACGGTGATCGCGTAGTACCGGCGGTCCTGGTCCTCGGCGACTGACGGGATGCGGTCGAGCCCTTCGGAGCCGTCCACGGTGAAGCCCCGGACGTCCGCGCCGAACTCGGCGCCGTGGCCGACGTAGTACTGAGCCGCGTAGCCGTCCGCGAACTCCGGGAGCACCTCGGTGAGTTCGGGGTGGATCGTGGCGCAGTGGTAGCACTCCATGAAGTTCTCGACGATGAGCTTCCAGTTCGCCTTCACGTCGTAGACGATCCGCTTGCCCACCGAGAGGTTCGCGATGTCGTAGTGCTCGATCGACTCCACGTCGCCGAGGCGGCTGACGACCTCGCCGATCACGTCCTCCTCGAAGGAGGGCGGGTTCTCCGCCAGGCACACCCAGACATAGCCGAGCCATTCCCGCACGGCGACGCTCACGAGGCCGTACTCGGTGCGGCCGACGTCGGGCATCTTGGTGAGGTTGGGCGCCGCGACGAGCTTGCCGTCCAGGTCGTACGTCCAGGCGTGGTACGGGCACTGGAAGGCGCGCTTGACCTCGCCGGCCCCGTCGGTGCAGAGCCTGGCTCCGCGGTGCCGGCAGACATTGAAGTAGGCGCGGATCGAGGTGTCCCGGGCGCGGGTGACGAGGATGCTCTCGCGGCCCACGTCGACGGTGCGGAAGGCGCCCGGTTTCGCCAGGTCGGACGAGCGCGCGACGCAGAACCACATCGCCTCGAAGATGTGCTCCTGTTCCTGGGCGAAGATGCCGGGGTCCGTGTAGGCGGAGCCGGGGAGGGTGGCGATCAGGCTGTCCGGCAGGCTGGTCGAGGTCACGGTGCACTCCTCGGGAAACGTCGTGGCGTCGGTACGTCGGTACGTCGGTCCGTGGACACGTCAGGACCCGGTCGCCGCGGAGGCGAGCTGCTTGCGCCAGCGGGTGAACAGTCGTGGCTGGTTCATGCCGAGCACGGCGACCGGCCGGCCCGCCCGCCGGTAGACCGCGAGGAAGCTGCGTTCGCCGGCGGAGCCCTCCTCGACCGTGACGCTGTCGGCCCCGGCGGCGTGGCCGGCGAACTGGATCCGCACGCCGTACTGGTCCGACCAGAAGTACGCGGGCCGGGGCACACCCGGCTGGGTGGCACCGCCCGAGAGCAGGGCGGCGACCGCGGCGTCCGGCCGCTCCAGCGCGCCGGTCCAGTGCTCGACCCTGCGGTGGGCCGCGGTGTGCGGGTCGTACCAGTTGGCGCAGTCGCCCACGGCGACGACGCCGGCCACGCTCGTGCGGCCGTCGGCCCCGCACGTCACGCCGTTGTCGAGCGCGAGGCCGGATCCCTCGAGCCAGTCGACACAGGGTCGCGCGCCCACGCCGACGACGACGGTGTCGGCGGCAACGGTGCGGCCGTCCTCCAGCAGGACGGCGTCGACCCGGTGCTCCCCGCTCAGCCCCTTGACGCCCACCCCGCACAGCAGGCGCACCCCGTGATCCGTGTGCAGGGCGGAGACGACCTCGCCCATGGCCCGGCCGAGCGGCCCGGCCAGCGGCGTCGGTGCCGCCTCGACGACAGTGACGTCCAGGCCGAGGGCGTACGCCGTGGAGGCGACCTCGGCGCCGATGAACCCGCCGCCGATCACCACCACCCGTCCGCCCCGGGCCAGTTCGTCCCGCAGGGCGCGGGCGTCGTCCAGCGTGCGCAGCACATGGACTCCGGCGAGGCCCTCGGTGCCGGGCAGGGTGCGGGCGGCGGCGCCGGTGGCGATGACCACGCCGTCGGCCTGGATCGCGCGGCCGTCGGCGAGCCGGATCGCCCGCCCGGTGCGGTCGAGTCCGGTGGCGCGGGTGCCGAGCAGCCACTCCGCCTCGAGGTCCTCCTCGTCCCGTTCCAGCGCCAGTTCGGCCTCGCCGATGGTGCCGGCCAGGAACTCCTTGGACAACGGCGGCCTGTCGTACGGGCGGTGCGGTTCCTCGCCGACGAGGACCAGGCGGCCGTCGTAGCCCCGCTTGCGCAGCGAACGCGCGGCCGACAGACCGGCCAGCGAGGCGCCTACGACGGCCACGGTCCTCACGCGGGGCCCCCGGCCAGGCGGGCGGCGATGCACGGCGGCAGGTTGGGCGCTTCCGTGGAGATCCGGACGTGGATCATGCCGTCCTCGACGACGACCTCGTGGGTGCGGACCGGCAGCTTGGCCGGGGGCGCGTCCACGGCTCCGGTCCTCAGGTCGAACTTCGAGGCGTGCAGGGGACATTCCACCTCGCAGCCCTCCAGCCAGCCGTCGGCGAGCGACGCATCCTGGTGGGTGCAGGTGTCGTCGATGGCGAACAGCTCGCCGTCGTCGGTGTGGAACACCGACACGGGCGGGTCGATGTCGAGCCGGTGGGCCTCGCCTCGCGGCAGATCCGCGAGACGGCACGCGGGAATCATCATGACACCTCGGTGCGTATAACGAAACGGATTGCGATGAGCGCAACGTCAGTCTGCTGGCGGCCCTGAAGCGTTGTCAAGGCGTCGGGAAGCCGGGTTGCGCCGGGTTCGACGGCGATTTCCGGGCATGCCGCAGCGCCTGCGAAAGCGCAGGTCAGCAAGGGGGAAACAGGCGCCTCGCGGGGCGCGCCGACGGCCCTGCCGCCGGTGCCGTACACGCAGGTCCGGCACCGCGGCGGGGCCGCTCGTCGGCGGCCGGACCGTCAGAAGCCGCGGTCGATCCACTCCTGGAGATGCGGTGCCTCGGCACCGACGGTGGTGGTCTCGCCGTGCCCGGTGTGCACGACGGTGCCGCCCGGCAGGGTCAGGAGGCGGTCCCTGATGGAACGGACGATGGCCGGGAAGTCGCTGTAGGACCGTCCCGTCGCCCCCGGCCCGCCGGCGAACAGCGTGTCGCCGCTGAAGAGCGCGGAGAGTCGCGGCGCGTACAGGCACACGGCCCCGGGTGTATGGCCCGGGGTGTGCAGCACGGTCAGTTCCACTCCCGCGACCGTGAGGGACTGCCCGTCGGCCGGCTCCGCGTCGGGCGCACGATCGGGATGGGTCTGCTTCCACAGCTCCAGATCGTCGGCGTGCAGCAGGACAGGCGCTCCGGTCCGGGCGGCGAGTTCGGGCGCGGCACCGATGTGGTCGTTGTGCGCGTGGGTGCACACGATCGCCCGCAGGGCGCGTCCGCCGAGGGCCCCGGCGATGGCGTCGGCGTCGTGAGCGGCGTCGATGACGACCGCCTCGGTGTCGTCACCCACGATCCACACGTTGTTGTCGACGTCCCAGGTACCGCCGTCCAGCGAGAACGTCCCGGAGGTGACGAGGCGTTCGATGCGGACACCGGCCATCACAGGACCACCACCGAGCGCAGCACGTCACCGCCGTGCATCCGCTCGAAGGCCTTCTCCACGTCGTCCAGCGCGATGGTCTCGGTGACGAAGGCGTCCAGGTCGAGGCGGCCCTGGAGGTAGAGGTCGATGAGCATCGGGAAGTCGCGGGAGGGCAGGCAGTCGCCGTACCAGGACGACTTCAGCGCCCCGCCCCGGCCGAAGACGTCGAGCAGCGGCAGGTCCAGCTTCATCTCGGGGGTGGGCACGCCGACCAGCACGACCGTCCCGGCGAGGTCGCGGGCGTAGAAGGCCTGCCGGTACGTCTCCGGGCGTCCGACCGCGTCGATGACGACATCGGCGCCGAAGCCTCCGGTCAGCTCGCGCACCGCGTCGACCGCGTCCGTCTGCCGGGAGTTGACGGTGTGGGTCGCGCCCAGCCTCGTCGCCGTGGCCAGTTTGCGGTCGTCGATGTCCACCGCGATGATCTTCGCCGCGCCCGCCAGGTTCGATCCGGCGATCGCCGCGGCTCCCACGCCGCCGCAGCCGATCACGGCGACGGTGTCGCCGCGTCCGACATTGCCCGTGTTGATGGCCGCGCCGATGCCGGCCATGACGCCACAGCCGAGCAGTCCGGCGGCGGCGGCAGAGGCGGTCCGGTCGACCTTCGTGCACTGCCCCGCCGCCACGAGCGTCTTCTCGGCGAAGGCACCGATACCCAGGGCCGGCGACAGTTCCGTGCCGTCGAGCAAGGTCATCTTCTGCTCGGCGTTGTGCGTGTTGAAGCAGTACCAGGGCCGCCCGCGCAGGCAGGCCCGGCACTGGCCGCACACGGCACGCCAGTTGAGGATCACGAAGTCGCCCGGTGCCACGTCCGTGACGCCCTCGCCCACCGCCTCCACCACGCCCGCCGCCTCGTGCCCCAGCAGGAACGGGAAGTCGTCGCTGATCCCGCCCTCGCGATAGTGCAGATCGGTGTGGCAGACCCCGCAGGCCTCGATCCTGACCAACGCCTCCCCCGGGCCGGGGTCGGGCACGACGATCGTCTCCAGGCTGACAGGGGCGCCCTTGCTCCGCGCGACGACGGCACGGACCTGCTGGGTCATGGCCACTCCTCTGCTCACAGCGAGGCAAGATGTTGCCTATTACGGCACGCATCTCGCGTTTCGCAACACAGCATCGCGGAGGCCGAAGCGGCGGTCAAGGATCGGAACTCCGGTACGTGCCGGAGTGCGCATCCCGGGCCGCAGCCGCAGGATGGGCACCGGGACGGTGGGCGCCGCGGGCCGCGCACCGCCGCACCGCCGCCGTCCGAGGGAGGCGTACGTGGAGTCCGGGCCGAAAGCCGTGGTCCTGCGGGATCTGTGGGACCGGCTGCCCGGCGGATCCCGCTCGGAATTCCTGCGCCGCTGCGCCGAGGCCGGCCGGTGGGCGCCGGAGACGCGGCCGACCCGCTGGGAGGCCATGCGACCGCTGGTCCTGTCCGAAGCGGAGTACTACCGGTTCACCGCGCTGGCGGCCGGAGTGCTGCGCTGCGCCCTGCTCGCCTGCCGGCGCAGAGCCGGGACCGCGGGCGAGCTGCACCGGGCCCTGGACGAGCAGTTCGACCTGCCGCTGCTGGACCCGTCGCAGCGCCTGTCCGCCGCCGCGCTGCTGCGCATGGCCCGACCCGACGCGCTCCTGGTCGGCGGCACGCCCTGGTTCGTCGAGCTGAACATCGGCCCCAACATCTACTGGATCCCCCGCCTCGAGGAGCGTGGGACGGCGTTCGCCCTGCGCTGGCCGGGCGGCACCCTCGCAGAGCCCCCGTCGACCTTGCGCGCCCGGGCGAACGCCCTGGCCCGGACCGTACCGGTGTCCGGCACCGGGCGCAGCAGAGCCCTCGTCCCGACCTGGCGCGCGACCTCGGGCCTCGCGGCGAAGCTGGAAGACCCGCGCGCGCTGCGCCGGTACCTGGAGCCGGCCGCGGAAGCCGCCAGGACGGCGGGCCTGGACGTGTCCGTCGCGGACCTGTCCGAGATGCGCGGCGGCACCGGAGGCGGGTTGTGGGCGGGCGGCGACCGCATCGACGTGGTCTTCAATCAGTTCGCCGGGCGCGTGGTGGCGGACCGGCGATCCATCGGCGTGCTGCGCGAGCAGGTCCTGGCCGGCACCGTGCGGCTGTTCGTCCCCGAAGCGTCGTGCCTGCTCAGCGCCAAGCAGGTCCTGGCCTGGATGCACGAGGACCTGGAGCTGTACGACCCGGCGGACCGTGAGCTGATCCTGCGGCATGTGCCGTGGACGACCTGGCTGGGGCCCCGGCAAAGCCCTGAGCAGCGCCGGGAGATCCTGGAACAGGCCGCGCGGGACCGGGTCCACCTGATCCTCAAGCCCTCCTCCGGGCGCGGAGGCGCGGGCTTCGTCGCCGGACACCAGGTCAGCGAGCGGCAGTGGCGGGAACTGCTGACGCGGGAGTCGAGCCGGCGGACTCTCGTCCTCCAGCGCCGGCTCGTGCCCGACACCACGTGGATGCCGTTCCGGAGCCTGGACGGTGTCCGCACAGCCGCCCGCGTCCCCTTGGTCCTGTCCCCGTTCCTTGTCGACAGAGGTCCCGCGGGGGCCCATGTCCGCCACCCGGGTCCCGAAGCGGATCCCTGCGGCGCCTCGCCCGTGAACGCCGCTGCCGGTGCCGTGTCCAACACGGTGCTGCTGCTCCCGGATGCGGAAGGTGCGGCCTGATGCCGCAGAGGCTGATCGCCGCGGCCCGGACGAACCGACCGGAGGCTGTTCGCCGCGGCCCGGACGAACCGGCCGTGTGCCGAAGCCGGACGACGGACACTTCTCGCACAGACGCCACACAAGTCCGGTCCAAGTGATTGACGCGCACATGACCCAGCCTTACCGTCTGACCGATCACCCGAACTCTGATCGATATGTCGAACGCGATGACTCGGAGTGCGCATGAACCCCCACCCCTCCCCCACCCGGCGCGCCTTCCTCGGCCTGGCCGCCGCCACTCCCCTGGCCATGACGGGCGCCCTGAGCCTGGGGGCCGGAACCGCCCACGCCGCCGACTCCGCCTATGCGATGGCGTACTTCACCGAGTCGCCCAACGGCACCGGCACCGACTACGGCCTCCACCTGGCCGTCAGCAGGGACTCGCTCAACTGGATGCCGCTCAACCAGAACAACCCGGTCGTCACCCCCACCGAGGGCGCACTCGGTCTGCGCGACCCGTTCATCCTGCGCAAGCAGGACGGCACCTTCGTCGTCCTCGCCACCGACCTGAAGGGCACCGACTGGAGCTATGTCAGCCAGTACGTCCATGTCTGGAACTCCACCGACCTGCACACCTTCACCGGCTACCACCGGCTCAAGGTGCACGACATGAACACCCATGCCTGGGCGCCGGAGGCGTTCTGGGACGCGGGGCGGGGCCGGTACGCCCTCATCTACTGCGCGGTCAACGGCAGCGGCCACAACGTGATCATGGTCAACTACACCACGGACTTCGTCACCGTCTCGGCCCCCCAGGTCTTCTTCGACCCGGGCTACGACGTGATCGACGGAGACATGGCCGTGGGCGTGAACGGCGTCAACTACCTCTATTTCAAGAAGGACCAGAAGCTGGTCGGCGCCCGCTCCACGAGCCTCGATCCCGGCAGCTTCACCGAGTTCAGCACACCCGTCGCCCACGGCGGCACCGAGGCGCCCACCCTGGTCAAGTCCCAGAATGCCGACACGTTCTTCCTCTGGGGTGACACCTACACGCCCAACGGCGTCTTCTACGCCTGGCAGACCGCCGACATGTCCTCGGGGACGTGGACCGCACTCGACCAGAAGACCTATACGCAGCCGGTGAACTCCAAACACTGCGGGATCACGCCCCTCAGCAGCACGGAGTACGACCGTCTCGTGGCCCGGTGGGGTGCCCCCGAATGGAACCGGCTCAAGTCCTACAACTATCCCGCCCGTTACGTCCGGCACTCCGACTTCGTCGGCCGCATCGACGAGTACCCCTTCGACCCGTACACCGACTCGCTGTGGAAGCTCGTGCCGGGGCTCGCCGACGGTTCCGGGGTGTCCTTCCAGTCGGTCAACTACCCGGGCCGCTACCTGCGGCACTACGCCTACCAGCTCCAACTCGACGTGAACGACGGCACGTCCACGTTCGCGGCGGACGCCACCTTTTACCGCACGGCGGGCCTCGCCGACGCGAGCTGGGCGTCCTTCCGGTCGTACAACCACCCCACCCGTTACATCCGCCACTCGGACTACGTCCTGCGGATCGATCCGGTCTCCACCGCCACCGACCAGCAGGACGCGACCTTCCACGTCAGCTACTGACCAGCGGGTCCGGCGGGCAGACGCATTCACTACGGCGTCTGACGGGCCACACACCCATGACACGGCTCGCCGCGGCGATCGCCGGTGCGGTGGCGGGCGGTCAGCACGACGACACCGACAAGATTCCCGGCGATTGCCCGCTCGTCGGCTCCCTGGAACTCGAGCCCGCCACCGAGGCGGAGCGCGACGCGACGGTGCAGGTGATGGGCGGCGCGGACTGGCGGCTGTGGACCGACGCCCTGGCCGGCCGCGGCCTGATCCGCGAAGGCTTCCACACCGTCGCGCTCTCCTACGTCGGCTCCGAACTGACCGCACCGGTCTACCGGGCCGGAACCATCGGAAGCGCCAAACAGCACCTCGAAGACACCGCACGTGACCTGCAGCAGAGCCTGACCCCGCTGGGCGGAGGGGCCCACACCGTCGTCGCGGGCGCGGCCGTGACGCAGGCCTCCACCGCCACCCCCTCCGTCGCGCTCTACACCAGCCTCCTCCATGCCGTCCTCGGCGACGGCTTCCACAGCACCGCCCAGCAGGCCACCAGGCTGTGTCAGCAACTCACCGGCGCGGCACCGCTCCAACTCGACGAGCAGCAGCGGATCCGTCTCGACAGCTGGGAACTGGACGACAAGGCCCAGGCCGCCGTCCACGAACGCCGGGCCACCGCCACGACCGACACGATCGCCGAACTCGCCGCCACCACCTGGTTCCGGACCCAGGTCGGCCGCCTCTACGGCTGGAACGTCCCCGGCATCGACTACGGCGCCCCGACCGAGACCACGGTCCCCTGGCCGACCACACTCTGATGCCCGCGGCGATCGTCCCCCTCTCCCCGGGACTCGACGGCACCCGGACGGGCGAGAGCATGGACACCAAGGCCGACGCCGACCCGTTCTTCATGGCACCGACGAGATGCGCGCGCAGCCATGCGCCCGCTCCCTGCGGTCGGCGTGCTCGCCACCGCCGCCGTGAGCCATGCCCGGCCTTCCTGTCCCTTCCGTGCGCGCAGCACGCCCGTCGCCGGGCGTTGCGGGACTTTGCCGAGGGGAGGTTGCTGGCGCGCGGCGGGCGCCGGTTAGCCTTACAGCTCGTAGGACAACTCCAGGTGTGTCAGTCCGCCCCAGGCCAGTCCTCCGTTGCGCAGCACTGCGGGGCGGGTCGGCTTCGCAATGGCGGGCTGCCTGTTCCTGGCTGAGGAGTGGCGAGCATGAGCGGACACCGGCGCAGGCCGTCCGAGGGGACCGGAGCGTCCCGGCCGGACGGCGTACGGGACGGCGGCCGTGCCGCGGCGCGCAGAGCGGCCCAGACCGGGGGCGCACGAGCGCGCCGCCAGGGCGCGGACGCGCCACGCGCGGATGCCCCGCGCAGCGGTCGGCGCGCACGCGCGGGCCGTGCGAGCGCGCCCAAGCGCGGCTTTCGGCGGTGGCTGCCCTCGTGGAAGCAGGTGCTGGGCACCTTCGTGGTGCTCTTCGGCGCCTTCGTCGGTCTGTTCTGGTACGCCTATGCGACGACGACGATCCCGAGTGCCAATCCCAGTACCCAGCAGCAGAGCAACACCTACTACTGGTCCGACGGCTCGGTGATGGCCACGCAGGGCTCGACCAACCGGCAGAACGTGGACCTGGCCCAGGTGCCGAAGCTGGTGCAGTGGGACTTCCTCGCCGCGGAGAACGCCACCTTCTACACCGATCCCGGCGTCGACACGCAGGGCATGCTCCGCGCCGTCTACCACATGGCCACCGGCGGCGAGGTGCAGTCCGGGTCCACCATCACCCAGCAGTTCGTGAAGAACACCTACCTCTCCCAGAACCAGTCGGTCACCCGCAAGCTCAGGGAGATCATGATCTCCCTGAAGATCGGTGGCCAGATGTCCAAGCAGCAGATCCTGCAGGGCTACCTCAACAGCTGCTACTACGGCCGCGACGCCTACGGCATCGAGGCCGCGGCCCGCGCCTACTACCACGAGCACGCCTCCGAACTGACCGTCAGCCAGGGCGCGTTCATCGCCGCCGCGGTCAACGAGCCGAGCCTGCTGATGCACGCCGACACCGACCCCCAGGCCAGGGCCCAGGCCCAGGCCCGCTGGAAGTACGTCCTGGACCGCATGGCCACCATCAACAAGATCAGCCAGGCGCAGGAGCAGCAGTACCTGGCCGCCGGTTTCCCCACGCCCAAGGCGTACACCCCCTCGGCGGGGATGTCCGGGCAGACCGGCTACCTGGTGGACACCGCGAAGAAGTACGTCCAGGCCCACTCCTCGCTCACCGACCAGCAGCTGGGCCACGGCGGCTACCAGATCTACACCACCTTCGACAAGAAGAAGGTGAACGCGCTGGCGGCGTCCGTCGCGGCGATGCAGAAGAAGCACCTCGACCCCGCCCGCCGCGCGGCCGACAAGGACGTCCAGGTCGGTGCCGCCTCGCTGGACCCGTCCAGCGGCGCGGTCGTGGCCCTGTACGGCGGGGCGGGCTGGGACAAGGGCCACTGGACCGACAACGCGGACGCCACCGGTGTGCCGGTCGGCTCCACCTTCAAGCCCCTGGACCTGGCGGCCGCCCTCGACCACGGCGCCGTGCTCTCCCCGGGCCAGGCGCCCCAGCCCATCACCCCCGACTCCAAGTTCGACGGCGACGACGGCATCACCGTCAAGGACCAGCAGGGCCGGCAGATGCCGGATCCCTCCGACCCCTCGGGCCTGCTCCACCAGCGCAACGACGTCCCCACGAAATGGGGTTACATCACCCTGCGCAAGGCCATGGAACAGTCCGTCAACACCCCCTACGTCCAGCTCGGCGAGTACGTCGGCTACGACAACGTGGAGGGCGAGGCCCTCAAGGCGGGCCTGCTGCGCAAGAGCCTGCAGTACGACACCCCCGGCTTCTACATCGGCACCTCCACCCCCTCCGCGATCCGCATGGCCGACGCGTACGCCACCTTCGACGACAACGGCGTCCAGCACGAGCCGTACTCGGTGACCAAGGTCATCGCCGGCGGCCAGCCACTGCCCGGCTTCGACAAACCCAAAGGCACCACGGCCATGCCCGCCTCCACCGTAGGCACCGTCACCGACGTCCTGCAGGGCGTCGTCAAGAGCGGAACGGGCACCAACGCGCAAGCCCTGAACCGCCCGGCGGCCGGCAAGACCGGCACCACCGACGACTACAAGTCCGCCTGGTTCATCGGCTACACCCCGCAACTGGTCACCTCCGTCGCCATGTTCAAGGAGGACCCGAAGAACTCCGGCCTGCAGTCGATGAAGGGCGTCGGCGGGTTCTCCAAGGTCTTCGGCGCCGACATGCCCACCGAGGTGTGGACCGCCTACATGACCGCCGCCCTCCAGGGACAGCCCGTCCAGCAGTTCCCGCCCGCACCCCCGCTCGGCCACGGCAGCAACGAACCCGGCGCCCCCCAGCCCACCCCCACCGCCACCCGCAGCACACCCACCCCCACCCGAGCACACCCGCCAAGCCCAGCCCCTCCACCGGAGCCTGCCGCCACCACAAGAAACAGTGCCCCGCCCCGAGCCCGACCGACACCACCGGCACCACCACCGGCACGACCGGCGGCACGACCGGCGGCGGACTCCTCGGCGGCACCACCGGCAACGGCGGCACCACCACCGGCACAACCGGCGGAGGCACCAACG